>CABUIX010000027.1 GCA_902491795.1 uncultured Bacteroidales bacterium | reverse complement strand
AGTGTACTTCTCATGGAACGTGGCAGACACCGCGACGAGCGTTAAGGTGAAGGAGCGTGCGGAGAAGACCTTCGGGGTCACCGATGCATTCGCCCACATCAAATAGGACGGTTTGTTGATATGATATATTGGTTTTCGGGGATTGCCTGTGAAGGTCATCCCCGTTTTTCTGTAAAGAATCTTGCCTGACGGTTATGTGCCGCCAGGCATCCGGTTGGATTTTGACGATAATGACGAAAGTTGTATATTATTGCGAAAATGTGTCAGTTATGGGATTGTTCAATTTTCTTGACAGAAAGCCTGACATTGAGGTGGACAGGGTTGAGTTCTATGGAGGTGCGCCTGGATCATCTCCTGACAGGTTCGGCAGCGCCATCCTGCTGGGCTCGGGATATATGGTTGCCAGAGTGCATCTTAAGGTGAACAGGGCTGTGGAATTCAAGTGGAGAATAGTGACAATGGATCCGAGGGCGGGCAGAATCCAGGGCAAGGATGCCCCTGAGGGCTATGCCATGGAATTCAGCGGGAGGCTGCTCAGGTCCGAAAGCACTTATGTGGATCTCCCCGGAATGGAATATAATTTCGACAGGGAAGGCTCATGGCCATGGGCTCTGTATGACGACAAGGACAATATCCTCAAGACCGCGTTCATCCATGTTTGGACTCGGGAACAGATGCAGGAACTGAACCTGCTGCCATGACGGGCTCTGTGCCGGGCGCCATTATGAAGTAATGGGAAGGTTCATTCCTGCGTCTGGAGGTTCCGGCTATTGCCGCCTTGTCGGATGCATGCGCCGTTCGGACGGCTTTACAGCCTGATGGCGAAGCGTTTGAGACGGGAGTCCAGCATGTCTTCCGGAAGCGTGCGTTTTATGCATTCCGCGACCGTGTTGAGCAGCTTCTCCCGCACGAAATTCTCATGTATCACGAGCGACACTTCCCGCAGCGGCACGCACTCCTCGCAGCCTTTTCCCGCCGGCTGTCCCACGATGGGGCGCACGTTGCCGCGCTGCGTTTCCGTAAGGAAGGACAGGTGCAGTTCAGGTATCACCGTGTAGCCGCCGTTCCTGTCCACAACGCGGATCAGATTGTCGATGCTGCCTGCCTGGTATTCCGTGTGGCTGCGCTTGCGGCTGTGGCAGAAATTGAGGACCTGGTTCCTCAGGCAATGCCCCTCTTCCAGTATCCAGAATCTTTCTGACGGCAGTTTGTCTGCGGGAATCTCGCCGAGCGCATGAAGCCTGTCTTCAGGTGACACGTAGGCAAGGAACTTCTCGTAGTATAGCGGAATCTCAAGAAGGCCTTTCTGTCCGAGCGGCGTGGACATTATGGCGATGTCGATTTCTCCTGTCCTCAGTTTTTCGACTAGAAAGCTTGTGCGCATCTCCGCGACTTTCATGCGCATATGCGGAAGTGACGAGCGCATTTCCCGGAACAGGCCGGGAAGGACGTACGGCGCGACGGTGGGAATGGTCCCGATGGAGACTTCTCCGCCTTCCTCGCCCCGTTCGCTGCGCACGAGTTCATCTATCTGTGCCGCGCTGTGGAGAGTGTTGCGCGCCATTGCTATGATTTTCTTCCCTATGGCCGTGGGCTCGACCGGATGAGAGTTGCGGTTGAAGATGACCACGTCAAGTTCTTCTTCCATGTTCCTGATGGCTATGCTGAGTGTCGGTTGGGTGACCCCGCAGGCCTCGGCGGCCTTTACGAAGTTTCGGTAGGTGTCGACTGCCGCAATGTATTTGAGTGTTGCCAGATTCATCGTGTGGCTTGTTTTTCCGGTTGCAAATATATTATAGTTTTTGTAAATAATATCATTGAGTATATCAATTTGATTTATAATTGTCGCTGTCCTATATTTGCATCAGGAAACAAACTCAAAACGATACAGGATATGGAAACGAACAATTTGCAGAACCAGAATTACCAGATGCCTCGCATCGGTGACAAGGCCCCTTCATTCGAGGCCGTGACGACACAGGGAAAGATCAGGTTCCCCGAAGACTTCGGCGGAAAGTGGAAGATTCTGTTCAGCCATCCGGCTGACTTCACTCCGGTCTGCACCTCTGAATTCATGACATTCGCGTCGCGTTCGGCGGAATTTGAGGCTCTGAATACCCAGCTTGTCGGCTTGTCTGTTGACGGTCTGTACAGCCATATCGCATGGCTCCGCACCATTCAGGACAAGATAGAGTACCGGGGAATGAAGAATGTGGCTGTTCAGTTCCCGCTCATTGAGGACATCACTATGGACATAGCCCGCAAGTACGGCATGATCCAGCCCGGCGAGAGTGCCACGCAGGCAGTGAGGGCGGTCTTCTTTATCGACCCCAACGACGTGATCCGGACCATCATCTATTATCCGCTGTCCCTCGGACGGAATTTCGACGAGATCAAGCGCGTGCTGATCGGACTTCAGACAAGCGACAAGTTCGGAGTTGCCCTTCCGGCTGACTGGCAGCCCGGAGACGAGGTGATAGTGCCCACTGCCGGTTCATGCGGAGTGGCGAAGAGCCGCATGGACGGGGAGGAAAAGGACATGAAGTGCTACGACTGGTTCTTCTGCACGAGGCAGTTGCCCAAGGATAAGATAGAGGAAGCGGTTTACGGAAAATAATGACAGGAAATCAGTAATATTATGGGAACAATACACATTGGAAAAGAGGAATTCCTCAGCAAGGTCTACAATTACGAGGCAAATCCCAAGGCCTGGAAGTTCGAAGGCGACAAACCGGCGATAGTTGACTTTTACGCAACATGGTGCGGCCCCTGCAAGGCGCTCGGACCGGTTCTGGAAGAGCTGGCAGATGAGTACAGCGGCAGGCTCGATATCTACAAGGTCGATGTGGACAAGGAGCAGGATCTGTCGGGTGTTTTCGGAATACGTTCTGTGCCGACCCTGCTGTTCGTCCCCAGAGATGGGGACCCCTCGATGAGCAGCGGAGCTCCTTCAAAGCAGCAGCTTAAGAAGATCATTGACGATCATCTGCTCTGACCGTAAGGCTTCAGGGAAAACTTGGACTGTGACATTAATGTCGGGCTGTCGGCTTTTCAGGACCGGCAGCCCGGCTGATTTTCATTGATCCGCATGTCCGAACATGAAGCCGAGATAGAGCCTGGGACCAGTCACGAAGTCATCCTGCCGGCCGCTCAGGTTGAGCATCCAGTCAACTTTTGCAACGAGGCTGACTTTGTGAGTGAGGGCATATTCCGCCCCGATGAAGGGGACCAGCGCAGCGAATCCGTATTTGCGGTAGGAGATGAACTCTTCGGCAATGTAGTCATCGGCTATCGGCGAGACAATGGTGATGTCGGTGTGGCTGCCTCCTCCGATTGTTCCTCCGGCAAAAAGCCTGAACTTGCCCAAATCCCGGGCACAGTCGGCAAGGAGCCCTCCCCAGCCGGTTTTTGTGTGGCTGCCGTTCTCTCCGTATCCTAGAGTGGACACGTATCCTTCGGCTCCGATTCTCAGATGCTTTCCGAACATGAATTTGGCAGCCCCTCCGATTCCGAACGGGGCTCCGGATGCGTTGAACTCGTGGGCCTGTCCTGAAAGTGAGGTGACGGTGAAGTCCCGGCTGCTCACGTAGCCGGTATGGATCATCATCCCTCCGATGAACCCCCGGTATTCCAATGGCTTTGCTTTCGTGTTGCTCCTTTCCGCATTTGAGGAGGCAAGAGTTCCGCTGCTGCTTCCGGTTGCTGTGGCGATTCCGCTCTCAGGGCCTGGTTTGCCTGCATTCTCTGCCGAGTGGAGCACTGTGCAGGACAGGCAGGCGGTCATGGCTGCAAGAAGAAGTTTCTGTATGAGTCTGGTGGCGTTCATCTGTATGTTCCATTTATTTGTGGGCTGCGGCCGCATTGCTTTTGGGGCTACTCTTGGGGCTACTCTTGGGCTCCAATGAGTGAACGGATCCCGTAGCCGGACTGCGAAGATAAGCATTTTGGGCTGCATTGCTAGGTTTCTGCTGCAGCGTCGCCGCCACCTGCCGTTGTTTCCGCCAGCCGCAGGTGGTTCTGCAAGCTGGCATCGTTTCGGCCATTCCGCCCGCCGCAGGTGCCTCTCGTCAGGCGTTAGCTGGGGAAGAGCCTGCCTCGCGGCACCGCGGCAAGGCGGAGTCCTGCAGATCTCTGGTCAGTTTTGCTGCAGTCGTTTTCGCCCGCCGCAGGTGCCTCTCGTCAGGCGTTGGCCGGGGAAGAGCCTTCCTCGCGGCACCGCGGCAAGGCGGAGTCCTGCAGATCTCTGGTCAGTTTTGCTGCAGTCGTTTTCGCCCGCCGCAGGTGCCTCTCGTCAGGCGTTGACCGGGGAAGAGCCTTCCTCGCGGCACCGCGGAGCGCTTTATAAGGCTTTTTGGGGAAGCAAATTGTCTGGTATTTCGGCAATCGCTGGACTGATATGGTTCCTGCAATTCATCGGGAACGGTGATGTGTCTTGGAGTGGGCTGCAGGTTGGGGGTGTGTTTCCGATGGACCCTTTTTGGTTCCATCGGGAACGGCAAGGTGCCGTGGATAGTCGTCAGAGGCCTGTCGGTGTTCCTGATGAATTGCGGGAAGTCGGAGAAGGCAAGGAGCAAGGATCCCCAGGGCTTTTCAAAAGCGGAGTTCCTGCAATTCACCTGTCGCAGCGATGTGCCCTGGAGAGGCCTGGGAGAGGGGTGAGTGCGACAGGTCTCCCGGAAATCGTTGGACCTGTCGCAGCAGCATGCCCTGCAGGGCCCTGGAAGGCCGTTTGGTGCGACAGGTGAATTGCAGGAACTATTCTGCCATGGTTTCCGCCAGCCGCAGGTGCCTCTCGTCAGGCGTTGACCGGAGAAGAGCCTTCCTCGCGGCACCGCGGCAAGGCGGAAATATGCTGGTTCATTGTTTGTTCCGTTGCCATCATTCCTGGCAATGTCCGGTACCTTGATTCAGTTGAGGTTATTGTCATCTGCCTGCGCTAATGCTCTTCCATGGGACATTTGAAGTGAAGAAGGTTTCACTCACAGCCTTGCTTATGAGCAGAGGGCCGCTCTCAATTCCAATTTTTGCGGTTGAATGTTTATCCTGAAGCGAAATGACCTTCCACTGGAGTGCTCCCGGCAGGTCGCAGGGGAAGGTCCGGCGTGAAAGGTCATATTGTAAAAGGGGCAGACCAGTGGCGTACTAGTCTTCCTTTACGCAGCGTACGGAAAGTCCCTGTGAACGGCGGTCTTTGTTGACCTTGAACATCCTCTTCCCGTCGATGATGAACATGTATTGGCCGTACAGGGTAGGGTATTGCTCAAGGTTGGATGACGCTGCACCCTTTGTGCCGAGCCAGAGCCCGCTGTAGGGGTTGGCCTCGGGGTAGTCAAGAGTGCCTGAAGCATAGGCCCTGGTACCTGTGGTGGGGAACCACACTCCGTTGAAGTCGCATCCGTTGCTTTCCCACACGACTTTGTCGTAGGTCAGCCATTCATAGGGTGAGTTCCCTCCGGCGTCGCATACGGGGACCTTGTATCCGACAGGGCACGGGTCATATATGGTCTTCTTCAGACTCTCGCCGCCCCAGTAGTCATCGTCTGAGACATCGGTCCAGTCGCCGGTTATGGGGTCGTCGACAAATATTTCATCCCCGTATTCGTCATATTCTCCGGTGGATTTCTTTGTCATTGCATAGAACACGTCAGGGTTGGCTATGGACTTGTCGATGGTTCCGTGGTACTCGGCGAGTTCGCTGAATTTGGGCAGAGGGTTGTTGTCGATGTCGTAGTATGTCGGCTCGCCGTCGACCGCATAAGTGTAGTCCTCGTTCATCACGGTGAATGAAGCGGGTGCAGGGAAAGGATCCTTCCGGCCCCATTGGTACAGCATTCCGAATGAGCCGAAATCTCCCTTGTCCGTGTTCAGTGCTCCGAGGTTGCGGTCCATGAATGTCCATGTGGTCCCTGAGGAATTGGGTTCGGTGGTGAAATCGGTCTCTGCCGGATCATAGTCGGTTATCCAGAGGTGCCAGCTCCAGAGAATGTTGCCTTCGGGGTCGGTCGCAGCCACCAGGGCATTGCCCTGCATGTCCGAGGTCTCCACAACAATCATTTTGGACTGGGGAGCATAGGAGATTTCTTTCACCAGATTCTGGCTGCTCTGCCATACAAGTCTGGCGTCAGATGCATTGCCGATCGGAAGATCGGTGGAATTCCCCTTGAATTCTGCGCTGAAAGCCGAGGTGGCGTTCGGTGCGACTATGTAGCAGTTCGCGGTTCCGTTCTCGGAAAGGTTGACAGCTCCTTCCGGAATCTCGCTTTGAGGTGGTGGCACATCCTGCGGCTTCTGGCAGGATACTGCAAGGGCAAGGGCGGCCAGGCCGATGCATGCAGGAAGAAATTTTTTCATGATTGGGTGTTTTAGTGATTGATAATGATTCTAACCGCCGGCCAAGATAGGGCTTTGCATGTGCAAAAGCAATTTTTTTCTTAATTTCGCTGCAATATTGCAATCTCATGGAACTCCTCAAACAACGCATCCTTAAGGACGGTAAATGCCTCGAAGGCGGCATCCTCAAAGTGGACGGATTCATCAACCACCAGATAGACACCGTCTTGATGACGGAAATCGCGAAAGAATTCGCGAGACGCTTCAGCGGCGAAAAATTCGACAAGATAATTACGATCGAGGCCAGCGGGATAGCTCCGGCAGTGCTCCTGGGCAGCCAGCTGGGCCTTCCGGTGGTGTTCGCGAAGAAGAAGCGGCCGAGTACCATGGAGAATATGCTCCTCACGTCAGTATTTTCGTTTACCAAACAGCGCAGCTATGACGTGTGCGTGTGCGGCGATTTCATAAGCAAGGGAGAGCGCCTGCTCTTCATCGATGATTTCCTGGCCAACGGGAATGCCGCGCGCGGCATCATGGACCTGGCATCGCAGGCCGGTGCCGAAATTGTCGGCATGGGGTTCATCATCGAAAAGGCCTTTCAGGAAGGCAGGAAGGTGCTGGAAGAAGCCGGCATGAGGGTCGAGTCACTGGCGATTGTCGAAAGTCTGGACAATTGCCGCATTGTGCTGAGGTAAGTCTTACGGACATTTCCGGAACCGACGGGTAAAATTTCAGCCCAATTATTTGCAGATTGAATTTTTTGTTATACTTTTGCACTGTACCACCACGGTGGTACAGTGCAAAAGACCGTAGTGCTTTTCCGGCACGAAGATGAAAATTCGGGATGGAACATTGTCCGGAGCTGCAACGGCAACAAGTACTGAAACTGCAAATGAAAGACAAGCAAATGATGGATCTGAAGAACGTTACCTATTGGTATGATCCCGCCAGGGTGGTGATCAACAATGTGAGCGCCTCACTGTCAGGAGGCAGGGTATATGGTCTTCTCGGACTCAACGGTTCCGGGAAGACGACTCTCCTGAAGCTGATGAGCGGACTGCTTTTCCCGAAAGAGGGGGAAATCCTTGCCGATGGCCGCAGCGTAGGATCGCGCAGTGCTGAGGTCCTGTCGGAAATTGCCTTCATGCCGGCGGAATTCAGTTTGAGAAAGGAAAGCATAGACAGATATGTCGCTCTCAATTCGGTTTTCTATCCATCATTCAGCCTTCCGGTGCTGGAGGACTGCCTCAAGGAGTTCGGCATCGACCCGCAGACGCGGAACCTCTCCGGGCTGTCTCTCGGCAACAGCCACAAGTTCATGTTCAGTTTCCTGCTTTCGCTCGGGACGCGCGTGCTGCTCCTGGACGAGCCGCTCAACGGAATGGACGTGCCTTCGCGCAACCAGTTCAGGAGATTGCTGATCAGGCATATGCGTGATGACCAGGCAGTGGTGATTTCCACCCACGTGATGCCGGATGTCGAGAATATACTCTCCGACGTGGTGATTCTGAGGAACGACGGCAGCCTGTTCGGCGATTCTGTCGAATCCTTGTCGCAGAGGTATACTTTCGGGATCTCCAGTTCTCCGGACGGGTGCCTGTATGCCGAGAATTGTGCCGAGGGCTATAAGGTGATAAGGGAAAACGCGGGAGCGGGAGAAGGTGATACGGAGGGAGAAGGAAGCGGGGTTCCGATGGAAATATTGTTCAACGCAGTAACAAAAGGAGTTATAAAATGAAAGAGTTCAGTGCAAGAAGGATGCTTCTGTTCACCCGTCTTCAGATCGGTGAAATGTATGGTTTGAACATTTGGAGGACTGTTCTGATGGCTTTCAGTTCGGTCCTCATAATCTGCCTGCTGTCCCTGCTGTTTGAAGATGACCTTGCCGAAAGCATCTCGTTTGCCGAGATACCCCTGCTGGTCATCGCCATGATGCAGGTGTCCACGCTCTTTTCTGACCTGCTGACCAGCAGGATGACCGTGCCGGCGTCTCCTCTGGAAAAATATGTCTCTCTGTATGTGGGTTCCATCGCCCTGGCAGTTCCTTATCTTCTATTCTCTGCCTTATGGGGCTCGGCAATCTTCGCGATCGTCTCCCTTGTCACAGGCGACGCGGAAGGCATGCGCCTGCTGTTTCTCGGCGACAGGCACGACAGCGAACATGTCTTGACCATGATTGCCCTGACCTTTTACCTCCTGCCCCTGGTGGTGGTGTTTTCAATGTCGAAAAAGATCTTCGGCCGTCGTTCCTTCTTGCTGCAGGTGCTGGTTGTGGCGGTTATCCTCTTGACTCCAATAGTGTTGGAAGAGACTGATGTTATCGGAGAGAAGGCCTCTACCGTACTGCTTATTGCAATGCTGGTCGTTTCGGCAGTCATTTTCTTAATATACGCCTACAGGTCCTTTCTGAAATATCAAATGGACAGCAGGGAAAATGAGTGAGTTCAAGCCTGACAAAGCCATCTATCTGCAGATGTCCGAGCGGCTCTGCGACGATATCCTGTCCGGGCGCTACAAGGCCGGGGACAGGATTCCGAGTGTCCGGGAGTTGTCGGAAATGCTGGAAGTCAACACGAACACCGTGGTGCGGGCATATGACAGGCTCACCAGGCTCGAGATCATCTATACGCGCCGGGGCATGGGCTACTTTGTCGCGGAAAACGCGCGCAGCCTGATACTCGCGAGCCGGAGGAAAGAGTTCATGGAGGAGAGCATTCCCGAACTGTTCCGCCAGATGAGGCTCCTTGGAGTCACTATGGAGGAACTGGAAGAGCGTTGGCGGGATTCCTTTCAGGACGGCTGATCTCAGATTTTTTTCGGATACCGGAAGATGATGGCGAGAACGGCGAAGACCGCCAGCAGGAAAGGATAATACATGTGCCCGATTATCGAAATCGCCGATATTCCGGCAAGACCCGAGGCCATGAGCATCTGCGCGCCATAGGGTATCAGCCCTTGAACAATACAGGAGAAAGTGTCAAGTATGCTTGCGGTCTTGCGCGGGTCGAGGCCGTATTTCATCGTGATGTTCCTGGCAATTCGTCCCGTGGTGATTATTGCGATGGTGTTGTTAGCCGTGCACAGGTCGGCAATGGCCACGAGCGCCGCGATGCTCAGTTCGGCCCCTCGCTTTCCGGAGATCTTCCTGGTAAGCGACTCCACTATGAAGTCGAGTCCTCCGTTGTAGCGTATCAGCTCAAGCATGCCGCCGGCCAGCATGGTGACGATGATGAGCTCGCCCATACCTCCTATGCCTTTTCCGACGGAAGCGAGCCATCCCACCCAGTCGAAGGCTCCGCAGGCGAAGCCTATTACGGCATTGACCGCCAGCCCGGCAGCAAGAACAGCAAGGACATTCATTCCCGTCAGGGCCAGTCCGATGACCAGGATGTACGGAATGAGCTTCACGAACTCAACGTTGCCGCTTGCGGGTACTGCCTGAACGGATGTGCCCGCAAGAATGTAGATTACCGTCACAACGAGTGCCGCCGGTGCGGCTATTCTGACATTGACCTTGAACTTGTCGGACATGGAGCATTCCTGCGTGCGCGTGGCGGCGATTGTCGTGTCGGAAATGAACGAGAGGTTGTCACCGACAAAGGCGCCGCCGGCAACAATTGCCGTGACGAAGCCGAGGTCCATGCCGGATTCTGCGGCTATGCCGGAAGCGACCGGAACCATGGCCACTATTGTCCCGACGCTCGTGCCGATTGCCATCGATATGAAGGCTGCAGCGATGAACAGGCCGGCATACATGAGATTCCCGGGCAGCACCGACATCGCAAAATTCACTGTCGCGTCGATTGCCCCGATGTCGCGGGCAGTGTTTGCGAAAGCTCCCGCAAGCACGAATATCCATATCATCAGCAGGACATTCTTGTTGCCGGCACCTTCGGAGAAAATTCCCACCCTGTTGTCAAGATTGCCGGCACGGGTAATCACCAGCGCGTATGCGGACGCGATGAGGAATGCCGCCGCTATCGGAACCTTGTAGAAGTCCGCGGCCAGCAGGGAAGATACCAGATATGCTGCCAGAAACACGAGCAGCGGGCTGAGCGACAGCCATCCGGCCCTCCTCCTTCCTGTCTCGCCGCCTTTCTCCGGCCGTCTGATTCCCTGCGAAAGCCTCCGCTTCCAGTCTCTCAGATATTTTTCAGGTACAATCGCCATCTTGCCTCATGCTTTTCCGGGCACAAAGATATCAATTTAATTTTAGTCGGCAGTGCTTGCAAATAATCTGACACTGAGGAACAACGCCTATGGATAATGCTTATATTTGCAATTTGTAAACAATACAAAAACTATTACAGCAAATCTATGGAAACAACAAAAGAAATCTATGAGGCTCCTTCCTGCACGGTCGTGCAGATTGAAGCTGCCCAGGTCATCTGCGCCAGCCAGAATACCCATCAGGGGTTTGAAGAGGATGAGGTCTATCATTGGTAAATTTGGAGTGGATCAATAAAAATCCGGACAGAATGATGAAAAAGCATGCAATTTGTGCCGCCCTTGCGTTTGCGGCGCTTGCTGTCGCCTGCACAAAAGTTGCAGTTGAGGATCCTTCCGGCAACGGCAGGACAGATTTGACATTCCATGCCTCAAGCAATCCGGCAACCCGCACCGAGCTGGTGGAGAACAATGCCGTCGATTGGGTGGCAGGCGATAAAATTTCCGTTTTTGACGCTGCCGGCAGCAACAATCCTTTTCAAACGGACCAGAGCGGCGCCTCAGTGGAATTCTCCGGCTCCGTGAGCCGTGAGGGCACTTACTACGCGCTTTACCCCTACAATGAGAGCGCCTCTATTGACGGGAGCACAATATCGACTGAGCTGCCTGCCGTTCAGACCGCGTATCCGGGCAGTTTTGCATCGGGGCTAAATCCTTCGGTTGCGGTTGCAGACGCGCAGAACAACCTGTTCTTCAGGAATGTCTGCGCCCTGGTGAAGTTCACGCTTGGAAGTACATCCGTGAATGTTGTGAAGGCTACCCTGAGCGGCAACGCCGGTGAGAACCTTGCCGGAGCGGTAACAGTGAACGCAGCTTCCGACAGTCCGGTTGCGGTAGCTGATGCGGACTTTGGCGCCACTTCTGTGGAACTGTATGGCACACTTTCCGCCGGCAAAACATATTATTTTGTCGTTGCCCCCGGAACCTTGTCAGCCGGACTGACGCTTTCGCTTTATGACTCAGCCGGGAATGTATGGGCGAAGCAGGGTTCATCAGAGGTTACCATTGATGCCGGGCATATTCTGAATCTTGGCGAAGTGGATCCGGGCCAGTTCGAGCCGGTGAATGGATATGAACTGGTTGACGGGACCTATCACGTGTACAACGGTGACGGTCTCCTTGCTTGGGCTGCGGACGAGAATGTACTGAACAAGAGTGTGGTGCTTGAGAACGACATTGACCTTTCCGGCAAGGAGTGGATGCCCGTTGGCAGCGACATGAGCACCAATGGCTATGCCGGCGAGTTCGACGGAAACGGAAAATACATCTATAATCTCACTGTTGCCGGCAGCGATGCTGCCAATGTGGGCTTCTTCGGTGCGCTTGCATCAGGCGGCAAGGTGCATGACGTGAAGTTCTCGGGTGCCGAAGTTGTGGGCGGTCCCGAATCGTATGCCGGAGTTGTTGCCGGAGCCAGCCTCGGTGTCATAGACGGATGCAATGTGCTTGACTCCAAGGTGTCCGGGAATTATGCCGGTGCAATCACCGGCAACAACAGTGTGCAGGTGAACAACAGCAACGCCCGTGACGTTCAGATTACCGGCACGTACGCGGCCGGCGGCATTGCAGGTACAAGTTACGGGAAGATAGAATATTGTACCCTTTCTGGCGACAGCAAGGTGATTGCTTCGGGCAGCAGTTCGCGTGCCGGCGGCATTGTGGGAACGACCTCTCAGGAGAGCAGCGTGTCAACCAGCGGCCGTCTGCTCAAGTGTGCGGTCGACGGTGCCACGGTGTCAGGCGTTTGGGCCGGCGGCATCGCAGGAGAGAACAGTTTCGGAATCGTTGCCCAATGCATCGTGAACCAGGCAGTCATAACCCATGCCTCTTCGGCAGCGAGCGCTCGTCTTGGAGGAGTTGTTGGATATAATAGCCGAGGCAATGTAGTCGCAAGCTATTCGGCATATTCGACGATAGGCGCTGACGGTCTTGTTTCGGAGACAGAGGGAGGCATTGTAGGCTACAACAATAACAGTGCTTCCTACGTATACGGATGTTATTCAACCCATGTGTCTCTCCTCGGCAGCGTAAGCGGAAATGAGTCGGGTGTGGGAAGCATTGCCGGGTATACCAGCGGACACGTGACTTCCTGCTATGCGGTTCTTCCCGATGGGGTCAGCGGAATCGGACTGGTCGGGAAATATGGTCTATATGGACCTGACCACTGTGTTGAACCTGGGGGCGTAAACTATACAACGCTGACAGATAATGTGCCAGATCTCGATGCAGATGACGGCTCGGTTTGGGAAGCCTCAAAGATATGGGACCTCACCGCATCCGGTGCTCCTGCCATTGTCGCCACTTACATCAGCAATCCGCCTGAAAGTTCTACCGGAGAGTAGCGCTGCAGCAGAATGAATTTTTGGGGTGGAAGCGGAAAAAGGCCGCTTTCACCCTAATTTTTTGTCCTTGCCCGTTTCCCCGGGATGCATTCTTCGGTACTGCTGGGGAGTCATGCCGGTATGTCTCGAAAAATAGCTGCACAGGAATGCGGTGGACGGGAAGTTGTAGCTCCAGGCGATTTCTTTTATCGAGACCGTGGATTCGGAGAGTGTAAGCTTGAGGCGCATGGTGACGTATTCGTCGATCAGGTCCTTTGCTGACTTTCCGGAAATTCTCCTTGTGATTGTCGTGAGGTGTTTCGGGGTGATCGAGAGCTTTTCGGCATAATGGCTCACGCTGTGGCAGGTGCGGTACTCTTTTTCGAGCATCTCCATGAACCGGTTGAACTGCTCCCTTATTCTGTTCCCTCTGCCTGCTCCGGAAGTCTGTTCTTCAATTATGTTCCGTACACTGTCGTACACTCCGAGGAAGTAGGCCTTGAGGTGCAGACGGATTATCTCGCCGGACGACTCGAACATCCCGTCGTTGAGGTAGAGTTCCAGAAGCCTGAATGTGGCTCCGGTTATTCTGAATACACGCGGGTCGGAGGTGCAACAGTCATTTCTCAGCCATTCGTAGACGACGCTTTCCATCTGCAGGCTTGCGGACCTGAGGGTTTCTGCCGAATAAACGAGCATGCAGGTGTCAAAATCATCGGAAGCCGATTCGAGATGGACGACGTCTCCCGGGAAGAAGGTCATGGTGGTGCCTTCGGAAATAGTCCATTTCCTGAAGTTGTGCAGAATGGTGCCGGTTCCCTTTAGGCCCGTCAGTATCCCGCCGAAGCCGAGGGTGACCGCAGCCGGGTTCCATCCGGACAGTGAACCACGTATGAAGTGAGGTGACATTTCGTTGGCCATCGTTCCGATTTTGTAATTATGACAGGTGATTTTTGCTGCAAAAATACACAAAAGGTTTGATTTTGTGTGCACGCAGGGAAATTATGATAACGTCCGGCAGGAAGGAACGGAGTAATTTTGCGGCTCGAAATTTCAGAGTCGTATGATAAGATCATTCCGCAATATTTTTCCGCTCATGGCGGCTTGCGTGATGCTGATGCCGCAGGGAAATGCGGCTGCGCAGGAAACTGGCGGCAACGGCACCGCAGTTCCCGGTCGGGTCCTTTCGCTGGACGACATTTTTGAGCTTGCCGAGGATAATGAGGTCAGGCTGCAGGTCAGCAAGAGCGCTGCAGAGATCGCCTCGATGAGAGTCAGGGAGAGCAAGGAGGCGAAACTGCCCGACATTTCGGCGAATCTGTCCGCCAACTATATCGGCAACGGCATTCTCACCGACAGGGATTTCTCGAACGTGACGGTTGCACCGATTCCTCATTTCGGCAACAACTTCGCCTTTGAGGCAACGCAGCTTCTGTATGCCGGCGGTGCGCAGGATGCGGCCGTGGAGATGGCGGGCATAGGAGAGAAAATCGCCGGCAAGCAGGTGGAGCTGACACGTCAGCAGGTGAGGATGATGCTGGCCGGATACTATCTTGACCTGTTCAGGATGAGGAACCAGAGGGTCGTTTACATGCGCAACTGCGAACTCATGGAGCGGCTGGTAGATCTCGGAAAGAGCCGCGAAAGTCACGGAACGGCGCTGCGCAATGATGTCACCCGCTATGAACTCCAGCTTGCCGACATGCGCCTTGCCCTGGACAACGTGGAGACCGAGGCTGCGGTGCTCAACTACAGGCTCTGCACGATGCTGGGGCTCGATCCTTCCACCGTGATAGAGGTTGACACAACCATGGTTTCGTCCGCGCTTCCGCAGGGTCTTGAGCAGGAGTGGATGTCGCGCAGTGAGGACACTCCTTCGGTAGGAATTGCTCTCTCGGAAGAGGAGATGGCCGAGGCCGGGCTGAAGCTTGCACGTTCAGGCATGATTCCGAAGATTGCCCTCTCCTTTGCCGACAACATGAACGGACCGGTGCTTATCGAGGTCCCGCCGCTCAACAACAACTTCAACTACTGGTATGTCGGAGTAGGGGTGAGCATCGATCTCGGCGCGCTGTACAAGAGCCCGTCAAAGGTACGCGAGGCCCGTGCGGAGATAGTGCGGAGCCGTCAGGCAACGGAACTTGCACGCAGGGAGGCGGACATGAACATCCAGGCCGCGTACAGGAGATACGTCAGTTCATTCTCCGACCTTGAGAAACAGGTGAAGAACGTGGAGCTTGCGGCGGAGAATTACCGCATCATCAACAACCGCTACGAAAACGGACTGGCAATAGTGACCGACATGGTCGACGCAGCCAACATGAAACTGTCGGCAGAACTTTCGGAAGTCGATGCACGGATAAAGGTGGCCTACCTGCACTGCCAACTCAGGTACGAAGCCGGAATATTGTAATTGGCAAGATTTGAAGAAGAGTCATGAACAACAAGAAAAGAGTCAAGCTGTTTTACAACCTTGTGATCTTCGCTCTGATTGCAGCAGGTTGCGTTTTCGTTGCAGGTCATTTCCTGCATGTGGGCAAGGGGACATTCACCGACAATGCCCAGATAAGGAAGAACATCGTTCCGGTCAACGTGCGTGTGCAGGGCTACGTGGACGAGATAAGGTTTGAGGAATATTCCGAGGTAAGGAAGGGAGATACTCTTGCCGTTCTCTGCGATGCGGAATACAGGCTCAGGGCAGCACAGGCGGAGGCGGCGCTTGAGAACGCCAGGTCCGCGATGTCCGTTACTGAGAGGAGTCTGGAAGCTGCCGAAAACGGGGTAAAGGTTGCCGCCGTTGCGATTCAGGAGAGCAAGGTGCGTCTGGACAACGCGAGTGACGAGTATGACAGATACCGGAAACTCTATGCCGAAGAGTCAGTGACGCAGCAGCAGTACGACGATGTCAGCACGAGGTACGAAGTCGCCAAGGCGGAATACGAAAGATGCGTGCTGCAGGAGCAGAGTGCAGAGATCACCGTTGCAGAGCTCAAGGGTAGACTCTCGCAGAATGAAGCACAGGTGGCTCTTGCGGAAGCTTCTCTCCAGCTTGCCGAACTTGATCTTTCGTATACTGTGATAACCGCGCCGTGCAACGGAAGGACAGGAGGAAAGGAAATCAGGGAAGGACAGCTTGTCCAGCCGGGCCAGCCAATAGTCACCGTCGTGGACAACGATGAGGTGTGGGTGGTCGCGAACTACCGCGAGCGCCAGATGAGGTACATCAAACCCGGAGACAAGGTCAGGATAACTGCCGATGCGGTGCCTGGAGTGGAGTACACGGGGGTAGTGGAGAGGATATCCGGAGCTACCGGGGCTGCCTATTCGATTTTCCCGCAGGACAATGCTACAGGCAATTTTGTGAAGACCGAGCAGCGTATCCCCGTGAGGATACTGCTTGAGGGCAACAGCGAGGAAGATCTTTCTGCGCTGAGTGCCGGAATGAATGTCGAGTGCGTAATCTGATTCCGCTATGGAGTTCTCGATGCCGATGTTCAGGCGCTTCGTGCCTGAACGCATAAGGCCGCTCATTTATCTGGCGTTTGCCTTCGTGTTCCAGCTCAACAGCGGAGTCTACCTAGGCTCGCTCTCCGGGATGCAGGGAGACCTGTCGATGCTTCAGGAGGACGTGATGATGTGCGGCTACGCCGGGCTGATAGGGGTGACAATGCCGTTCCCGCTGCTTTTCAGGCTGAAGTTCCGCTTTTCCAACAAGTGGATGCTGTCGGTCTGCGCTGCCGGACTGATAATCTGCAACATTGCCGGGGCAACGGTGAGAAGTCTGCCGCTGCTGTGGATAGTTTGCTATGCGGCAGGATGGTTCAAGCTGTGGGGAACCTTCGAATGCATATCCAACATCCAGCTGTGGATGGCTCCGGGGCGTGATTTCTTCCGTTTCTTCCCTCTTCTGTACATCCTGGTGCTGGGTGCCATAGAATGCTCCGGCATCATGGCTCAGCTGTGCGGATATTTCCTGACCTGGGAGTTCGTTCCCGTGATCATGGTCGGCCTGCTGGTACTGGTGCTGCTTGCGCTGCAGGTACTCACGGTGGATTTCCGTCCGGGTCCTCCCAGGCCGATGCCGCTGTTCGGCATAGACTGGACCGGACTGGTGCTGTGGTCGCTGCTTCTGATGGAGCTTGCCTTCATTTTCACCTACGGCGAGCACTACAACTGGTGGGACGGGGTTCCGATAAGGTTTGCCGCTGCTGCCGCTGTCGTGACCGGAGGGTTCTGCATCGGAAGGATGCGCAAGGTCAGGCACCCGTACATCGAGGTAAAGGCATGGAAGTACAGCAACCTCGTGCCCACATTCATAATCTTCCTTTTCGTGTGCGTGGCTTCGTCGTCCTCGAATGTGCTTGAGGGTGCGCTGAAGGGCAGCATCGTGCCTTCCGGCCTGAGGGAGGAGGTGATGTCGCACGTGCTGAATATACTTGGCATCGTGTGCGGAAGCCTGCTGTCGCTGTTCTGGTTCTTCCGGCTGAAACTTTCGCTCGGACGGTTGACGATTGCCGGGATGGTCCTCACCTGCGTCTACTCTTTCATGATGTTCTTCCTTGTATCTCCGGACACCCCGTATTCGATGCTGCTGTTTCCGACCTTCATAAGGAATTTCGGCTATTCGATCATCTTCACCTCGCTGACTCTTTACATACAGGTGCAGATGCCTTTCCAGCATTTCTTCCAGGGTCTGTGCATAATCGGTATGGCAAGGACGGTGCTCGGCGGGGCAATAGGCGGAGCGGTCTACGGCTTCCTCATAAGGCTGAACATTGCCGGGCAGTCAGGAAAGCTCGGTGCGGCGCTTGACCACGTCTCTACCGCCATTTCCGGGATGGACGCGGCATCAGCCCACGGCCTGCTCATGCAGCAGTCGCTGATGATGACGCTCAAGAACCTCTACGGCTACACTTTCGTGATCTGCTGCGCCTTCCTGATAATGATGATGGCGTTCGATTCTCCCGTGCGCAGGCGGTACATAAACATTCCGAACTGGGCTACCGTCAGGAAATATCTCGCCCTTGACCTGTGGAAATAGGCAGTACTTTTTGTGGTTGACCGTCAAACTCTTGCACATCCGGACAAGTTTAAGTTAATTTGAGGATACGAAAAAGCTTGTAAACCTCATGATTATTAAAACTATGCTTGTCGCCTCGCTGCTCGCGCTTGCGGGAATGACAAATGCTGCTGAAAAGCAGGTTATCCGCATCTCCACCGACCGGACAGACCTGATTCTGCAGGTCGGAGACAACGGACGCCTCTACCAAACCTATTTCGGAGAAAAGCTGCTTCACGAAAGCGATCTCCAGAATTTCCGCTGGTACATCAAGGCGGGCTCCGACGGCAGTGTGTCACGCAGGGGCTGGGAAGTCTACAGCGGATCGGGCAATGAAGATTTCTTTGAGCCTGCCGTTGCCGTCACGCACAGCGACGGGAATCCTTCGACATGTCTGTACTACGAATCTTCGTCGTCTGAACCCGTTGCCGGCGGCACCCATACCGTGATCAATCTCAGGGACGACCAATACCCCGTGGATGTCACCCTGCATTACGTGGCATACGCAAGGGAGAACGTGATAAAGACGTGGAGCGAAATCCGGCACGGTGAGGCCGGGCCGGTGAAACTCTGGCGATATGCCTCCACCATGCTTTATTTCAGTTGCCCGCATTACTACCTGACCGAATTCAGCGGTGACTGGGCCAGGGAAGTGCAGATGAGCTCGCAGGAACTGCAGCCGGGAAAGAAGATACTTGACACAAAGCTTGGAAGCCGTTCCGCAATGCATATTCAGCCGTTCTTCGAAGTTGGACTCGGACAGCCGGTCAGCGAGTCTAAGGGAGATGTACTTATGGGCACACTGGGGTGGACCGGAAATTTCCGCTTCACCTTCGAGGTGGACAATGTCGGCAATCTCAGGGTGATTCCGGCAATCAATCCGTATGCTTCGTGCTACGAACTGAAGGCAGGAGAGGTCTTCACGACACCGGAATTCATTTTTACGCTCAGCACCGGAGGATCTGGTGAGGGAAGCCGCTGCCTGCATGAATGGGCGCGCAATTATCAGCTGAAGGACGGAAACGGCAGCCGCATGACACTGCTCAACAATTGGGAGAACACGGCATTTGATTTCGACGAGAAGATACTCTCAGGTCTGATGAAGGATGCTGCCGATCTGGGCGTCGACCTTTTCCTTCTTGATGACGGATGGTTCGGCAACAAGTATCCCCGAGAAAATGACCGTGCCGCCCTGGGCGACTGGGAGGTCACTCGTGACAAGCTCCCGGGAGGTATCGGTGCACTGACGGCTGCGGCGGAAGAGGCAGGCGTGAAATTCGGGATATGGATAGAACCGGAGATGGTCAACCCCAGGAGCGAGCTTTTCGAGGAGCATCCGGACTGGGCGATCCATTATCCCAACCGTGAGATGTACTACTACCGCAACCAGCTGGTGCTTGATCTCAGCAATCCGGAAGTCCAGGACCATGTGTTCGGGGTTGTTGACGGTATCCTGACCGCCAATCCGGGGGCTTCGTATTTCAAGTGGGACTGCAACAGCCCCATCACCAACATCTATTCTCCATATCTGAATGATAGGCAGGAACAGATGTATATCGATCACGTCCGCGGTCTGTACAATGTGCTCAGGAGAGTTAGGGAGAAATATCCGGACGTGCCCATGATGATGTGTTCCGGAGGAGGTGCCAGATGCGACTACGAGGCCATGAAGTATTTCACGGAATTCTGGTGCAGCGACAACACCGACCCGTTCGAGCGGCTGTACATCCAGTGGGGATTTTCGCAGTTCTTCCCGGCCAAGGCCATGTGTGCCCACGTTACGGGATGGAACGGCAGCACTTCCGTGAAGTTCCGTACAGATGTGGCTTCGATGTGCAAACTCGGATTCGACATGGATCTGAAGAGTCTCTCTGCCGAGGAGCTGGAGTTTTGTCGGCAGGCTGTCATGACATGGAAGGAGTTCCGGCCTGCGATCATGGACGGAAATCAGTACAGGCTTGTCTCTCCTTATGAGACAAACCATATGGCGCTCAACTATGTCAATGACGACAGGACCCAGGCTGTCCTGTTCGCCTATGACATCCATCCCCGATTTGGTGAGAAACTTCTGCCTGTAAAGCTTCAGGGGCTTGATCCGGGCAGGATGTACCGCATTACGGAAGTCAACCTGATGCCCGGGACAGAGTCGTCGCTTGATGTTGACGGGAAGGTCCTGTCCGGAGACTTCCTGATGAAGGTCGGGCTCGACGTGCTTTCCGCGAGAGAGGCTTCAAGCCGCGTGATTGCAATTACGGCTGAATAGATTCCTGATATAGGTATGTCTGGCATGAGAACATTGTACTTTGTCTTGTCTGCCGTCATGGTCTTGTTCATGTCGGCATCTTCAGCATTTGCACAGCGGCGCACAAATGTACCGGTTTATGATTATCCCGGAATGCCTGAGACCTTCAGGGAGAGGATGCGTGCGCAGGAGGCCGTTTTTGACGGCCTTGTTCCGCAAGTGAGTGAATCCTATGTCTATTTTGAGGAGATGGTGCCTTCAGGCGAGGATGGCATACGCCTGCTTACGCGCATATATCTTCCTGAAGGGGAGGGACCTTTTCCGGTGGTGGTGACACGCACGCCGTATGTCATGTTCGAGGATGACTGCATTGCGGCTGGCAGGGCATATGCCCGTCACGGAATCGGCTACATACAGCAGGATTGCCGCGGGAAGGGAGGCTCCGAGGGCTTCTTCTCGCCGAACGTGAACGAACGTGCGGACGGAATCGCCCTTTACCGATGGCTGGATGAGCAGCCATGGTGCGGCGACATCGGAATCTTCGGCTCGTCATATACTGCCCTGACGGGATGGCTCGTCGGGGATTCCGTCCCTGACAAGGTGAAGGGAATGTACCTGAGCCATTACGGGGTCGACCGCCACATTTCCTGCTACAGGAGCGGCCTTTTCCGAGAGGACATAATGTCCGGTTGGGCAATCGACAATGCGGAAGAGGACATCGTCAAGCCGGAGAGGAAGCCCGGACAGGCCCCCGGGGAGAACTACTATGACTTCTACCTCTATCGTCCCCAGGTTGAGGCCGATGTCAACATCCTTGGCTGTAAGCTGCAGTACTACCGTGACTGGATAACTCATACCGACTATGATGATCCGTACTGGAATACCGGAGTCTGGGCGGACCTGAAGCGGATACCGCCGCTTATTGATGTCCCGATGACGATAGTGGCCGGGCAGTTCGACCATCATGAGGAGGGAACCGTGCTCGGATACGAGAGGCTCAGTCCTGAGGTAAAGTCCTGCAGCAGGCTCGTGCTCGGTTCGTGGAACCATTCCTTTGAGGTGACGCCGGCTCATGTGCCTGCAGAGCATGCCAAGGGATTCAACATTACGACCGACCAGTTCCTGTGGTTCTACTCACTGCTTGTCAGGAAGGAGGATCCGAAGCCGGAAGTCCTTGTCTACAATATCGAGGCAGACGAGTGGGAGGAATTCGATTCCTGGCCAATAAGGCCCGACAGCACACGGACAATGTATCTTTCGTCAGAGCAGGCAGGACAGAAATGGAACGTTCTTGCCCTGCTGCAGTCCGGACAGGGTACCGAATCGGAAGTGGGATATGTATATGACCCGTTGAATCCGGTATATGCCGAGGGAGGTGAGACGCTGTTCACTTCATCGCAGAGGCGCGGCAGCCGTCTGCAGAGCGAACCCGGGTACAGGGATGACGTGCTGAGTTTCGTCAGCGCCCCGCTTGAGGAGGACATGACGATAGCCGGGAATGTGAAAGTGTATCTCAAGGTCAGCACTGACGTGGATGACACTGCGTTTGCATTCACGCTGAGCGAAGTCACTCCGGAAGGGAAAGCCTACAACATGAGGACTTCGATTGCGACTCTCGGCTACAGGAACGGTCTGCTTGAACCGAGGGTGAAATACGAGAAAGGAAGCGAGGTGGTGCTTGAAATAGAGGCATTGCCGATACTTTGGACGGTACGGGCCGGAAATGCGCTCAGGCTGGACATAAAGTCTTCGCAGTTCCCTGAATATGCCGTGCATTCCAATACGGAGGGAGTATGGTCTGAACAGGCCGTAACCGTTAAGGCGAACCAGAAGGTTTATGTCGGTGGCTCCGAAGGCTCCAGGATCGTTTTCCCCGTTCTGAATTGACGGAAAATGGCGGTCGACTTCTTGCTTGATGTCCCGCTGGCAAGACGGATTCATCGGAATAATTGTCGGACAGGTCCTTTACCTCGAAACGTGTTCTTCTGATTTTGCAGAGTTTCTGTCCGGTTCGTTCTTCTGCATGTTCCGGCGCGACCGGATTGCCGTCAACAGGAGTCCTCGCGCTGCTTCTTTCGCGGCTCCACGTGAATGTTGATGATTGTGTGATCGCCGAGCTTCTGTCTGAGCCGGCTTTCCATGCTCACCGTGATGTTGTGGACTTTTTCAAGTGTCATGTCCTTGTCCATGCGGACGTGCACGTCCACGGCGCAGTAGTTGCCTATGCGGCGTGTACGCAGGTGGTGCGGATCGCTCACCTCCGGGAATGAAAGGATGATTTCCTCGATTTCTTTCTCGTCCTTTTCCGGAAGGGACTTCTCCATGAGTTCACCCAGACCGGGTGCAACCAGCTTTATCGCGACGCGCATTATGAACACGCTGACAATCACGGCTGCAATCGGGTCAAGGACACGCCAGTTGTCCCCGAGGAGTATTGCTCCTCCGATTCCGACTGCGGTGCCTATGGATGAGAGAGCATCGCTCCGGTGATGCCAGGCATTGGCTGTCACTGCTTCGGAATTGAGTTCCTTGCCTTTCGCGACAGTGTAGCGGTAAAGCAGTTCCTTGAGTACGATGGAAACTATTGCTGCGATGAACGCAAGCATCCCCGGTTCCGGCAGAGTCTCGCCATGGATGAAGCTCCATATCGATGAAACCCCGTTTTTCATGATTCCGAGTCCGACGATGAACAGTACGGCGCCGACAATGACAGTCGCCATTGTCTCGTATTTGCCGTGGCCGTAGTCGTGTTCCTTGTCCTGAGGCTTGCTGGACAAGTGAACAAAAACGACGACGATTATGTCCGTGATGAAATCCGACAGTGAGTGCACGGCATCGGCTATCATGGCGGCACTGTGTCCAATGATTCCGGCTGCGAACTTGAAAATCAGGAGCAGGAAGTTCACTATGCTCCCAAGAAACGTGACCCTGTATATCTTCTTCTCGCGGGACAGGCCCTTTTCGTCAATGCTTTTCATCTGTCATTTCCGTTTTTAAACAAGATGCAAATATAGAGTGTTTTGACGGGCGATGTCCTCTGTCCGGGCATAAATTGTCTGTTTTTGTCGCGATGGCTCTTTCGGATATTTGGATGGGCAGTGTAATGGATATATCTTTACGGAATGACAGGGCGGAAAGAACGAATTGATATGCTCAAGAAACTGATTTTGCTGCCAATGCTGTGCTGCAGCATGCTGGCCGTGTCCGCGCAGGAAACGCTGCCGTGGGAGAATGGAAAACTCATGGTTTCCGATGAGGGCAGGTACCTCCGGCATGAGAACGGAAAGCCTTTTTTCTGGCTTGGCGACACTGGATGGCTCATGCCGGAACGCCTGAACAGGGATGAGGTGGAATATTATCTGCAGACTTGCAGGAATGCAGGTTACAATGTCGTCCAGGTCCAGACGGTAAATGGTGTGCCGGCAATGAATGTGTACGGACAATATTCGATGACTGACGGCTTCAATTTCGAGGATATTGACAGGCCGGGAGTCTATGGATATTGGGACCACATGGACTATATCATAAAGACAGCCGAGAAGAACGGAATCTACATCGGGATGGTGTGCATATGGGGCGGACTTGTCCGTTCAGGCCTCATGGATGAATCGCAGGCACGGCAATACGGCGAATTCCTCGCCGGACGATACAAGGATTCTCCGAACATTGTGTGGATCATTGGCGGGGACACCAGGGGGAATGTGAACAGGGAAGTGTGGGAGACATTGGCGAGGACCATCCGCTCAATTGACAAGAACCATCTTATGACCTTCCATCCGTTCGGCCGCACGGCATCCGCCACCTGGTTCAATGATGCGGAATGGTTGGATTTCAATATGTTCCAGAGCGGTCACCGCAGGTACGGCCAGCAGGAGGATGACGGCGATTACACGCTGCCCCGGCATCATGAGGAAGAGAACTGGAGGTATGTGGAATATTGCCAAAGTATGAAGCCGATGAAGCCGGTGATCGACGGTGAACCTGTATATGAGGGTATTCCGCAGGGACTTCATGATCCGGAAGAACCGAGATGGACAGCGGCTGATGTGCGGCGTTATGCCTACTGGTCGGTATTTGCGGGTGCGTTCGGGCATACCTATGGCAACAACAGCATAATGCAGTTTTACCGCCCTGGCATAGTTCCGGCTTATGGTGCCACGGAAAGCTGGTGGGATGCATTGAAGGATCCAGGCTACAACCAGATGAAATATCTTAAGGAACTCATCCTCAGATTCCCTTTCTTCGAACGGATTCCTGACCAGAGTGTGATAGCGGGGGAGAACGGCGAAAGATATGACTACGCCGTGGCCACGAGAGGAAAGGACTACCTCCTGGTCTATAACCATACGGGGCGTCCGATGAACATCGATCTGACAAAGATTTCCGGCAGCAGGAAGAATGTATGGTGGTACAACCCGAAGTACGGGGAATATTCTTACGTCGGGGAGTTCGAAAACAAGGTGACTTTCTTCTTTGATGATCTTGCTTACGGAAGAGGGGAGGACAGGGTCCTGGTGGCCGTCGATTCTTCGAAAGATTATATCGCTGTCGGCAGAAAGGGCATTGTCTCAGAAAGTGTGTCTGTGCAGGTGCCAGATTAATCGGCAGAAAGCCACGGCAAGCTGCTCCGCGGTGCAGCAAGGAAGGCTCTTTTACAGTCAATGCCTGACGAGAGGCACCTGCGGATGGCGGCAACTATGACAGAATAATTCCTGCAAAAGACCTGTCGCACCGACCGGCCTCACAGGGCCCTGCAGGGCATACTGCTGCGACAGGTCTCTCCGATTTCGATAGACCAGTCGCACTCGCCCCTCTTCCAGGACGCTCCAGGGCATATCGGTGCGACAGGTCTTTTGCAGGAACTGCAGCAACCATTCCGTGAACGGGATTGGCATGGAACAGGACACCATTAGTGCGACTGAATCCGGCCGCTTGGCCTGCACTGACAGCTTCTTTCTCCGGAGAGCCTCTCTTCCGGGCTGCTATGCTCCGGAAATGACCTCCAGAATTTTCTGTCCGTAGGCCTTGATGGTTTTCGGGCCGATTCCTTCCGTTTCCGCAAGTTCCGCGAGGCTTGACGGGATGGTGTTGCTTATGATGATCGCTGACCGTCTCTTGAGGATGTCGCTCGGGCGTTTGCCTTCCTCTTCGGCCTTCTGCTCCCGCCATTTCATCAGGGCCCCGAATGTCAGGGGGTTCTTTGTGCCGGACACTTCGGACATCCGCTTTTTGGGGACAAAGCTTGCGCCGGAGGCTGCCAGGCGGGCTTTCTGTGAAAGATAGCCGGCAACGTCAAACCCTTTTTCGAGGATATGTTCGAGCAGAGCGCGCTTCATGCCCAGTATGTACCACAGATCCTCCAGCCTTTCCCTGAGGATGGACGCGACGACCTTGTTGTCCGTTTCCGGACGGACTCCTTCCATGATTGAGACAATCTTCCCGACAAGAGCCGAGAAATAGCCGGCTCCGGCAAGTATCCTCCCGTCGAGGGCGGCTGTTCCCGCCAGCCTTCTGTACTGCACGGCGAACTTGCCGGAGACGGGGACTGCCTCTTCCTCAAGCAGCTTTATGCATTCCCTGCAGGATTCGAGCTGCTTGTCCCAGTCGGGACTCATGTTCTTTTCCATTGCACTGCAGAGGGCCCTTGCCGCTCTTGCCGTCTCGCTGAAGCCGAACAGCTCGTCAAGACAGGATATCATGTATTCGCGGGCCATTGCGCTGACCTCCGAGATGTCCGGTGTGTTGTTCTCAATGCTCCTGCTGAATCTGTCGACAGTGAAGTCGCTTTTGATGGCCTGTGGCGGAATGCGTTCGCCGAGCACAAGACCTTCCAGAGTCCTGCATCTGCTCAGCGCGACATATGTCTGTCCGGGGCTGAATGCCGAACTTGCGCTTATGATTGCCTTGTCGAATGTCAGCCCCTGGCTCTTGTGGATCGTGATGCCCCATGCCAGCCGCAGCGGAGACTGCCTGAATGTCCCGATGATTTGCTCCTCTATTTCGCTTGTGCTGCTGTTGAGCACGTACTTCGCGTTGGTCCATTCGGCCGGCATGACTTCGATGTCGTCGTGGCCGCTGCTTGTCCTGACGGTGATCCTGTCTTCGCCGATCGAGCTGATTGTGGCTATTGTGCCGTTCACATAGGCCCTGTCCTGGCTGATGTCATTCTTGATGAACATCACCTGGGCTCCTTCCTTCAGGTGCAGCTCAAATTCGGCCGGATACGAACTTTCGGGAAAATCGCCCTCGACGGTTGCCGTATAGGTGTATTCCTTCTTCCTTATCTCGTCGAGCTTCGCCGAATTGAGTTCGCCGGCCTGCCTGTTGTGGGTGAACAGCCGGATATATCCTTCCGAATCCGGCGGGTCGAATCCTGGAATATATCGCGAGTTGAGTCTTTCAAGAACCTCTCCCGTGCACCTGTTGTCCCGGATGCAGTTGAGTATTTCTATGAACCGGAGGTCCTGCTGCCGGTAGATGTGCCGCAGCTCAATGCACCGGTAGGGTATCTTGCCGAGGGCGATGCTGCTGAAGAAATAGGGGTGTAAACGGTAACGATAAGTGCACAGATTTTGGTAATCGGGAGTGCACAGATTTT
>CABUIX010000026.1 GCA_902491795.1 uncultured Bacteroidales bacterium | reverse complement strand
ATGGTGCGCTGTGCGACGGCGGCGTCCTTCTGGGAGTGAGTGACCATGACGATGGTGGTGCCTTCACGGTTGAGCTCGGAGAGGAGGTCCATGACCTCCTTGCCGTTCTTGGAGTCAAGGTTACCCGTGGGCTCGTCGGCGAGGATGAGCTTGGGGTTGGAGATGACTGCGCGGGCGATGGCGACCCTCTGCTGCTGACCACCGGAGAGCTGCTGGGGGAAGTGCTTTGCCCTGTGGCTGATGTTCATTCTCTTGAGGATGTCGTTGACCCTCTGTTTGCGCTCGGAGGCGCTGATGTTGAGGTAGCGGAGGGGGAGTTCGACGTTTTCGAAGACGTTGAGCTCGTCGATGAGGTTGAAGCTCTGGAAGACGAAGCCGATGTTGCCCTTGCGGAAGCGTGTGCGGTCCTTCTCCCTGAGGCGTGAGACTTCCTGCCCGAGGAGCTCGTAGCTTCCGGAGGTGGGGTTGTCAAGCAGTCCGAGGATGTTGAGCAGGGTTGACTTGCCGCATCCGGAGGGTCCCATGACGGCGACGAACTCGCCGTCGGAGATCTCGAAAGAGACGTTGTCGAGAGCCGTGGTCTCGATTTCTTCGGTGCGGAAGACCTTGCAGAGGTTGGTTACTTTGATCATGGTATTGCTGTTTTTTGTTGAATTATTCTTTTCTCAGTGCGTCGATGGGATTTGCTCCTGCGGCCCTTTTGACCTGAAATATCACGGAGACGAAGGTTATTGCCAGCGAAAGCATGGCGGTGCCGACAAAAATCCAGGCGCTCAGGTCTATCCTGTAGGAGAAGCCTTCGAGATAGCGTCGGCATAAAATGACAGCAGCCGGTATGGCAAGCAGGCAGGCATCCGCCGTGATTGCGAAATACATCTTGAGATTGCGCAGAGTCTCGTCTGCGGCGCTTGCCCCGAATACCTTGTGCAGAGCGATGCTTTTCGCGTACGATTCCGTGTAGTGGATACTGACAGCGACCAGGCCTGAAAGCGAGAGCAGAATGGAAAGGGCCATGAGCAGTTCGGTGAGCCTCAAGCTGCGCATGCTTTCGGCATTCCTCTCCCGGATCATGTCGTCCATGTAGACATTGATGTATGTCCCTGTATCGATTCCCCATTTTTCGCGGCAGAAGCTGCCGTAGGCTTCCGAGATCATTTTTCTGGCACTGTCATGGTCTCCATTTGTCCGGATCAGGAAACTTTTCCATTCGATGTCATCGACAATTGATATTGCCGCGCCGCATTCGGACATTGTGTCCCCTGGGTCATTTATGATGAAGTCGGAAATTACGCCGCAGACTCCGTTGTGCGCGATATTGCTTGACCAGTTGCTCCTGCCGACGATGGTTTCGAAGAGGTCGTCGCTGGCCATGCTTGCCCCGAGCAGCCTTACTGTATTCTCGCTCAGCCACATGGTGCCGGTATGCAGGGCTGCAGCTGGCGCAGGATGTTGAATTTGAGCATTCTGAAAGCTGTTGTGTCAAGTTGGGCAAAATGGCACTGGAATATCTTCCCGTCAGGTGCTGTCATCTGGCACGATGAATTCACGTTCCCGGGAATCCCGCTGCAGATTCCGAGTTCGGACACGCACGGCAGTTCCCTCAGTTTCTCCATGAGGACATTGTAGTCTTCAGGCTCGAAATAACTGCTGCAGTCGAGGTAGAGGATGTCGCTGCAGTCACACCCGGCCGGTCTTTCGACCAGATGTCTTGTCTGGAACTCCATGGTGATGGCCATAGCTATCAGGGTGACGGAGATGACATTCTGCACCACTATGAACAGTTTGGAAAGACTGCGCTTGTTGATCATGCGCAGGCCTCCCTTCACCGTGTCTATAGGAGAGATGCGGTACGCTGCGACTGCCGGGAAAATGCCGGCAATGATACCTGTGAGAATGCAAGCGACAAGGCAGATGGCCAGGTTTTCCGGGAGGAAGATGTCGGATGTGCTGAACAATGCGCTTGCCGACACTTCTTCAGGGTCCATGGTTATCTTACCGACAAGGGGAGTGAGGACTGCGGCGAGCACAATTGCCGTGAGAAAGCATGCGGCCGTGAAAATCACTGACTCGGAGATGTATTTTAAAAGTATTTCCCCTCTTCCGGCACCGATGATGCGTCTCGTCGCCATTTCCTTTGCCCTTTTGCTCACGAGGGCCGTGTTGAGGTTGATGTAGTTCAGCAGGGCGAGCAGTGTCAGTACGAGCACTGCGGCAATCATGTTCCTGATAAGATTGATGTTGCCCTTGTTCAGCATGAGGTTGCCGTCACTGAAATACAGCTTGTCCGCACGGATCATCGACAGGTGCCCTCCGATATAGTCGATGTCGCTGAAGAGTCCGTTGATTTTTTCTTCCGTTTCTTCCGGTGCAGCGCCGGGGACCGTCTTGACGAACACCTGAAGGTTGCCGAAAACTCTCAGCGGACCTCGTTTGTACATGGACGTTTCACTCGACGGAGCATCGACGCTCATGATTATGTCGGTTTGCGGCAGCAGCCCCTTCCGGAAGTCCATGAAGATTCCGTCAATGCTGAAAATGTCTCCGTTCACGATGATCCGTTTTCCGCTGGGGTCTGATTCTCCTGATATCTTCCTGGCAAAGGATTCTGATATGAAGACTCCGGACTGGGTGAAATTTTCTGTGCCGCCTGTCGTGAACCTGATTCCGAACATGCTGAAGAACTCCTTGTCTGCCGACATGACCTCTGACAGTATTTTGCTCCCTTCGAATTCGCAGATGTTGTCGGGAATGGGCGATGTGAACATGGACACGGCCTCGGCTTCAGGCAGGCCGGCGATTCTGTCGGATATGCCGTAGCTCATCATGGCCTGTCCGTCCCATGCAATGGCATATACGTCATTGCAGTCAGGAATCGACTTCGATACCCGGTACTGTGCGCAGGTGTAGCTGAACACTATGACCGTAAAGGCAAGCGACAGCGAAAGCCCGAAATAATTGATCAGGCTGTAGAGTCTGTTGTGCAGAAGAAACCTGAAGAACGATTTCATCATGGACGCATGCGGTTTCGCTATAGTTCGTTTGCGACGTCGCTGACGATGCGACCGTCGAAGAGGTCAATGGTGCGCTGTGCGACGGCGGCGTCCTTCTGGGAGTGAGTGACCATGACGATGGTGGTGCCTTCACGGTTGAGCTCGGAGAGGAGGTCCATGACCTCCTTGCCGTTCTTGGAGTCAAGGTTACCCGTGGGCTCGTCGGCGAGGATGAGCTTGGGGTTGGAGATGACTGCGCGGGCGATGGCGACCCTCTGCTGCTGACCACCGGAGAGCTGCTGGGGGAAGTGCTTTGCCCTGTGGCTGATGTTCATTCTCTTGAGGATGTCGTTGACCCTCTGTTTGCGCTCGGAGGCGCTGATGTTGAGGTAGCGGAGGGGGAGTTCGACGTTTTCGAAGACGTTGAGCTCGTCGATGAGGTTGAAGCTCTGGAAGACGAAGCCGATGTTGCCCTTGCGGAAGCGTGTGCGGTCCTTCTCCCTGAGGCGTGAGACTTCCTGCCCGAGGAGCTCGTAGCTTCCGGAGGTGGGGTTGTCAAGCAGTCCGAGGATGTTGAGCAGGGTTGACTTGCCGCATCCGGAGGGTCCCATGACGGCGACGAACTCGCCGTCGGAGATCTCGAAAGAGACGTTGTCGAGAGCCGTGGTCTCGATTTCTTCGGTGCGGAAGACCTTGCAGAGGTTGGTTACTTTGATCATGGTATTGCTGTTTTTGAGTTTTATATTATTCTTTAGTTTGAATATTGTTCTGTCACAGGAAGTTGCAGGAAAAATCTTCATATTTTTCACTCAAGACGCGGTTTGTCGTCATTCGGATTTGAGATTCTCAGCCGGATTCGATGTAGCTATTTTCCAGCACACGACTGTTACGGTGACAATGGTTATGCACAGAAGTCCAGCTGACACAGGTATGAAGATCCACCATGGCATGTCGATTCTTTCGCTGAATTGCATCAGCCATCTTTCGGAGAAGTAGACTGCAGCCGGGAAGGAGACGGCAAAGCACACGGCGAGGATGAGCATGTAAGAGAGATTGAATCTCATCATTATGTCCGGAGTGCCGGCGCCAAGTACTTTCCTTACCGCAATCTCCTTCCTGAGTGATTCTCCATCGAAAATCACCAGCCCCGACACCCCAATCAGGCAAATTATGACGGCCACTATGCAGAAAAGTGATATCAACAGCGAGGAGTCCATTTCCTTGGCATATGTCTCCCGGAAAGTGTCCTGACCGGTTTGCAGCTCAAAAGGATAGTCGGCAGCCAGAATGTGCAGAATATCAATGATATCCCTTCCTGCCAGGTCCATGTCTGCCTCTTCGGAAACACGGATATATGCAACATCGTCTCCTATGTCGTGGAAAGAGATTCCGGGATCGAAAAGGAAACCGGTAGGAGTTATCGCCTGCCTCAATGTAGCCGTATGTATGTCGGAGATGAAGCCTGTTATGTCTTCAGAACCGTTCACCCTGTCATCTGTGGTAAGCCCGAAGCTGTTCCGGGCGCATTCGTTGAATATCCAGGTGCGTTCATCTCCCTGCCTGAAGTCCCGGCCTTCCGTAATGGTCGCCCCTATTGTTTCCATGAACCCTTCTGAGACAACCACAACATTGTAGTTCACCAGCTTGCCGTTGATCTCCCTTCCCCAGTTTGGAATGTTGTCACCTGCAGAGAGCAAGGTGTTTGCAAAGGCAACTTTTTCCACTCCGGGTACATTCTCTGCCTCTGTCCTGAACACCTTCTTGTCATTCTCCGAGAGTTGACCATCCAGGCAGACAGTCATGAGCCTGTCGTTTTCATAACCGAGGTCTGTCGCCTTCATGTGCCTGTCCTGAAGCAGGATTACGCCGACACAGAACATAAGGATGAATGATACGGCGAATTGGAACCCTACCAGAATGCTGCGAACCTTTCTCCCTTTCGGGGACAATGCGAAATTACCCTTGAGGGAGAGGGCTGTAGGGAACGATGTGATATATATGGCTGGGTAGAGCCCTGAAAGAATGCCGGCTGCCGATGCCAATACAAAAGTCATCAGGAAAATAGGATATTGGCCTGAAAGAGATATTTCAGCATCAATAAGCCCGCCCACGGCAGTATGTCCGATGGCACAGACAGAGGCCAGCGACAAAAACCACGCGGCAATGCAGGTGATGACTGACTCCATGATGATGCCTCCGCAGAGTTTCAGCCTGGAGCTGCCGAGGATTTTCATGGTGTTTATGCTTTTCATCCTTACCGGTGCAAGGGCTGTATTGAAATTGGCCATGTTGATGCTTGCTACAGCCAGCACCAGGACAGCTGCGGCAAGGAATATCATCAGCTTCTGGAAATCTGCTTTGGGAAAATTGTCGAATATGATGTCTTTTCTGAAATGCATTCCCTCCATGGGCAGGAGTGCCGTATCACCTATGATTCCGTTGAACCTGTCCTTGGTGTCGAACTCAGATTTGATCATGTCTTCTATTGCCTCTGTGTCAGCTCCGTCATCCAGACGCAGGAACATGTTGTAGTTGAAGCTTGTCCAGACGTCGTAGTCCGTTCCGGCATCCAGAGGGAAGTATATGGCATTGGATATTGAGGAATTCTGAGCGAAGTCTCTGTATATTCCTGTGATGACGTATGTTTCGGATGTCCCTCCCGAGACAATGCTGACGGTTTTGCCGAGCATGCTCCTCCCGTTGTCAAACTTCTGTGCAAGGCTCTCGGGAATAATCACGGACCCGTCCACTGACAGAAGGTCATGAGACCGTTCAGTGAAGTCAAAATAAAATACATCGGTAAAACTGCCGGATACTCTACAGGCTTTTTCCTTGAATGAATGTCCGGTTTCATCATATCTTATGAATACTGATGAAAACATGGGGTCCATCAGGCATGCGGAAGCGACTCCTGGAAAGTTCTCCACTACCCGCTGCAGAGGTTTTGGAGCCAATGCTATCCTGCCTATATCGGAATAGTCTACAGTGAACATGTGTATCCTGTCTTTATCTGGCTGCGACGAGTCGAACGAGAAGTCATAGCGCAGCTGCATGATGACCAGGGCCGTAACCGACAAGGCGACCACGAGCCCTACGGCGTTGAGCAGGAAAACAGTCCTATAGCGCCCGATTATTGTGAGAAAATTCCTGAAAAGTATCATTTCAAACCAGTTTGCATTTTGCTTGCAATGTTGCAGGCAATCTTTTTATTCTGTCCTGAGAGATTCCGAGGGGTTGCGCAAGGCGGTCCTGCGGCTCTGGATTGTAACTGTGGCGACTGTGATCAGGACTATGACCAGCAGTGCGACGATGAAGATCCAGAAGGGCACTGGACTCTGGTAGGCGAAGCCGGATACCCAGCGCCGCATGATGATGACGGCAACAGGCACGGCGACAACGAAACAGCAGGCGGTTATCGAGAGGTAGTAGCGGTTGAGCATCAGGAGTATCTCTCCCACCTGGGCTCCGTTGACCCTGCGCAGTGCTATCTCCTTGCGGCGGAACTGAGTTTCGAAGTACACCAGCCCGAAAATGCCCACTATCGATATCAGCAGGGAAATCAGGGCGGCGGCCGTTATCAGGCTGTTCAGATTGTTCTCTTTTTCGTAAAGATGGCCTATGCCTTCGTCCATGAACCTGATGTTCATTGATTCGCTGTCGAAGACCGGATCAAGTTCGGCGCTCTTCTCCCGTATATAGTCAGTCACTTCCATGAATCTGGCCGGATTTATCCTTGCGTATACGATCGTGAGTGGCCACCACGGATCTGCCCCGAAGTCATAAAGTACAATAGGGGATATTCCATATTGCAGCGGCTTGAAGTTGAAGTTGCGGACAATGCCGACAATTTCGGCCGGATGCTCGTCATCCTGATGTCCGGTGAACTTCAGGCCGAGCCTGAGGAACGGGTATTTTTCCATGAAGGCCTCGTTCACTATGAACGTGCCGGATGTGCTAAGGTCGTCGGATTCATTGAAGTCACGGCCGTCCACAATTTCCATCCCGAAGAACCTGATGAAATTGCTGGCGACAGGCAGGCAGTCCATCTGGACTCTTTGTCCCTGATATTCACGACCCCAGCCCATCTTGCTTTTGGAGACAAGCAGGTTGCCGGCGAATGTCACATCCTGGATGTCCGGATCCTCGAGAAGCATCTGCCTGAAGGTTTCGCGGCTTTCGCCGATGGCGTCGCTTATGCTGAACTCGATGATCTGGTCGCGGCTGAATCCCATGTCGTGATTCTTCATGAACCTGACCTGCACCGTTATGAAGAGCGAGCAGAGAATCAGGATGAATGACACCACATACTGGAATCCGACGAGTACGGTGCGGAGCCTGCGTCCTGTAGCCGAGAGTGAGAAGGAGCCTTTGAGTACCATCGCCGTATTGAAAGATGTGCTGTACCTGGCGGGCAGGATGCCGGCTGCGAAGGCGGTGACCACTGCCACCCCAAGCCCCATGAATACCAGAGGAAGGTTGTCGGCAATTTTCAGCGAGCCGGAGATGTATGAGGCGAATGAGGATGTGGCCGCAATGGTCATCACGGCCAGACTGAGGACGAACGAAATCAGCACCAGTGTCAGGGCGGCAGCCAGTTGTCGCCATATCTGCTGCATGCGTGTCGACCCGAGCACCCTCCTGGTATTTATGTCCTTGATGCTGAATGGTATGGAGGCCATCGCGAAGTTTATGAAATTTATGATGGCTATGATCAGCACGAGGATGGAGACGCTCAGCAGCGTGACGGTAGTGGACCGGTTGCCCTTGGCCATGTTGTCTCCGCTCACATCCTTTTCAAAATAGGCATCGTGTAGTACGGAGACCCTGAGGTCGGATTTGTCGGCGTACTCCTCTCCGAACAGAGGTTCCTTGAGCGAGGCAAGAGTCTGCTTGATCCCGTCAAAAGTCGACAGTTTCATGTAGCAGTGAAAACTCCATTCCGACTGGTTGTAGATGTCGCTGTCCCCGAGGTTGAAGATGACCTCGTTGTCAGCGCTGGAGTTTGATGGGAAATCCCTGTATACCGCCACTATCCTGTAAGTGGCTGAATTCGGGAAATCCGCCTGGATCTCACGTCCTATCGGGGAAAGGTCTCCGAAGAGCTTTTGAGCGCCTTTCTCCGAAATGACCGCAGTCAAAGGTTCGCGGAACCGTGAGGTGTCTCCCTGCACGAAGTCGAAAGGAAAGACCCTCAGGATGTCAAAGTCGCTTGTCGCCATCCGCAATGTGATTCCGGATTTGTCCGTTCCGGCTTCCTTGAATGATTCCTCGGAGTCCTTGTAGTATCTATAACAGGATACGGCTTCTGCCTGTGGGATATTTTGCTTGAAATATTCTATTAGAGGCCTGGACATCTGTACTTCGTAGACTCCTGGACTGGTCGGATCCGAATACTCCATGCGGACAATCCTGTCGGCGTCCGGATACCCGAGATCATATCCTGTGTCGTATGACACCTGCACGGACATTATCATGAATACCGAAAAGGCCAATGTAAGTCCCAGCACGTTCAGTATGGTGGGGAATATGGTGTGTCTGTTGATTCGTGGTCTCATATTCTTGCGAGTTGCTCCTGATTGTGTGTCTATTCGTTGTTCCTGAGTATAAGGACGTCCTTGTCCCCGAAGTTGTCATATCCCGACACGATGACTCTTTCTCCCGGCTCCAGTCCGTCCAGAACTTCGTAGTACTGGGGGTTCTGCCTTCCTATGCGGATATCACGCTTTACGGCCTTGTCTCCGTTGTCGGTCACGACATAGATCCATTTGCCTCCGGTCTGCTGGTAGAATGTGCCGCGTGGGATCAGTATGGCCTCTTCGGGCTGACCGAGCTGAAGGTTGAGGTAATAGGTCTGTCCGGTGCGTATGTTGTCTGGCTGCTGTCCGCTGAACTTGAAGTCAGCCTTGAACTTGCCGTCGCGGACCTCTGGGTAGACCTTGCGTATGGTGGCCCCGTAGGTTTCGTCCTGGCGCTCGAATGTGGCGTCAAGTCCTGCAAAGACCCTGTCAATGTAGTGTTCGTCGATCTGGGCTTCTATCTTGTAGCTGCTCAGGTCATTGATCTGTCCGATCTTGGTGCCTGAAGCTATTGACTGGCCGAGAACCGCGTCCAGCAGTCCAAGCTCCCCGTCAATCGGGGCCTTGATGTCGAGGTTCTCCTTGCGCCTGCGTATCATCTGCATGTTGACGCGCATGTTGTCGAGACTTTCCTGCATCTGCTCTATCTCGGCTGTCCTGTAGAGGCTGTCCTGAAGTTCGCGGTTGCGCACGAGTTCCAGCTTGTCGAGGGCGAGATTGTAGTCCTCCTCTGCCTGAAGCCAGAGTTCGCGGGCAATCAGTCTCTCGTCGTAGAGGGCTTTCTGCTGATCGTATGCCCTTTTGCTGCGCCTGACCTCCATCTCGAGCTGGAGTCTCTCCTGCTGCACGCTGAGTTTCTGCTGCTCCATCGAGATCATGGTATTTCGCAGTATGTTCTCCTTTTCGGCGAGTTCGGCTTCGGAATTCAGTATCTGCATGTCGAGGTTCTCGTTGCTCAGGCGCAGTATCACGTCTCCCTTGTGGACCTGGCTGCCTTCTTCAATGAGTATCTGTTCGACCACTCCGCCTTCAAGGGGACTGATCTGGATTGTTGTCATTGGCTGGACCTGTCCGCTGATTCGTATGTAGTCGTTGAATTCACCCTGCTCCACGGTCTCAATGTTGAGCGTGGCGCTGTTGACCCTGAGAACAGAGGCATTGTCGCGCAGGGCGAGCCAAAGTATGAATGCCAGCACCAGGGCCCCTGTCCACCAAGGCAGTGCTTTTCTTGAGAACACGAGGGCAATGCCCTTCTTCTTTTCTATTACCTTGTCCATATTGTATGGTTTCTTTTATTCTGACTGGAATTGCTGATCGAGGTAGGGAATGCCGTTGTAATAGGCGACCACGGCTTTCTTTATGTTGTATTGCAGCAGGGTGTTGAGCTGCTCGGTCATGGCACTCAGGTAGCTCTCGGTTGCTGACTTGAATTCGATAGGGGATATCAGGCCCTGGTCAAGCTTTCGCCGGTTGAGCCTGTAGGCCTCCTGCTGCACTTCGGCCATGCGCTCTGCCTGCATGTATGCTGCCGATGCACCGTCACGGTCCTGGATTGCGCGCATGACTTCCGCTTCGACTTCGCGTATCTTCTGCTCATATTCGGCGGTGGCCCTCCTGTAGGCGTTGCGCTTGTTGGCGATTGCCGAGTGCTGTGCAAGACGGTTGAAGATAGGAATGCTGAGTGTAAGCTGCACGTATTCTCCTCCGTTGTTGGTGAACTGTGTACGGAATGGTTCCGGTGTGTAGCCCTGCATGCCAGGATAGGTGTAGTAGCTTGTGCTCCATCCGCCGGAGAGGCTGAGCGAGGGCGCGAGCTGCCAGCGGGCAGTCCTGAGCTCCAGCCTTGCGTTCTCCATTGTCCCCCTTGCCATCATCACGTCTGGCAGCGATGCCTTGGCGTTTTCCATTATGGCATCGGTGTCGTTGTATGAGTCCGGCAGGAATGCGGACTGTTCGGCAATTGACATGTCGATGCGGAGTTCTTCCGTGATTGGCCAGAACATCACGTCCTTGAGTGTCAGAATCGCGTTCTTGCGGTTGTTCTCGGCTGTGATCTGCTTGTATTCCATCTCGGCGAGCTCGGCTTTCATCTGGACCACGTCGGCATAGCCCTTCTGTCCGAGTTCCTCCTGGCGCTGTGCGGTTTTCAGAGATTCGCGCGAGGTCTCAACCTGTTCCTTGAGAATATCTGAGAGTCTGGTATAGTAGACCACGTTACAGTAGGCCTGCATCGTGCTCAGGCAGATGTTGTCCCTTATGCGCTGTTCTTCGCTGATCCCCATGGCCACTGCGGTCTTTGTGATCTTCAGCCTGTTGACTGCCTGGAATCCGTTGAACAGGGTTATTCCGGCAGAAACCGAATATGAGTTGTCGAACGATGTGGTGGAGGTGTATGTGTTGGTCTCGGGCACTTACCGATGGCGTGAACGCGTTCAGGATGGCATCCCTGCGTGCTATCCGCTCATCGTCCATCGTGGCCTGCTGTATCCGCATCTGAGTTGAGTTTGAAACGGCGTATTCCATGCAGTCCCGCAGTGTGAATACCCTTGCCGTGTCGGGAGACTGCTGCGCCATTGCCGATATCTGGCAGATGACGCAGCAGGCAGCCAAAAGAGTGTAGTCTATATAATGTTTCATAGTGTGTCTCATGTCCGCGCATATCGTTACACTTGCCGTGCCAAGTTGGATAAATATCTGATATCCAATAATTTGAGATTGAGCGTGCCGATACGGACCGTTAAATTTCTTTACACTGCCGTAAAAATCTCTTACGCCTTGCGGGAAATTTCACTGCGGACAAAAAAATGAGGCCCCGTGAACCGGGACCTCACATGTTTGCCTGAGAAGAAGTCAGTGTGCTGCCGAATGTGTCTTCGTTTCCTGTTCCTGCAGCTTCTTGCTGAAGTATTCGGCCACAATGCGGCAGGCTTCGTCTACGCCGGTTTCGGAAGTGTTTATCACCAGATCATAGTTGTGCGGATCTCCCCATGTCCTGCCGGTATAGTGCTGATAGTGTGCGGCAAGGGCCTGGTCAGTCTTTGTCGCCGCTGCGGACGAGCAGCAGAAAATCCTTACTATGCTGTTCTCCGGCCAGTCTTTCAGGATGAAGTCGGCACACCTTCCGACTATCACGCATGACTCTTCGCGCGCTATTTTGCGGATTACGCGGCTTTCCGAGAGAAAAAGAGCGTCAGCCTTGCAGAGATCCTTATCCATGGGCGAGGCAAAGTCCGAGAAGATGATGTTCAGAAGATAGTTTGGAGATATTGACTGCTCGTTTTGCGACACGTATTCCCTGGTGAATCCGCTGTCTTTCGCGACCAGGTCTATGAGTTCCCTGTCGTAGAGCTTTATCCCGAGTTTTTCCGAGAGCATTTCCCCGAGCAGGTGTCCTCCGCTGCCGGATTCCCTTGCGATGGTGATTATTCCGGGATGTGATGCCGGCGCAGGGTGCTCTTTTTCATTTGAGGATTCTGAAGGCTGCGAAATCCATTTGTCGAGGAATTTGAGGCCCGGAGTTATGAAATGTACAATGGGCCCCACAAGCAGGGCTGAGATGAGCGTGCCTTCCCGCACACCCTTGATGCCGGAGAGGAAAACCAGGGAGAGCAGGCAAGCGAGAATGAGAAGACTCATGTCGAACCCGAGCTTTACATATCCGAATTCGACCTTGATCCGCCTGGATATGACCCTTACGAAATATTCGCCTGACATCATGGCCACGTCAGCCTTCACCTCGAGGCTGATTCCGGCTGCAAGCACGGTGCATCCTGCAACCACGGTCACCAGTTTCAGGAGGTAGGTCGCCGGCTGCAGCCATGACAAAACTCCCATGGATATGTCGATGAAAGTGCCGAAGCAGAGCGAAATCGGGATCTGAAGGAGATACATCCTGAGATCTTCACGCAATTCCTTCCGGCTCATCAGGGTCAGCTCAAGCAGAACGAAGGTCAGGTTGAGCAGAATTGTCCATTGCCCGATCGTGAGCGGGGTGAACATGCTGAGCACATAAGTCACGCTGGTTATCGGGGAAGTCCCGAGCAGGCCGCGGGTTATTGCCGCTATTCCGAATGCATTGATGAACAGTGCCAGCGCAAAAAGAAGATACCGTCTTGACAAAAAACTTTTTCCCATTCCACAAATCCTTTTCGACTGCAAATTTACTCAAAATAGAGGTCTGTTATGTCCGTTAATTGTTAAATTTGCAGGTTGCGCCGGCAAATCGGCAACATATTTATCATCATGAAATCCCTTAAGGAACTTTACAAGATAGGAAGGGGTCCGTCCAGCAGCCACACAATGGGGCCTTACAAGGCTGCAGTGATGTTCGCTCAGAAACATCCGGAAGCTGATGCCTTTGAGGTGACGCTGTACGGCAGTCTCGCCGCGACCGGAAAAGGCCACCTGACGGATGTCGCCGTCACTGATGCTCTTTCCGACGGAGGAAAGAGGAAGGTCGACATCGTCTGGAAGCCTGAAGTGTTCCTTCCGTTCCATCCGAACGGCATGAAGTTCACCGCGAAGGACTCTGACGGCCACACCGGTGACGAGTGGACGGTATACAGCACGGGTGGAGGAACAATTTCGGAGGGCCCCGGTTCTGCAATAGGGGAGGGTCCTGACGTGTATGACCTTAACTCCATCAGGGAGATAGTCCAGTGGTGCAAGGACAACGGACGCAACTATTGGGAATATGCCGAGGAGTGCGAGGACTCTGATTTCTGGGACTACATGCATACTGTATGGGAGGCCATGAAGGCTGCCGTGGAGAAGGGCCTGAATACCGAGGGGGCCCTGCCCGGACCGCTCCGTCTTTCGCGCAAGGCGGCGACATATTACATCAAGGCCTCGGGATACAAGGCCAACCTGCAGACGCGAGGGATGGTGTTCTCCTATGCGCTTGCGGTGAGCGAGGAAAACGCTTCAGGAGGCACCGTGGTCACAGCACCGACCTGTGGCTCTTCCGGAGTGCTGCCAGCGGTGCTCTATCATATTTCGAAAGGACACAATTTCAGCGAGGCCCGCATTCTGCATGCCCTTGCCACCGGAGGGATATTCGGGAATGTAGTAAAGCAGAACGCATCGATTTCCGGGGCGGAAGTTGGCTGCCAGGGTGAGGTGGGAGTTGCCTGCGCCATGGCGTCTGCAGCCACCTGCCAGCTGTTCGGGGGCACGCCCACCCAGGTGGAATATGCGGCGGAGATGGGACTTGAGCACCATCTGGGGATGACATGCGATCCCGTTTGCGGCCTGGTGCAGATTCCATGCATAGAGAGGAACGCGTTTGCAGCCGCGAGAGCGCTTGACGCCAACATCTACGCATCGTTTTCCGACGGATTTCACCGCGTCTCATTTGATGAGGTGGTCCAGGTGATGAAGGAAACCGGCCATGACCTTCCTTCCCTTTACAAGGAAACCGGCGAAGGGGGCCTTGCAATAGGATACAACAAGAAAATGGGCAGGAAAGCATAGATTCCCGCCCATTTCCATTGGCATTCATCCTGCCGTCATCCGCGGATGCGGCATTCTGGCTGGATACTACCTCTTCCCGAGTTCGCTGTCGACGAAGAAGTATCCGTTCTCGCCGGCGCGCTTGAGGGAATCGACGATTCCTGATGCCGTGGCTTCCTCTTCAACCTGTTCGCGCACGAATCCCCAAAGGAAATCCTGGGTTGCCTTGTCCTTTTCGGCAGAGGCGACGTCCACGAGTTCATTTACGAGCTCGGACACGTGGCACTCATGCTTGTAGACGGCCTTGAACACGTCGAGCAGATTGTCCCATCCGCAGGGCACTTCGTCAATCTTTGTGAGCTTGACTTCTCCTCCGCGCTTGATGACCCAGTCTGCCATTGAGAGGGCATGCCCTCTTTCTTCCTCAGCCTGCTTGCCCATCCAGTGTGCTGATCCGTTCCAGCCTTCTCTCTTGAGGAAGAGAGACATCTGAAGATAAAGTTGTGATGACCAAAGCTCAGCAGCGATCTGATCGCCCATGGCTTTCTCGAGTTTCTTTGAAATCATGATTATATCGAGTTGAAAATTTTCTTCTGAAAGATTCCTGTACAAAAAGTGAACCTTGTGCATGATGCTGACATTTTTTCACTCAAAACTGCTATCTTAGCAGCCGACTGCTACATTCGCCGGATGGCGGCATGGAAATTTGCAGTCGAAACAGGTTCGGTTTAATCATGTGAATGTAATATGGGAAGGTTTTTTCATCTTGTCGCCGTATTTCCGGCGGTGCTTGCGTTGAGTCTGATGTCAGGATGCGACAGATCCGGTTCGGACGGAACGGCAGCGGTGTCTCCTGTTCTGGAAGTTGTGCAGGACAGCCTGTCCTCTTCAGTTCCCGGGGAGATATGTGCGGTGGTTGAATTCCCGGCCGACACTTCATCTCTGCTTTCCCGGGCGATTGGTGAGTACATTGCTGAGACATTGGGCGGATCGTGGGAAGGTTCCTGCGTCGATGTGGACGGCATGCTGAAAGCCTACGTGGACGGACTCAGCTCTGCATATTCCGGCATGTTCAGCGGTTTGCCTGCGGATGAAGTGAGTTGTTTCGACAAGCTGACGATTGTCAAATATGCTGAAAATGACAAATTCGTTACGTTCGTCACGTCCCGGGAAATGTATCTTGGAGGGGCGCACGGCTCGCTGTTGACAGGCGGCATGACTTTCAGGAAAGCAGACGGCCGGCGTATCGGGTGGGATGTTTTCACCGGAAAGTATGACGAGAATTTCGCCGGACTTGTTAAGGACGGGCTGAAAAAATATTGGAACATCAGTTCCGACGAGGAACTGCGGTCCTGCTTCCTCGACGAGAACGACTATTACAGCATACCCCTTCCCGAGTGCCCGCCTCTGTTCACGCCGGAAGGAATAGAATTCGTCTACAATGAGTATGAGATAGCGGCCTATGCCTACGGGCGCCCGACATTCACCATACCATATTCCGAAATCAGTGATTATATGATGGTTACGGCGAGGCGGCTTCTTTAGGGGAAACTAATCTCCGGAATAGGTCAAGCTGAAGGAATCCGCTTCTTTCCCGTCGATGAATACTTGCAGGAAGTATGTCCCCGTCTGCCGTATCCCGTTTGTGACGGGCCGGTTACCTGTATGCAGCGTCACTTTCTCTTCGGCAGAAAGTGTTGCGGAATAGCCGAATCCTTCATCGTAGTCAAGGGTGAAGGGCTCCACGGTCCACTTTTCGCTGTCGTCTTCGAATGACAATGTGAGTGTGAAGTTCATCAGGTCCCCGTAAGCCGTCACCTGCCAGCGGAAGTCGGCAGTCTTCTCGAAGACGTACTTGATGTCAGGTCTTGTTTCAAGTTCGAGCATGCTCTGGTAACGGAAGCCGTCCGCGTTGATGTCCACATCTGATTCCGACAGCCCCCAAAGGGTGCTTACAGCATATTTTGTGGACATGCCCGTGAGATCCTCAACTATAGTCTCAAGGTTCGTGAAGTTTTTGTCCTTGTCTGTGCCGTTGCTGACGACGCAGGATGTGGCGAGAAGCATTATGGCTGCTGCAATGATTGTCTTTTTCATGGCCGGGTCCCTTTATTGTCAAAATTTGTATCCTGCACCCGCACGTATTCCCGAATACAGGGCTCCCGTGCCGATTTCGGCAAAACCGAAGAATTTTCTGCCCACTTCAACTCCTATGGCCGTGAACTGAATCGTCAGGCTGAGGGCATTCCCGTAAGTGCAGTGCGGCCCGGTTTCGTCTATGTACCGGTCTTTCTTCGAGTCGAATCCGATGTATCCCGTGGCTCCTATCCCGATGCTGCTGTAGACACGTACCATCGGCCTGTGGAGGTACACGAATTTTGCCTGCGGCATCAATGAGAGTGCGATGCCCAGGTCAGTGCCGGTCCTGGTGTCGGTGTGTCTGTCGAACAGGTCCATACAGAGACCTTCTATGCAGAAGTCGGCCGCCAGTGAAAACCACCTGGCAAAATAGTATTCCGCTCCGATGCTGTAGCAGCCGGAGTCGTATGCAGGTCCGTGATAGTTCCGGTAATAATCCGAAATGACCTCGCCCTTTTTGCGGGCGGAACTGGAGGGAGTGAATTTGAACGGGGCGAAAGCCGATGGCATTCCTGCCCCGATCCTCACGCTCCAGCGTTCATCCGGAAGCTTGAGCCGGTAGGAGCGGTAACGGAAAAACTCTCTTTCACCGTATTGCTGCCCGGCTTGCCGTATTATTTCGGCCGGATTTTCGGGATTCGAGGCTCCGGCATGCAAGAGCAGGGGACTGAACAGTGACGTTAGCGCAATGATTGCCGATTTGAACCCGATTCCCATAAATCTCAAGTGTTTTCTGCAAAATAAGGGAAATTTGCAGAAAACACAAGCGCCTGTCATTCTGCTCCGCCTCCAAGTGCGTGATACAACCGGATGACGCTCTGTATTTCGGCGAACTTGTCGGACGACTGTGCCAGTTCAGCCTGCAGAAGTGTCTGTTGTGCAGTGAGGACCTCGAGGTAATTTGTCAGGCCGTGCTTCATGAGCAGATTTGTGTTCCATACTGCGGCCTGAAGGTTCATGATCAGTTTCTTGTCGACATTGAGCCTTTCGCGGGCAGTTTGCCAGCCAACCAGGGCATTGTTCACCTCTGTTCCGGCGTCGATCAGTGTCTGCCTGAAACTCAGCATCGCTTCCTGCTGCCGGGCCTGCGCTATCCTGAGCCGGGCCTTGTTGGTCCCCCGGTCGAAGAGAGGTGCCGTCAGTGAAAGGAGAGCGTTTGCCATCCACCCTGCCGGGTCACTCACGGCGGCTCCTATGGAAGTGGACCAGCCTGAGGATCCTCCAAGAGTTAGACTGGGATAAAAATACGACCGTGCAAGATTCTCGGCGTAGAAACTTTGTGCGAGTACATATTCGGCCTGCCTTACGTCCGGCCTGCGCTGGAGCAGGTGCAGCGGCACTCCTATTGAAAGGTCTTCGGGGAAACTCTGTCCGTCAAGTTTTCCTCGGCGGATCTCTTCCGGCGCAATGCCGAGCAGTGCGGCGAATGCCGTCTGCTGCTCGTAAATCTGCCTCTGCATGGAGAGTATGGAGGCCTCAACCTGGAGCTTGTTTGCATTTGCCTGCAGCACTGCGGCTTCGTTGGTCTTCCCGGCCCGCTTGAGTGCGGAAAGTGAACGTATGTTCTCCTCCCAGTTCACCATGGTCCTCTTGCTGATCTCCATCTGCTGGTCCAGCATCAGGAGGGTATAATAACTGTCGGCTATCGTTGCGATAAGCTGGGTCTCAACAGCCTGTGAATAGGCAAGCGACTCTCCAAGTGCGGCTTCTGCCCCCTTTTTGGTGTTCCTTGTCTTTGCGAACGCGTCTATTTCCCATTGGAATGCCGGCTTGACTCCCAAAGATGAGGCCGAGGTTGATGCATTCAGGTCTGCTCCTATGGATACGGACGGCAGGAATGCCAGTCTTGAGGATTCAAGGGTCGCTTCGGCTTCCTGTACCTTCAGCCTTGCGATGTTCAGGTCGGTGTTGTTTGCAAGTCCGGTGCGGATATATCCGCGCAGAAGGCTGTCGGTGAAGAGTTCCTCCCATGACAGGAAAGCCATTGATGTCGTGTCGTTGCTGACGGCGTCTGCGGGGATGTTGTTGTACAGGCTGTCAACAACAGGCATTTCCGGCCTTTCGTAGTCGGTATAAATGCCGCAGGCCGATGTAGCCAATGCAAATAATATTATTGGTGTGAGTCGGGTCTTCATTGTCTGCTACCGTTTTTTCTGTTTGGCATTATCCTCTCTTCTATTTTCATGAAAAGCATGATGAGTATCGGCACGATGAAGAGCAGTGCAACCGTTCCGATCAGCATCCCGCCAACCACTCCTACGCCTATGGAGTTGTTTCCGTTGGCTCCCACACCCCGTGCGAACATCAGGGGGAGCATTCCGAAGACCATGGTCAGGGATGTCATGAGTATCGGCCGCAGGCGCACTTTGGCCGAAGATATGGCGGCTGCGGCAATCGACATTCCCTGCCTTCTCTTCTCGGTGGCGTATTGCGTCAGGAGGATTGCCGTCTTTGCCAGCAGTCCGATCAGCATAAGCAGTCCGACCTGAAGATATATGTTGTTCTCCAGTCCGAAGAGCCTGGCAAAGAGAAAACTTCCCGCAAGCCCGAAGGGAACCGACAGCAGAATCACCACGGGAATGAAGATGCTTTCGTACAGTGCACAGAGAATCAGGTATATGAAGATCGCGCAGATCGCGAATATCACCAGGGACGACGACGCGGATGACGCTTCTTCCCTGGTCATGCCCCCGAATTCAAAACTGTACCCGGAAGGCAAGTGCTCTGCCGCAACCTCGCGTATCGCCGTGATTGCCTGTCCGGAACTGTATCCGGAGGCAGGGGAGCCGTTCACCTGGATTGACGAGAACATGTTGAAGCGTGCCAGAGACTGCGCGCCGTAGATCCTGGTCAGCGTGATATACTGGTTGACAGGCGACATCGCGCCGGCCGAGTTGCGGACGAACATTTTGTTGAACGAATCGGAGTCAAGCCTGAATTCGGGAGACACCTGGACCATCACGCGGTAGAGTTTGGAGAAAAGATTCATGTTTGAAGCGTAGCTCCCTCCCACATAAGTGGATATCACGTCGAGGACGTCAGCGGGTGACACGCCGTTCCGTATGCACCTCGCTGCGTTCACTTCCACCAGGTACTGCGGATATTTCGTGTCAAAGGAAGTCGATGCCCTGGCTATCTCCGGCCTTCTGTTGAGAGCTCCGATAAAGTCGTCGGTGACTGCTTTCAGGTCATTGATGTCTCGGCCCTTGCTGTCCTGGACATGTATCTCCAACCCGCTTGTGGATCCGTAGCCGGGAATCATCGGGCGGGTGAACACCGTGATTTCGGCGGACGAGATGTCTGAAGTCCTGCGGCGGATTTCCGCAATTACGGAATCTATGTCGTCACCCTTTCCCTTTCTCTCGCTCCAGTCCCTGAGCCTGATCGTGAACATTCCGTTTGTGGATCCCTGTCCGCTTATCGTGCCGCTTCCCGTGGTTGATGAATAGGCTTCGATCTGGGGAAGGTCCGCAATCCTGCTTTCCACCTGGTCCATTACCCTGGAGGTGCTGGCCATGTTCGTCCCTGGAGGAGTCCTGAGGTCAAGGTAAATCGTGCCCATGTCCTCGTTCGGCACGAAACCGGTCCTTGTGGTCATCATCAGGTACACAAGACCCGCCACGGCCATCAGCAGAAGAGTTCCGGTCAGCCATCTGTGGCGGGACAGAAAAAAGACTGAACTTCGGTATCTGGTGACCATCCTTCCGAAGAAGGTGTCGAAGGCATGGTGGAACCTTGTCGAGAAACTCATTCTGCTGCCCTTGACATATTCGCCATGGGGAGACATCATCAGTGCGCACATGGCCGGGCTGAGAGTGAGTGCGTTGAGCAGGGAGATTGCCACCGCCACCGCCATGGTGATACCGAACTGGTAGTAGAACACTCCTGAGGTGCCGCCCATGAAACTCACGGGAATGAACACGGCTACGAACACGAGGGTGGTGGCCACAAGGGCTCCCGTTATGCCGTCCATGGCCTTTACGGTAGCCTGGTACGGAGATGTGATGCCTTCGTCAAACTTGGCCTGGACGGCTTCGACCACGACTATGGCATTGTCAACCACTGTGCCTATGACAAGCACGAGGGCGAAAAGCGTGAGCATGTTCAGGCTGAATCCTGCCAGGTAGATGAATGCGAATGTGCCGACCAGTGATACTATGATGGACACTGCCGGGATTATCGTTGCCTTGAAACTCTGAAGAAACACGTATACGACCAGGACCACAAGCAGTATTGCCTCCAGCAGAGATTTGACTACATTGCTTATTGACGCATCAAGAAAATCCTTTGTGCTCATCAGATCGATGATCTCCAGGCCCTTTGGCAGTTGTGTCTGCAGTTCGGCCACGAGATCGTCTATCTGCTTTATGACCTCGTTGGCGTTGGATCCGGATGTCTGGGCGATTGAACAGAGTGTGCCGACGTGGCCGTTGACCCTTCCGAGGTATTCGTAGGTTCTGGATCCCAGTTCGATTGTTGCCACGTCCTTGAGTCGCAGCAGGGTGCCGTCCTCCTGGGCCTTGATGACCATGTTTTCGTAGTCCGCAACGTCTTCATACCGTCCGCGATAGCTCAGTATGTAGCGGAAAGTGTTTTCGGATTCGGCTCCGAGAGTACCGGTCGGGGACTCAAGATTCTGCTGACTCAGCACGGTGCGTATGTCGGAAGGCATCAGCCCATATTTGGCCATCTTGCCCGGGTCAAGCCATATCCTGAGGGAATAGTCGGCTCCGCGCACGGTGACTTCTCCTACGCCGGGGACTCTTGAGAGCTGGGGCTCTATGTTGATTTTAAGGTAGTTGTTGATGAATTTGTCGTCAAAGGAATCATCAGGGCTGTAGAGCGCTATGCTCTTGATGGTGCTGGTCTGCCTTTTCCTGACATTGACGCCGCTTTTTGTTACTTCCGACGGCAGCAGCCCCTGCGCGGAGGCGATTCTGTTCTGGACATTGACCATGGCCATGTCCGGATCCGTGCCCTGACGGAAATAAACCTGAATGTTTGCCGATCCGGTGTTGGTTGCGGACGAGACCATGTACATCATGTCCTCGACCCCGTTGATGGCTTCCTCCAGGGGGACGATCACGCTTTTCTGCACGGTCGCGGCGTTTGCTCCGGTATAGGAGGTGCTGACACTGATTGTGGGAGGGGCGATTTCCGGGAACTGCTCAACCGGGAGCTTGACAAGGGCTATAATGCCCACGAGAAGTATTGCCACGGATATGACTCCGGACAGGATAGGCCTGTCGATGAATGTCTTTATGTTCATGGCTGCCTACTCCTCCTCAGATGAAGTGAATTCTTCCGCGTTCGGAATCAGGGCTCCTTCCTGGACGAGTCCGGCTCCTTCAGAGATGATTACGTCCCCGACTTCCAGCCCGTCTTCCACGACATATTCACTGCCGTTGTTGACGCCTGCGACCTTGATTTGGGCCGAAGAGGCCTTGCCGTCGACAACCTTGTACACGAATATCCTGTCCTGGATCTCGAATGTTGCCGACTGGGGGATAACTATGCAGTCATTCATCTGATGAGGTATGATGACGGAGCCGCTTCCTCCGTCCCTGAGGATATGGTTGCGGTTGGGAAACGATGCCCTGATGCTGACCGATCCGGTGTTCTGGTCAATCGTACCGCTCAATGCCGTGATCTTGCCGGGCTGGTCGTACATCTTTCCGTTGCTCATCTGGAGCTGGACGGAAGGAATGTCCTTGAGGGTATTCTGTATGCTGTTCCCGTTCTCGAGGACCATGTCGAGCACCTGGCTCTCCGCCATTGAAAAATAGGCGTATATCTGGCTGTCGTCGGAAACCTTGACGAGCGGTTCCGCTATGCTGCTGCTTACAAGGGCACCGACCCTGTATGGGGTCATGCTGGCCACGCCGTTCACGGGTGAACGTACTTCGGTATATGAGAGATTGTTGTATGCCCTGGTCTCTTCGGCTTTCGCGAGGGCGAGTTTCGCCTCGGCTTCGACCAGGTCATTCTGTGCAGTCATCAGGTCGAATTCCGAAACCACCTCATTCTCGTACAGATCCTTGGTGCTTTCGAGCACGAGTTCTGCCGTCGACAGGGCCGCTTCGGCACTTTTGACGTTTGCGACCGCTATTTCGTATGCAGCCTTGTATTGCGTCTGGTCAATCACGAAGAGAATAGAATCCTTGCGGACCGGGTCTCCCTCGTTGATGAGTATTTCCGTGATCATTCCGCTTACCTGCGGCCTTATTTCCACGGTTTGCCGACCCCTGAGCGTTGCCGGGAAAGATGAATTGATAAGCCGGTCGCTGAGCTCGACCTTCAGAAGCGGATAGGTTTTGTCTTCAGTTTGTACTGTTTTTTGTTCCCTGCAGGCAACGGAAAGAAAAAGCACTGCAGTCAGTGCGAGTGGCAGAATGGATATTTTCATCGGCTAAATTGATTTTGCAGCCGGGAGCCTATCAAAAATCGTGCTAAAATATGCCCTGGGGCCTCATTCCGCTTGTCCTGCGGAAAAATGCCCGAACAGGTCGAAGCTCCAGGTCAGTCCGGCCCTGATCTGGGTGAAAGGCCAGTCCTGGAGTCCGTACTGCATATATATAAAAGGAGAGAAGCTTCCGAGGTGCAATGAGACCCTTGCCTTGAGAGACTGGGGAAAATCTCCACTGTCAATGCCGAGTGAGGCTGCCCAGTCCTTTTCCCTCCCTTTGTACTGTCCGTACTCCAGCTGAATGTCTGCCTTGGGGCAGGAATATGAGAGCTTGGCTCCGAGCAGCAGGGCGTCGTTCTGGGTACCTCTTCCTATCTGCCAGCAAACGAACCCGCTTGTCGCGGATACCCGGATGCTTCCTGATTTCCCTGCCCTGAAGCTCTTTCCGGCTGAAATGTCGAAGAAGTAGCCTGGGGCGTCGTAGTGCCTTGCGACCTCGCTGTTGTCGCCGGTAGCCGTGAGGGTCGATGCGCGCAGGGCAATTGAGGGGATGAATTCCTTTTCCTTGAGGGCCTGTATTTCCAGGCTGAAATAGAGGTTGCCGGAATCGTTGCCCTTCAGAGGCAGGGCGTCAGGGGCGATTGACCTCGCCAGTCTGGTGGCAGGAGTGTCGCTGTAGAATTCGTGGAATTCTCCCCATAACGAGAAAGTCGCCCTGTCGGTCCACAGCGGAATGCTGAGCCTGAATGTGGGGGCTATTGTCCAGTCCCTGTTTCCGCTGCCGCCGATTCTTCCGGACACCACGTCGCATGCAAGTTCGGCCTCGAATCCGCTGTGTATCTGCCCTTCGAGCAGATCGGGCACCGGGAAGGCGTATGGCCCGAAATATTTTGTTGAGACCATTGATGCCTTGTCCTGTTGCGCCGACGGTTCCTGCGCCGTCATCTTGAACGGCAGCGCTGTCATCAGGCAGAGCAGTGCCAGGCGAGGGAGGATGTTCATTATAATGCGAATATGGGACTCCAAAATGAAAAGGCGGCAAAGATCATTCCTCGCCGCCTTTTTGTGCTCCCTTAGGGGCTCGAACCCTAGACACCCTGATTAAGAGTCAGGTGCTCTACCAACTGAGCTAAGGAAGCAAAATTTCAACTGTGACCCGTTCGGGGCTCGAACCCGAGACCCCCACATTAAAAGTGTGATGCTCTACCAACTGAGCTAACGAGTCCTCCGTTTTGGGATTGCAAAGGTACCCTTTTCTTGTGAATTCTCCAAACATTATTGAGAAAATTTTTGAAAAACCTTTATAGTGCCTGACAACGAGATAATTGCAAAGGTTTTTATTACCTTTGCGGGCATGAAAAAGAGAATCTTGTTTGCCGCCGCGCTGGTGGCGATGGCTCTGGTTTCCTGCAAGAGGGAAACGAGCGTGGACCTGTCCGGTACCTGGGAAGTGAGTCTTGACAGTCTTGCGACCTTTGAGCCGATGCAGTTGCCCGGCACTACAGACATTGCGGGACTCGGAGAACCCAACACACTGGAGCCTGCGATAAGCGGAGAACAGATCCTGCGCCTGACGCGCCGGCATTCTTTTCTCGGGGCCGCCTGGTACAGGCGGGAATTCAATGTTCCGCGCAGCATGGCAGGCAAGCCTCTCGAACTTGTTCTTGAGAGGGTGCTTTGGCAGAGTTCCGTCTGGATTGACGGCGTGCGTCTGGAGGGTGCCGAGGAAAGTCTGACCACGCCCCACCGTTATCTTTTGGCCAAGGGACTTGAGGCCGGCAGCCACGAAATAATGCTCAGGATCGACAACCGCAAGCGCCATGACATATCATGGAGAGACCTTGCGCATTCATATACCAATGACACCCAGGTGATATGGAACGGAGTCCTTGGGGAGATGGCCGTGCACGTGCTGCCGGATGTCGAGATTGCCCACGTTGAGGTCTATCCGGACGCCTCCTCCCTGACCGCAAGGGTTCAGACCACCCTTGTGCGGCATGGGGAAGGCTTGACGGAGACTGTGCTGAAGCATTCTGTCGACGGCGGAAAGCCGCAGATGCAGGCCGTTGCCCTCGAGGGGGATACCACAAGAGTGGAATTAACCCTCCGGTTCGATTCCGAGGATGCTCTTTGGGATGAATTCTCCCCGGTCCTGCACACTCTTGACCTCAGTACGGGCCACGACAGGAACACTACCCGTTTCGGGCTGCGCAGCATAGGGTCCGACGGCAGCAGGATCACAGTCAACGGCAGGAGGATCTTCCTGCGCGGGGCTCTTGACTGCTGCATCTTCCCGCTGACAGGTTGTCCTCCGATGGACGAGGAGGGATGGAGGAAGGAATTCGAGGTTTGCCGCGAATGGGGCTACAATCATGTGCGTTTCCACTCTTGGTGTCCTCCTGAGGCGGCGTTCAGGGTCGCAGACGAGATGGGATTCTATCTTCAGGTCGAACTGCCGGCATGGTCAAAGGCCGTGGGAAGTGAGGATGTGGACAATTTCCTGCTTGACGAATACAGGCGGATAGTCTACAATTACGGAAACCATCCTTCCTTCTGCCTGCTTTCGTGCGGCAATGAATTTGACAGCGGGTATGAATTCCTGAATGAACTGCTCGCATACATGAAGAAGACAGATCCGCGTCATCTCTATACAAACAGTACATATTCAATGGGCGCCGGGCATAAGGGCCGTCCTGAACCGGAGGACCAGTACATGGTGGCCTCACGGACGGAACGCGGGCAGATACGCGGGCAGGACTACATAGGCTCGCGCACACCGGATTTCCGCAGTGACTATTCACGTTATGCAGCAGGCATTGACGTCCCCCTGGTCTCTCATGAAATAGGACAATATTCTGTGTACCCTGACCTTGCCGGCATCGGCAAATATACCGGGACTCTCGATCCGCTGAATCTCAAGGGAATACGCGACGATCTCGAAAGGAAGGGCCTTCTGGACAAGGCAGGGGATTATACACTCGCTTCCGGACGGCTTGCGGCAATCCTGTACAAGGAAGAAATTGAGCGGGCTCTGAAGACTCCTGAGCTGGCGGGTTTCCAGGTGCTGGGCCTTCAGGATTTCAGCGGGCAGGCTACTGCGCATGTGGGCCTGGTTGACGCATTCTGGGACAGCAAGGGGCTGGTGGATCCGGCGTGGTTCCGGCAGGCAAATGCTCCCGTGACCCCGCTGGTCCGCTACAGCAAGCCGTGCTGGACCTCGGACGAGACTTTCGCTGCGGGTGTTGAGGTTGCGAACTACTGGGCGGACGACCTGTCGGCCGTGCTTGAGTGGCGGATGCTGAACGGCGATGCCGAGCTTGCCGCAGGGGAGATTACGGCTGATCTGCCTACCGGACAGACCACCGCTGTTGCCGACAGCATATTTGTCAATTTGGCTTCAGTCGGTGACGCTGCCGTAGAGTTGACTCTTGAACTGTCCGTAAGGGACAGCGAATGGAAGAACAGCTGGAACATTTGGGTTTATCCTGCCGCCGGCGATCCGGATTATGGTGAAGTCGTGCTTACTGGAGATGCTGACGAGGCTCTTGCTGTCCTGTCCGAGGGCGGAACCGTATTGTTCGCCCCGGATCCTTCCGAACTTCAAGGAGAGGCAGGCAAGTTCGTTCCTGTATTCTGGAGTCCGGTGTTCTTCCCCGAGGAGGCCGGGACCATGGGAATCCTCTGTGACCCTTCTGATCCGGCACTTGCGCTCTTCCCGACAGAGATGCACAGCAATTGGCAGTGGTGGAACCTTACGGTTCATTCGAAGGCCCTTGTGCTCGACGGGCTTTCAGGAGAAATACGTCCCATTGTTGAGGCTGTGGACAATTTCGTGAACAACCGCAGGCTCGCCTACATTTTTGAGGCGGAGTGCGAGAGCGGAAGGCTGTTGTTCTGCGCGATGGACATCTGCAGCGATGCTGCAAAGTCTCGTCCTGAATCGGCCAGGCTGCTTGCAAGCCTTCTTGATTATATGAATTCTCCGGCGTTCAACCCATCCGGAAGGCTGAAGGCCGGAGAACTGAAGTCTTTCCTGAATTAGGTTTTATATAAACATAGTAATGCGATGCAAGGTGTTTGGACAGTTCTTCTTCTGATTGTTTCCAATGTCTTCATGACTTTTGCGTGGTACGGCCATCTCAAGCTCCAGGAGCTGAAGATCTCCGAGGGATGGCCGCTCATTTGCGTGATCCTCTTTTCCTGGGGTGTGGCTTTCTTCGAGTATTGCGCCCAGGTTCCGGCAAACCGCATCGGCTCTTCCATTAACGGCGGGCCTTTCAGTCTGGTGCAGCTCAAGGTGGTGCAGGAGGTCGTGTCCCTGATGGTGTTCACCATCATAGTGACCTTCCTTTTCAAGGGTGAAGTGTTCCATTGGAATCATTTTGCCGCTTTCATCTGCCTGGTCATGGCAGTTTTCTTTGTCTTCATGAAATAGCGGGTCCCCTTGTTATTGACGCGCTGCAGAGCGTGAGCTCCGAAGCTTTCACGATGAACAGGAATTCGTCCGGACTGTCACTTCGCAGTCCGGTCGAAATGTCTGTCCCCCTGAGGGCCTCATGCTTGTAGTTTACGTCTATTCTCATCGGCATCTGTCCTGCCACTATTCTGTCAGGCAGCATGTCGAACATCATGTCGACATAGCGCATGTTGTTGAGGTGTCCGTTGAAGTCACAGTCGGTATATCCTATTCTGCGAAGGTTCACGACTTCGGGGCTGAAGTCCCTTATCCTCCGGGGACTCCTGCAGGGGATGTCCATTCCGGCAGTTGAGTCCTCGATGCCCGGTACGACCGGCTTGCGTGTGCTCTTGTCTATCACGCACCATTCCGTTGCGCCCCTGCCGAGTTCCTTCCCCGTTCCGTCCGTTGCCCTTACGCATCTGTAATAGGTCAGGCCTCTGCCGAGGACAGGCCAGACGCTGATGTATATGCTGCTGTACAGCTCCGGCCTGAAATCGACTTCAAAGGCCGAGCGGATGAGTATCCAGCTGCGGTTCTCCCTTGCCATGACATCAAGGCCGTAGCCTTCCACCCTTATGTTCTGGCTTATGGCACTTATCATCTGCCCGCAGAGAGAGGGAATGGTGATGCGCCCGTTGAAGTCGGTGTTCTCGGGGACTGCCGAATATTCGTATGTGTTGATCGTTTTCATTTTTCGTAGTTGTTTGACGCAAAATTACACTGCTGAACCCTAGGGACGAAGAAAGTGGTACATAAGGTCTCAATATTTTAATGAAATGCTTGTTTTGTGGACCAAATGCGCTAAATTAGGGACGAAATTAGGATTTTGAGATTTTTGTCCCAGCCGCTTCAGGGATTGATTATAGAAATATGGATGCTTTGTTCAGGTTGCCTAAAGGCTTTTCCCATCATCTGCTGTATGTGCTGGTGATGCCGGCTTTCTTCATCTGCTTCTGTTCGATCTATGACCCTTTTTCCGTGAAGGAGTTCTATCAGGTAGGAGGCAAGAGTTTCTTTTTCCACTTCCTGATGCTGAGCTGCATTATACTTGGCGTGATGGCCGTGACCAGGCTTATCCTCAGCGCTCTGGTCAAGGTGGTGCCGTTCCGTCGCTGGCATTATCTGCTTTGGT
>CABUIX010000025.1 GCA_902491795.1 uncultured Bacteroidales bacterium | reverse complement strand
GCACCTCGCTGTCCGTATCCAGCGTATAGCCTCTGTTCTGCGCGGCGGCGATGGGATTGTCAAGCTTCTGCGTGGTTTCGAACGCCTTGAGGCTCAATTTTGTGAATATATATCAAAAGAAGAAGGATACGGCTGTCTCCGAAGTGCCGGTCACGGTTGAGGAGGCGGCCGACAACGCAATTGAATCGACAAATAAAGCAACTGTCATGAAAAAGACTTTGAAAATCGAGGGCATGATGTGCGCCAACTGCGAAAAGCACGTCTGCAAGGCCCTTTCGGCATTGCCAGGTGTTGTATCCGCAAGCGCGAACCATGAGGATGGCACCGCTGTCGTGGAACTGAACGGTGAGGTCTCAGAAGCTGATTTCAGGAAGGCTGTCGAAGAAGAGGCAGGCTACAGGCTGACAGAAATCAAGTAGTTGCTGTCCTGTCCCGTAAACTTGTGGAGGGCGTCCGGAACTTTTCTCCGGGGCGCCCTCCATGTTTTTCCGTGTCTATTCTTTTAACTGGAAGACTATGGGGAACGAGAAAGTTACTGGGACCGGTGTGCCTTTGGAATATCCGGGCGTCCATGCCGGTGACGAGGACACGACTCTGATGACTTCATTGTCAAGCGACTCGGAAACTCCTTTGATCACGGACACATTCTCGACCCGTCCTTCGGTGTTGATGGTGAACTGCACATAGACTCTTCCTGAAATGCCTGCATCTTTTGCATCTTGTGGATACTTCAGATTATCGATTACCCACTTTGTGAATTCATTTGCGCCGCCTCCGTTGAATGTGGGCTTGACATCCACAGTCTGATAGTCCGCGGGTTCAGCGTCAGTAACGGTCTTTTTCTGCTCGGCGGGAGCAGCAGGAAGTGGCTCTTGCTGTTCCTGCGCCGACGGTTCCGGTGCGTCCTTGCTGTTTCCGTCCGAACAGAAACACAGTGCTCCGAAGAGCAGGGGCAGGCATGCGAGATAGGCAAGCCTTGCCCAATTTCCGGTTTTTCTTGTTTGCATCATTTTGATTCGGTTTTTGAGTTTGCTGTGATTGAAGCTGTTCGCGATAAGGAAGTTTTTGTCTCCTACAGCCTTTCTCACAAGCAGGAGCTGATATTTGGATGCATTAATGCCATTGTCTAGTACGGCCTGGTCCGCTTCGTATTCGTGAAGCATGCTGATCTCACTGCGCATAAGCCATACTGCGGGGTTGAACCATTGGACCGCGCAGACCAGCGACATCAGCAGCATGTCGGCCGAATGCCGGCATCTGACGTGGGCCTTTTCATGAAAAAGTATTTCCGGATGCTCCTCCAGGTCCCGCGAACTGATGAGGATGTGGTTCATGAAGCTGAATGACGGAGTGTCTGACTCGCAGACATGGATTATGACCCCGTCGGAGCGGAAGCTCCCGTGATTCCGGAATGCCATTAGTGTCCTTAGCAGCGAGACCCCCGTTGAAAGCAGGACAATGACGGCACCGGCCGCGTAAATCGACAGGAGCAGGATTTTCCAGTCAGGACCTGCGGCAGGAACGGCTCCTGACACTTCTGCCTCGGGAAGGATCATTCTGTAGATTGCGGTCCCGCCTGCAGGTGCCGGCAAGTCCAGTGGCAGCAGTGGCAGAACAAGGCAGAGGACCGTTCCGGCGGCAACCACCGCCCGGTTGAAGCGGAAGAAAGTCGTCTTCTTCATGAAGAGCATGAAGAAGAGGTAGAACAGTGCCAGCAGGACGGCGCTCTTGAAAATCCAGGCAATCATTTCCTTCTTTTTTCGATTTCCGCAATCAGGGCCTTCAGTTCCTCGATGTCCATTTTCTCGTCCTCGACAAACTGTGAGACCAGACTGCTGTAGGAGTTTCCGTAGTATTTCGAAACCATCGCGCCCACGGCTTCGCCGCGGTATTCGCGTTCGCTTACGGCAACGCTGTAGAGGAAGGAGTTCGCCATCGGCTTGCGCTTCAGGAAGCCTTTCTCCTCCAGGAATTTCACCTGTGTCGCAACAGTGTTGTAGCTGGGTCTTGGCTCGGGCATTCTGTCGACTATGTCGCGGATGAACATGTCGCCGTTTGCCCAAAGTATGTTCATGACTTCTTCTTCCTTTGCTGTAAGTTTCTGTTTCATTTCAATCAGTTTTATGCAAATATAGTGAAGTTTCCGAAAACTCCTAAATTTTTTCGGAGTTCTCCGTAATTTTTTCGGACATTGACAAAATGCCCCTTCTGCAGTATCTTTGCCTCAGATGATGGAACTGATGAAAAGAGGAAAGCCGGACGGCTTCAGGATCATAGTGATAACGGGACCGCAGTTCGTGCAGGGTGAGGCGGAGGTGATTGCCTGTCTGCTCAACGGCATTGACGGCTGCAGGGTTCACCTTCGCAAGCCGGGATCGGAAGAGAGGCAGATGCGCGCGCTGGTAGAGTCTATCCCTGAACATTTCTATCCGCGACTCACGCTTCAGGACCATCTCGGACTCGCTCCCGAATATGGTATCGGGGGTGTGCACCCGACTTCTCGCTTTCCGGAAATTCCGGACGGCTACAGCGGACTTGTGAGCCGCTCATGCCATTCTCTAGGGGAAGTGTCGGGTTGCCGTGATGCCGACTATATGTTCCTGAGTCCCATATTTGACAGCATATCCAAGAAAGGGTATGCTTCCGCTTTTACCGACGCGCAGCTTCGCGAGGCGGCAGGGACTGTCATTGACGGGCAGGTGATTGCCCTCGGCGGCATAAGGCCGGAACATTTCCCGCTGCTCAGGGAGTACGGATTCGGGGGCGCGGCTTTTTTGGGCTATGTCTGGAGCGACTGCTCCAGTGCCGGACTGAAGCGGACAATCGGAGAAATCAGAAAATATCTTTAGAAAATATGTTGCAGTTCATTACCCACAGGACGGGAGGTCATGACGAGGTTTCGGGCACACAGGCGGTGCTCATGGGCGGCTGCAGATGGGTGCAGCTCCGCATGAAGGGGGCTTCGGACGAGGAATTCATGGATGCAGGAAGGAAGATTTCCGCACTTTGCCGCCAGTACGGGGCCAGGTTCATCCTGGATGACCGGGTGTGGCTGGTTGAAGAGCTTGGCGCCGACGGAGTGCATGTCGGCAAGAATGACATGTCCGTGTCCGAAGCACGGCGTATTCTGGGCCCCGGAAGGATAATCGGGGCAACGGCAAACTGTTACGAAGACATAAAGGCTGCTGCCGCCCAGGGTGCGGACTACATCGGTCTCGGACCGTTCAGGTTCACGCAGACCAAGCAGAACCTGAGTCCGATTCTGGGAATCGACGGATACAGGAGGGTGATGGGAGCCTGCCGTGATTCCGGAATCACTCTCCCGGTTGTTGCCATAGGCGGCATAACTGAGACCGACATACCCGGCATTATGGCAACAGGCGTGCACGGCGTGGCAATATCCGGCTCTCTTCTGAGGGCTGCAGATCCGGAGGCCGAGACGCGCGGCGTAATGTCCGTTCTCGAGCCCTTCGGCTCTAAGGCCTGGGATTCGCTGCCGCGCTGAACCGATGCGTGAACAAGAGGCAGAATTTTGCTATATTTGAGAGACAAAACCCATTTTGACATGACAAAGCGACTGACCAGATCAAGCACCGACAGGAAGATAGCCGGAGTATGCGCCGGAGTAGCCGGGTATTTCAACATTGATCCGACGATCGTGCGGATCGTCTGGGCTGCTCTCGTTCTGCTGTTCGGTACGGGCATAATCCTGTACCTCATATGCTGGATCCTGATGCCTGTGGACAACGGAACTTTCTGAAGCCGGCTTCATCTACAGCCGGGAAAGGCCGCTAATAGTCTCCGAAGTTCGTCTTGAAGAATTTCCAGGCTGCCGGCGGGAAGAACCTTATGCAGTTCTCCATGATGAATTCTTCCGAGACGTTCTCGTCGATGAGTTCATTTCGCTCGACAAAGATGCGCCCTTTTTCCGTGAGGTATGCCTTCAGAAGGTAATTGCTTGAGTTGAAGTTGTTGATTCTCACCATTGTCTCTCCGAGGCGGTCCTGGGTTACCTCCATGTCGGCCATGGCGAACAGCCTGAGCCATTTGTTGTCGGTTACCCCGAAGTATACGACAACATTGTGCCCGAAGTCGGAATCAGCACTGAATACAAGGTAGAGGTCTCCGTCCTGGTCGACGGTGGTGGCGAAATTGGCCCTGTCGCAGAAACTGCGGATCATGTTGATGTCGATGGAGTTAATCATGGCATAGATCTTTTTGCAAATATAGCATTTTGAGCGTTTTTTCCGATATTTGCAGCGCAATCGTATCATTGGGATGAAAGATTTTGCGGCGATAGACTTTGAGACTGCGAACGAGTGCTGCAGCAGCGTGTGCTCCGTCGGGGTCGTGATTGTGCGCGGCGGGGAAATCGTGGACGAGTTCTACAGCCTGATCCATCCGGAACCGGAGCATTATCAGTGGTTCTGCTGCCGAGTGCACGGACTCTGCGCCGAAGACACGGAGGACGCGCCTGTATTTCCGAGGGTATGGGAAAAGGTCGCCCCGAAAATTGAGGGCCTGCCGCTGGTGGCACACAACAGCCCCTTCGACGAACGTTGCCTCAAGTCTGTCTTCCGCGTCTATCAGATGGATTATCCCGACTACCGGTTTTATGATACCTGCGCCGCCTCCCGGCGCTGCTTCGGCCGCAGCCTTCCGAATCACCAGCTTCAGACAGTCTCGGCTGCCTGCGGTTTCAACCTCGAGAACCACCACAATGCGCTGGCAGATGCCGAGGCCTGTGCATACATAGCGATGAAGATACTTTAGGCGCCTTGTGCCAGCACGTACCCTCCGTCGGTCCTGTTCAGGACTCCCTGTGCGGCGAGCTGCGATACGGCGCGCGAGAGTGAAGGCCTTGCGACTCCGAGTATGAAGGCTGTCTCCTGGAGATTGTCCAGTATTCCGTTGTGCTCTATGTAGCTTACTATCCTTGAAGAAAGGGTCTGGAGCGCGAATTCGTTGAGCCGTCGGCTCAGGAACATGCTGTGGTCTGAAATCACCCTCAGGAAATTCTTCCTGACCGCAGAATCCGAGTCGGTAAGATGGACGAGGCATTCCTTGCCTATGACATGTATGCTGCAGTCTGAAGCCGCGATAATGGTCACCGGATAGGTGCCTTCGGTGCTGAAAATGAATGATGAGGCAAGCACCTCCGGTGCTGCCAGAGTGTCCAGCGTGAACTCCTTACCTTCCTCACTTATCATCTTGGCATAGGCGCTTCCGCTGCACAGCAGGAACAGCGAGCGGCAGGCATAACCCTGCATGGCGATCACGTCGCCTTTTCTGTATTCCGAAATCCTGCCGGGGAATTCTTCCATGATTCTGGTCACATTGCCGATGTCGCTTCCCTCGAACAGCGGCATTCTGAAGATGTTGCAGTCGCAATTCATATTTTTTTTGTCCCTAGATCCGGCTGGCGTAACAAATGTTACGGAAATTGATCTCCCGCCAAGGTACTTTTGCCGCCGAAAACATCTAAATATAGCATAAAGACATGAAATTGAAAAATTCTTTGCCGGCATTGGCCGCTGCGTTGCTTGCTCTGGCATCGTGCAGCAAGGAGAATCTTGAACATCCTGCGCTGCCGACGGGAGGAATCAGTTTCAGCCTGCGTGGAGCCGGGTTCGACAACGCGCCGAGAATGCTGGAGCCGGGCGGTGCTTCCGGTTATGACCATGTGGAGATAGCCGTCGCCGGATCTGACGGACAGATCGTCGACAACATTAAGGCTGGCTATGACCGGGCTTCATCCACTTTGTATCTCGAAGGTCTCAGGGAAGGAGACTACAGGCTTCTGGTACTTGGAATCAGGGGCGACAGCAGTGTTGACGGTGCTACCATAAACGACATCGCCGACATTTCCGACGTGTGGCTCCGGTTTCCGGATGATGCACGTCCGCTGTCGGCCGAATACTTCTATTCCTCGACGGCATTCTCTGTCGTGAAGACCAGCACTCCCGAAGGTGACCAGATGGTTCCTGATATCCAGGAAGAGATAGTCCAGAAGCGCATAGTGTCGCGCATGGATTTCGACTTCATGATTTCCAACCCATATGTGGAGTCGGCGGTGCTGAGCCGCAAGGTCGTGCTTGAGTCCCCGGTATTTTATACACGGCTGACCGGAGACGGGAGATTCGCCGGAGAAAGTACTGGCGAGAACATCCTGCTCGACATCAGCGAAAGCGGATCGTGGCTTTTCATGCCTGGTGCGGACGGCTTGCCTGCAGACGGAACGGCTGAATTGCGCACCCGGGATTTCCGCGGCGCAGAGATTGTGCGCAGCTATTCTTTCGGAGGAATAGAACTCTTGCCCAACCGCATATCGCCGGTGGATATCGAGGCTGTTCATCCTGATGACCGCTCGGGGATGTTGTTTGTGAGCGAGGCCCACTACGAAAAGGGGAACCACGGCCGCATCCTCCAGGATGACGAACACCACAGCGTGTATGCCGACAAGTCCCAGAGGTCATTCAACACCTCTGCGCCTCTGCAGGTTTGGGCTGACGCGGACGGCCGTCTGCATGTCAGGTTCTACTCACCGCGCGAACTCAGCCGGGTGCTCGTTAAGGCGAAGATTCCCGGTGCCGGCGATGAATATCTTGAACTCGCATATTTCGACAGGATTCCGGCGTTTGCCGATTTCAGCGAGATTATGCCGATGGCGGAGAAAAGTGTGTTCCTGCGTTCGGAGACAGGAAAAACAGTCGAGCTGCCACGGGCCGGGGCGGAAACCTTTACGGGGATGACTTTCAAGATAGAGTCCGACGACCCCTACAAGGCCAAGCTCGACGCGATAAAGCACGGGTGGAACATATATTTCTCACTCTACGGAGGAGACCCCGAGAGGGAAGACGGCGGTCCTTCGGGCAACTGGATGGGAATACGTCCCGTTCATTGCAGGGAAGCTGTCGCACTGTTCCTCAACTTCACCTATATGATAGACATGCCCGAGCACGAGCAGATCCTTCGCGACAATGAGGACAAACTGTACGGAAACGGCGGGGTGGATGACAAGGTCACGGCGGAGACTGTGCTTGCTCAGATGCGTCAGGCACGGACGGTCCAGGTGGGACTGGTGTACACGGGCAACAATGTCTACGGACTCGGAGGCGGAATCGTGTTCGGGGCATATCAGGCGGGGTGGCTCAGGCACTACACTTCAACTTATGCGTGCGAGGTGATGTTCCACGAACTCGGACATGTGATGGGCTACAACCACAGCAGCTCATTCACCTACGGCCCCTGGGCGCAGGAACTGATGAACAATTTCTATGTAAACCATCTGAGCGAGATGCCGGTGGATTCACCTGCCTATCTCAACAGCCTCCAGAACCCCAACCTGTATCCGGGAGAGCCGAAAGCGGCGATGGAAAATGCAAGAGAAATGCACATTCTGTAGGCACAAAAACTATAGGAGACATGAATATGAAAACAAGAATCATAAATACATTTTGGCAATCAGCGATGTTATTGCTGGCAGGGCTTGCCGCGGCGGCAGGCTGCACGAAACACAATGTGGTTGTGCCGCCTCCGGCAATTGGGCCTGGAAAAGAACCGTCAACAGCATCCGTAAGGCTGATCCTTCCGGCTTCAGCGGCCGGTATGGAAGACACTGCGGTCAATGATCTTTCGGCTTTCCGTTTCAAGGACGGCAGGCTCGCCGAGGTCCTTTCACCCGCACCTGCCGGAACTGACGGGCTTTATGCTCTCCGTTTCTCCGAGAACACCGGAGAACTCTATCTGCTCGCAAACTCGAGCAAGATTGACGGATTGACCGGCAGCCTGGTGCCGGGAGAAAGCACGGTCGCGGATCTTCTCGGACTTAAGGCGGCGGCGTATCGGATGACATCCGGTGGTTCAGTGATGATGACCGGCAAGCTTTCGCTCGGGCAGGATTCCGGACCGGAGCATCAGGTGCGGATGGTCAGAAGCCTTGCGAGGGTGGACATCAGAAGCCTTGACAAGGATGTGTCTGTAATGAGCGTGAGCATCAGCGGACTCGCCGAGGAGGGCCATCTGTTCCCGTCATCAGGAGAATCTTCCGAGGAGGCCGGCAGTCCGGCAGGAACCTACGGCTTCGAGAAGGATTATTCGGCGGAACCTCTTTCCAATTCGTCGGATGTGCTGCTTTATGTTGTGGAACAGCAGGGAGGCAATGTGCCGGTGGAGATAGTGATCTCGGAAAGTGGCGGCCTCGTGAGGCTTCGCACCGAATTGCCGCAGAAGATAGAGAGGAATACCGTCTACACCATAGACGTGAACGGAAAAGGGGCTGAAATCACCGTGTCGTCGTCTGGCAGTGACTGGGAGAGTGGGACGCCGGGAAATACAGAGCCGGTCCTGAAGGGAATGGTTGACGCATCCGGTTCATTGCTGCCTGCAGGGGTAAGCGTGAATGCTTCTGGCGATGAGGTGACAGTCCTTCCGGAAGTGTGTGAATTTGAACTTGTGCTGCTGGGGGTTGCCGGCAATTCCTTGAGTGTGAACGGAAGGGCAGAAGGGGTTGAAGTCAATGTGCTTCCACGGCTCAAGTCCGGCCTCACCGAAGTGGCAGGTGTCGGTGTCAGGTGCGACAGGACAGGGATGGCCACAAGTGAGAGAATATACCTTGATTTTACGGACGGAAATGCGAACACCGGGCGCGTGACGCTCGTGTTCGGGTCATGAAAGAATAATTTGGGAATTTGAAAATAGAACAGCATGAAAACGAATAAGATCAATCTTGCATCAAGATATTTTTTGACGGCACTTGTGGCTGCGGGAACGCTTCTGACGGCCTGCGACAAGGACAAGGTGCCGGCCCCGGGTCCCGACTCGGGAACGTTGAGGGTAAAGGCGGGAATAGTTGACTATGCCGGCGCGGAGTCCGATGCCGGCGGCGACAGCGAGATCAGGAGCATGCAGGCCTGCGTGTTCGATGGAGGTCGGCTGACGCATGTCTACGACAATCTTGCCGTCCTTCCCGGGGGCTTTTACGAAATAAGTCTCGACAGCCGCAAGGGTAACCTGTACATGGTCGCAAACGCTGACGGCCTGCTCGACCTTGATGAACTTCAGTTGCAGGGGACAAGTGAGGAGGATTGGCTCAGGACCACAATATCCTCGGCAGAAGGATCACCCGTGCATTTCCTTTCGGGAAGTGTTGCCCTCGACGGGTCGGGCAGCACCGTGCCGCTGAAGCTCAAGCGGGGCGTCGCTAGGTTTGACCTCAAGGTCAGGACGGCTGGAGTTGCCGAAATAAACTCGGTTTCACTCAAGAACGTAGCGGGTTCGGCATACCTCTTCCCTGTGGACGGAAAATATTCACCCGAAGGAGCTCCGCTTACTGAACTCAAGGCGGAATTTGATTCGCCGCTCACGGCTGACACGTCCGGTGTACTGCACGTGCACGAGCAGCCTGCCGGTACCGTTGCAGTCAGCGTGGATGCCGTGATTGACGGAAAGCCGGTCGTGCTTGAGAAGGAACTTTCGGAGCCGGTCGAAAGGAATACGGTCTATACTCTGACCGTGCGAAAGGACGAGATAGACGTGAGCCTCGAGGTCTCGCTTGAGGACTGGCAGCAGGGCGGAGATACCGAACTCACTCCGTAAGAAGTTTTTATCCGAAGACAGAATATGAAGATGAGAAAGATATATGCAATTATTCCGGGCATGCTGCTCCTCGCGGCATGCAGCGACAGACTGGGAGGAATAAATGACAATTCCGGCAATCATGTTGTAACTGCGGAGCGGACATCCTATGCAGGGGGAATATCTCCCTCTGCGGCGGACGTCTCCGTGGCAGAAATCAAGGCCCTGCATTTCAGCGGCGGACGTCTGCAGAAGTCCTATGACCTTGATCCCTCTGCCGGATGGACATTCGAGATTCCGGTGACGGGTGGCGGAGGCAACATCTACATGATTGCCGTGGGGCCCGATTCTCCGGGATATTCCAGACCGGAATATGTTCTGCCCGAGACCGGAGAGGACGAATCGGCATGGCTCTCATCGACCGTGCACGCAAGGGGAGGGCAGCCCGGAATCATCTTTTTCGGAAAGGCGGCGCTGTCGTCTGTGCCGGGGATGCCTGTGAGCCTGAAGCTTGAGAGGGGAGTGGCCCGTTTCGACCTGGTGGTGGATGTGGCAGGAACTGCTGCAGTGAGCGGACTGCGGTTTCTGAATGCCCTCCAGTCAATGCATCTTTTCTCCGACGGGACACCGGAGGATGCCCTGCGCGGAGACATCGAAGTGAATTTCATGTCTCCTGTCGCCGACTCAATGGATGGCGCTGCATACCTGCTTGCTCAGGATAATCCTGGGCTTGAGGTCGAAGTCACCGCCGTTGTCGACGGAAAGGAAACCGTCATGAATGCGTCACTTCCGCAGAAGCTTGAGCGCAACACCGTCTACCGTATAGTGCTGCGCAAGGAGCATGTGGATGCAGGACTTGAACTTTCCGTCACCGAATGGAACGGAGGCGGCAGCGTGGATGCCGATGCCGGCCGAGGCGATGCAATCGTGATAGATGCCGGGCGCAGCAGCCTGCCCGCAGGAGCAGTGGTTGCAGATGGAGGACGCACACTTGTCCTGCCTCACCTGGCATCGGATTTCGTGCTGGCGTTTGACAGCCCGGACGAACTGGAACTGCTTCCTTTCGAGGGGAAACTGCTGGAAGTCACCGCGATTGAAGCGGATGCCCGCGGCATTTCGGATTTCGGACAGCTCAACAGGTTCCGCGTGAACAAGGGACTTTATGCCCCCAATGTCGCGCAGCAGGAGGTCACACTGAAGTTCCGCCGCAAGAGTCTTGCACATTCGTACGACGACGACGCGATCAGGCTGCGCCTTCTTGCCAATCCGGTGACGCTCGAAGGCGGCATGTCGTTCGACAACGCCCTCTACGCCCATGATTTCGGGAAATATGCCGACAACGAATTCGGGGTATTCAATGTCCCGGAGGGGAAGGAGATTGTCGTGGAGTTCCCGGAGGGCGAGGATCCGTGGATCAGGCTTGACAAGGGAGCCGGAACCTGCAGGGTAGTGGGCGGATGGCGGCCCAATGACGTGACGGCCGACGGACGCGAGCAGAAGGCTGTGGTGGTAGTCCGCAACAGCTCCGACGGCTCGGACCGCGAGGAATACACTATAGTGCGCCGCAACTACGGACTGCCGGTGACCTGGATGCACGGCGTGTGGTGGTGCAAGTACAATGCTCGCGGCAACTCCCGCTCGTTCGAGGACCAGGTGCTTTCGTCTGCTGATCCGGCCGCTTCCAGGGGGATGACTCTGTTTGAGTATCTCGGATCATGCAGCCCCGAAGAATTCGCGGACCTCTGGGGATGGGCCTACCAGGGCAGCAGCGGAGAAGGTCTCAGGGTGGTGGAGTCGGACGGAAAGGCTGTCCTTGACTGGTTCAGCACCTCGGTGCCCGACCATATCAACAAGATTCCCGCGGACGCGCTTTCGCCCGACGGATACGAGCTTGCCTCGATGGATGACTACAACCGCATCTTCGACGCCACCGACTACGTGTGGATGATGTGGAACGGCACGCATCACATCAAGGAGCCCTGGAACGGGCACTCGGCTGTCAAGCGCGAGCAGAAGCGCCGCAACGACGTCCCCGTGGGCAGCATGACCCTCTCGGATGTGATCTACATACAGATGTATTCTCCGGACTTCCCTGAATACGAGCCTATAGTCTGGTACGGGACAAGCGCGCAGTGGAACGCCGACGGAATAATCCATTCGGGCCACTACAACAACCTGCTGTTCGCGATGCATTCGCCGCAGACCGGCCAGGGCTGGTACATGGCAGGAACCATGTCGAACCTCTACCTGACCAAGAACGGCGCAGGCACCAAGGACACGAGAATAGTGCGCTTCAAGAAGTCCGACGTCGAGTACATATACTGAAAACGAAAAACTCCGGAGCAGAAATGCTTCGGAGTCTTTGCGGTGCGGAAGGGACTCGAACCCTCGACCTCCGGCGTGACAGGCCGGCATTCTAACCAGCTGAACTACCGCACCAGGTTTTCCATTTTTGCTGGTTGCTTTCCGGTGAAAGCGGATGCAAATATAGGCATAATTTGTGGAATTGCAAGAGCCCGACAAAAATTTTTTCAAAAACTTCATGATCCTTCCGGCAGCGGCCCCGGCACTTGAAAAAGTTAGAACTGCTTCTTATCTTTGCTGGTTCAGTGCAGGAGGGCCAGGATTGCCCGCGCAGGCCACCTGAGGCTGAATTTTAAAGAACAGACAGCAATTGGCAGAAGAGAATATTGAAATACGGGGAGCGAGAGTCAACAATCTCAAGAACCTTTCGCTGGACATCCCGAGGGGAAAGTTTGTCGTGGTCACCGGAATTTCCGGGTCCGGCAAGTCTTCGCTCGTGTTTGACACCCTGTACGCCGAGGGCCAGAGGAGGTTTTCGGAGAGCCTTTCCTCATATGCCCGGCAGTTCCTCGGCAGAATGACCAAGCCTGACGTGGATTCCATAGAGGGCATCCCTCCGGCGATAGCCATCGAACAGAAGGTGACCACCCGAAACCCGCGCTCTACGGTTGCCACCACAACCGAAATCTACGATTACCTGCGGCTTGTCTTTGCACGGGTCGGGCACACGTTTTCCCCGGTTTCCGGAAGGGAGGTCCACAAGGACACGGTCGATTCCGTGATGGCCTTCCTGTCCTTGCGGCACACGGTGTGCCTTGTGCTCGCCGACCTCAGGTGGAAGCAGCGCGACGACAAGGTTGAACTGATGCTCGGACTCAAGGAGGACGGATTCAACCGCCTTTTTGCCGACGGGCAGCCTGTCAGGATCGACGAGATGCTGCAGCGCGACGGAAACTATCCCGAAGATGTCTGGCTGCTTGTGGACCGCGTGCGCCTTCCCGAGACGGGCGACATGGACGAGGACACTCGGACGCGTCTGCAGTCATCGGTCGCGACGGCCTTCTCCCGCGGGGACGGAGACATGGCGATTTATGAGGACGACGGCACTCTTCACCGTTTCTGCAGCAGGTTCGAGATGGACGGAATCACCTTCCGCGAGCCTGACGAATATCTCTTCAGTTTCAACTCGCCCCTCGGTGCATGTCCGGTGTGCGGCGGACTCGGAAAGATCATCGGCATCAGCGAGGACCTTGTGATCCCCGACAAGACCAAGAGCATCTACGACGGGGCGATAGCCTGCTGGAGGGGAGAGAAGATGGGCTGGTTCAGGGACCATCTGATCAAGGTTGCCTCAAGGTACGGGATTCCCGTGTTTGAACCATACTGCAACCTGTCCGACGAGGTCAAGAAGACCATCTGGGAAGGCCATTCGGTGGAGAACGACGAGAACTCCATCGTCGGCATAAAGGAATTTTTCGACTGGGTGGAGACCCAGCGATACAAGATACAGTACAAGTATATGCTCTCGCGCTTCAGCGGACGCACGGAGTGCCGCGCGTGCGGAGGAAGCCGGCTGCGCAAGGAGGCCCTGTGGGTCAAGGTCGGCGGCAAGAACATCCACGAGGTGCTGTCGATGAACGTCGACGAGGCGCTGGCGTTCTTCCGGGGCCTTCAGCTCGGCGGCAGCGAGCGCGAGGTGGTTGCCGAGCCTGTAGCGGAAATCATTTCAAGACTTGAGTGCATAAAGGATGTAGGGCTGTCGTACCTGACGCTCAGCCGCGCCTGCAATACTCTCTCGGGAGGAGAGAGCCAGCGCATCAATTTGGTCACGGCTCTCGGTTCGAGTCTTGTAGGCTCAATGTACATCCTCGACGAACCCAGCATCGGACTGCATCCGCGCGACACCGAGAAGCTCATCGGCGTGCTCAGGCGCCTCCGGGACATCGGCAACACGGTGATAGTAGTCGAGCATGACGAGGAAATCATGCGCGCGGCCGACCTGCTGATCGACATGGGCCCCCTGGCGGGACTCAACGGGGGAGAGGTGGTCTTCTTAGGAAAACTCACCGGCAAGCTTCCTCAGCCGGCAGTCGACAAGTCGATAACCCTGCAGTACCTTACAGGGCAGCGCCGGCGCTACACCCGCGAGAAGCGCAGCTGGCAGTACTCGATCACCGTCAAGGGCGCGATGGAGCACAATCTCAAGGACATCGACGTGCGTTTTCCTTTGGGAGTACTGACGGTAGTCACCGGAGTTTCCGGTTCCGGCAAGTCTTCGCTGGTCGGAGACATACTCTATCCCGCGCTCTACAGGCACATCAACGATGCCGGCGACAGACCCGGAATATTTCGCGGCCTTGCAGGCAATCTTGACAGGATCACCAGGGTGGAATACGTTGACCAGAACCCCATCGGACGCAGTTCCCGCTCGAATGCGGTGACCTATCTCAAGGCCTACGACGACATACGCAAGCTGTTTGCCGACCAGCAGTATGCGAAGATGAACGGGTTCGGCCCGAATTATTTCTCCTTCAATTCCGACGGCGGCCGCTGTCCCGAATGCCAGGGAGAGGGGGTCGTGAGAATCGAGATGCAGTTTATGGCGGACGTCGAGATGGTCTGCGAGGCATGCGGCGGCAAGCGCTTCAAGCCGGAGGTGCTGGAAGTTCGCTACCGCGGCAAGAACATCGACGACATACTGTGCATGAGCGTCGACGAGGCCATTGACTTCTTTGCTGAAGGCAAAGAACCCGAGGCCCGGTCGGTTGCCGAAAAGCTAAGGCCGCTGAGTGATGTCGGGCTCGGCTACATCAAGCTCGGACAGAGCAGCGCCACGCTTTCGGGAGGCGAGAGCCAGAGGATAAAGCTCGCGTACTTCCTGTCGGTAAGCAGGAATTCCGGCAAGCCCGAAAGGATAATGTTCATCTTCGACGAACCAACTACCGGCCTGCATTTCCATGACGTTGAGAAGCTCCTTAAGGCGTTCGACGTGTTGCTCCAGGGAGGCCACTCGCTCGTGGTGGTTGAGCACAACCCGGACGTGATAAGGTCCGCCGACTGGATCATCGACCTTGGTCCCGATGCCGGCGACGCCGGAGGGCAGGTTGTTTTCGAGGGAACGCCCGAAGATCTCAAGAAGACAGACACGTTTACCGCAAGATATATATGATGAAAAGAATTGCAGCCCTGACGATGGTCAGGAACGACGACTTCTACCTCGAGAAGTGGGTAAGGTACTACGGCGACCAGCTCGGCAAGGAGAATCTCTACATCTTCTTCGACGGGACAGACCAGAAGATAGCGCCTTTCTGCGAGGGTACACATGCCGTCCTGCACGAGAAGATAGGCAGCCAGGTGGTGCAGGCCGAAAAGGGCAGGCTGGCGTTCCTCTCCGGCGAGGCCGCGAGGCTTCTTTCGGAAGGCTATGACCTGGTGATAGGCGTGGATGCCGACGAATTCATTGTGGTGGACCCGAAGCTGGGCCTGAGCCTCCGCGAGTACCTCTCGAACCAGGACATCAAGGTGTCCATGTCGGCCCTCGGGCTTGATTTCGGACAGAAGCTCGGAGAGGAGGCAGACATACGCTCCGACATCCCTTTCCTGCGCCAGAGGCACTATGCCCAGATAGGCACCCGCTACACCAAGCCTTCGATCGTGGCAGCACCCTGCCGCTGGGGTTCCGGCTTCCACAGGATAAAGGGCCACAACTTCCACATCAGCAAGGACCTTTATCTGCTGCATTTCGGTTATTTCGACAAGAAGCGCCTAGAGGACAGGTTCTCGGACAAGGACCGCCTGAGTCAGGGATGGGGCAAGCACATGAAGAAGCGCTCGAGGACCATCCGCTTCGTTACCGAACTTAAGGCCCGTCCGTTCGACAGATGGGTGCGCTTTGCCAGGATATGCCAGAGCATCGTGCGTCCTCCGTATGCGCCCAACAAGCCGGCAATGTTCGAATTGAGGATCGTGGTGAGAATCCCGGACCGTTTTAATGACATAGTTTGATCCATGGCAAGACTGATTACTATACTGCATATATATTACCATGACCAGACGGCTTACCTTATAGGCAAGCTTGGGAATATCAATGGTTGCGAATGGGATCTGATCGTGACTTATTCTGAATACAATGCCGAGACCTGCGACAGGATTCGGAAATTTAAGCCGGACACCGTGTTCGAGCAGGTCGAAAATGTAGGGTACGATGTCTGGCCTTTCATAAAAGTGCTGCGAGAGCATGATTTGTCGGGATATGACTATGTCCTTAAATTGCACACCAAAAGCCCGTGCCGAAAGGGAGAGCGGCTCAACGGAATGCGCTTGAGGGAATATGAATGGAGGGATCTCCTGGTAGATTCCATTTTGAAATCTCCGGCACACTTCCGCAAATGTCTAAGGATACTTGATAATGATCCTTCGGTCGGTCTTGTATGCAGCTATGAATTGTACAAAGGCCTTTCGCATGGACTTCCGGAAGACCAGTCCCGTCTAAGATGTGAGGCTGACAGGGTGGGTTTGGATGTATCAAACGGGCACTTCTGTGCCGGAACAATGTTTCTTGCGAGATTGAGTGCACTTGGCCGAATAAAGAGAATAAAGCTTGATGACGACATGTGGGGGCGACACATGAAGTCGCATTCTCGCGGCTCCTTGGCCCATGTTTATGAGCGGCTGCTTGGCATAATGATAAAAGATGCCGGGTACAGAGTGAAGTGCGTGATGACTTACCCTTTGAGGACTTTTGCAGTGTTCATGCATAATATGTTCAGTCCCGTTCTCCAGTTCATTTTCAGCATAAACGGTGACGAGTTCGGGAGGAAGTATATACTGTTATTTGGCATGAAGTTATATCTTGGAAAATGAAAAATTCGAGATTATGGATGCGTCTGTCGATAATTCTCCACGGCCATCTGCTGAACTGGCCATGGAGGAGCCGTTTGGAGAGGCGCAGGCAGCGTGGGCGGGCCACACAGAGTGCTGTGTCGAAATATCTTGACAATTACAGAGAGGCTTTCAACAGCATTTCACCTGACGGACTCGTCTCTGCGGACAGCGGAGAGAGGATTTTCTCCATATGGTTTCAAGGGATAGAGCAGGCACCGCGAATTGTCAAGGCGTGCTGGCGCAGCATCCGGGCCAACTGTTCCAGGGAGCTTGTTGTCCTTGACAATGACAGCATACTCAATTGGGTTCAGCTGCCGGACTATGTGCTCGAGAAATGGAGACGAGGTCTCATGAGGCCTGCACATTTTTCCGATATATGCCGGCTTGACCTGCTTTACAGATATGGCGGGTATTGGATGGACGCCACGGATTTTGCCCCGTCTGAACTGCCGAAATGGATTTCTGATGAGGATTTCTTTGTCTATATGGGCGGAGATAACCTGAAGGGCTCATATGCTTTTGTCCAGAATTGTTTCATCCGGGCCGGAAAAGGAAATTTTCTTGTCGGTGCATGGCGTGACGCGTTACTGTATTATTGGAAGCATGAGAATTCTGCTGCGGACTACTACATACATCAGATGATATTCAGAAAATTGGTAGAGTGCAATGCAGAAGCTGCATCGCAGTTTGAAAGAATGCCGAAAGTTGTCCAGGATCCCACGCATGCCTTGTGGTTCGGCTATGCGGCAAAGCCTTTTGACCGCAAAATTTTTGAGCGATTGTGTTCCGGTGCGGCATTCCAGAAGACTGAATACAAGTCAGCCACGGCACGGAATCCGCCTGAGAACAGTTTCGCCGAGGTGATGATGAACATGTATCAATGAGATGCCATGACCATGAAACGGCTTTTTCTTTTTGCGGCGTATGATCCTGACGGGATTGTGGGCGATTCCCTGATATATCATCTCAAGGCTTTGTCTGCCCATGGAGACATCGTATTGGCTGCGGACAATGATTTCAATCCTGGCGAACTTGAGAAACTGCGTCCTTTTGTCAAGCACGCAGAGGCCTCGAGACATGGTGAATATGATTTCGGATCGTACAAGCGCGCTTTCTGCGCGGCGGTGTCGAAGTTTGGAATAGAGTCATATGAAACGCTCTATCTTGTGAACGATTCCGTGTTCGGGCCTTTGTCGGATATAGGTGCAAGTCTTGAGTCTATGGAGAATCTGGGTACGCCTGCATTCGGACTCGTATTTAACCCCAACAGGAGGAATCCTCACCTGCAGTCATGGTTCATGGGTTTCAGGAAGTCTGTCTTTCTCTCGGACTGGTTTTCGGAATTCATGCTCTCGGTAAAAGCTCTCAAGAGCAAGTCTGATGTGTGCATCATGTACGAAACGGGGCTGACGGCCATGCTTGGTGTTCATGGCGTCAACTATGCGGCTTTGTACAGGGTAGGCGGCAAAGGCATATACAATTCTGTGCGGAAACTGTATTGCAGAGGACTCCCATATGTCAAGAAATCTTCTTTCACGAGACACTGCGGGAGTCTCGGAGCACAGCTCAAATATGTGATGGACAGGGTAGATGCTGACTGCCGTTCAGCCATTCTCTCGGATGCGGCGCGGCTTTTTGGAAAGGAATATATGGACAGCCTGTTTACACGCAATGTATTCCGCATTTCGTACAGGTACCTTTCGTACCTTTGCAACAAGCTGTTTTCCTAAGCCTTGAGAGCGGAACAGATCCTGTCAATGATGACGGGGTCGGTTCTTTCGTCAAATTTTCTTGCCCATAAGTGCGGCACGCTCATCAGAAGGTCAAAGTCTTCACTTCGGAATGTCCAGGGATGCCTGATGCTTTCGCCCCGTGACCAGTCTATGAACCGCATATTGCTCTCGTTCACCTCATGCGCTTCGACAGCTTCCTTGACGTACAGCCTTTCCCGGAAAGGCGAGTTCCACACGAGAGTAGCGAGGAATATCTCGTCGCACGTGTTGGTGTGCCTGAACACTTTTTCCAGCCAGTCTTCCTGAGCCACAACGTGTTTGGCCAGTGCGTCGGTGATGCTGAACCACTGTGATGCAAAACGGAAGTCTATGCCCTTGTTGATCTGGTGGCCGACGGCCATCTGAAGTCCTTTGTAGACATTGTTTGCAAGATTTGTCCAGAAATGACCTGCCCCTTCGGGGAACAAGGTATAGTAATGGAAGCGCGATTCGGTAGTTTTCTTGAAATTCCAGTAGTTCAGGAATTCCATTCCGCTGTGGGCATCGAAGAATTCGTGTATGCTGTCCTGTGTCTTTATCGGGAGGTCCATCCCGGAAAGCAGGTGGTAGTAGTCATAGCTTCCGGCTGCGGTCGCTTCCTCAAGCAGCCTGAGTTCGGCCCTCATTATGCTTACGCCTCCCCAGCTTACCTTTATCCTGTCTTTCAGGAAGACCAGCCTTGAGTGCCGGCAAGCATCTTCCCATCCTTCCGGACTGAACTCCGCCTTGCCGTCCACGTGGACGAAGATGTCGTTCCTCGGGTCGTCGAGCAGTCCTGCAAGTTTCCTGAGTTGTCCGAAGTTGGTGTGTGCGAGTATCAGGTATGCGTGGCGTTTCATGGGCGTTGCTTTATGACCCGAATATAGCCATAATTCTTGGATTACGTGGCGTTTGCACCGGTTGAGTTCATTCTGCAGGGCTTCCAACGGGTTTCTCCTGCTTTTCTACTCTCACACTGCTGTTGAATGAGTCCGGTCCGTTGACGGTCATTTCCACCAGCACTCTCGAGTCCCTGCCGAAAGGAGGCAGCGCCGTTTCGAAGGTGCAGGTCTTACCCAAGATTTCGCACTGCAGTTCGAGCGAGGTTCTCAGGCCGGAGATGCTTGATTCAGCGGTCTCGTTCGGGTAGCAGTGGAGCACAGTTCCCGGATGCTGCGTGAACATCCCGATGTCGTAGGGGAGACTGGTCCATTCACCGTAGTCAATGATTTCCGTCGGATAGAAATCCTCGGTCTGCATTATTCCTGCATAGCTGTTGATGTTGGCGAGCCTCACCCTCGGATTTTCCACGAGTTCGTAATTGTCCATGCTGTTGCTTATGGCCGAAATCTCCACGCTGCAGAGCAGGGGGCCGAGAAGGATCTCCCCGGTTTGTCCCACGGTAGCCCCCACGCCGCTGAGGATGGGGAATTCCGGGTCCTCGTCCGAGAAATCATAGCCCAGTTCATCCAGCGAACCGTATCGGGCAAGTGACACCGGACTCAGGCTCTTGGGCATGTTTGCCACCGCGGCAATGAGTTTCTCGCCTTCCGGGAGCAGTATCTCGACCGAGTCCGGCACTTCGCTGAACCGCAGAAGCGCTTCCAGACTTTGAGTACCCTCGCAGCCATAGACAAGCAGCTGCAGATTCTTCGCCGGAAACCCGCTCCCGTTCCTTATCATCACGGTGGTGATGGTTGAGTCCACGGCAGGCAGTTCCGCCGGAATGCCCGGAACGGGGGACTTCCGGCAGGATATGAGGACAAAAGCCGGCAGCAATACAAGCAAGCTAAGTAAGGTTGAGAAGTTTTTCCGGCGCTCGGGCAGAATGCCTTTACGCTGATACCGGTTGGGATTATTCTGTTGCCGGCTTTTTTGTGTTCCGAAGTCTTTCATGGCGCAAAGGTATTGACGTGTTTTGGCAACGCGAGCGTTTGATAAAAAACATTTCCGCCTTTTTTGTCTTTCTTTCCAAAGATTTATCTTTCTTGCCCTTTTGGAATTCCAATAAAAAAAGACGGTCCAGTTTCCGGACCGTCTTTTTGATGTATTTCTGCGGCTTTGCTATTATGCGCCGAAGTTGTCGTAGAGGATATTCTCCGTAGGTACTCCGAGTGAGTCGAGGAGATTGTTCACTGAAGCCACCATCATGGGAGGACCGCACATGAAGTACTTGATGTCCTCGGGAGTCTCGTGGTTCTTCAGGTAGGTCTCGAACATCACCTTGTGAACGAATCCTGCAGTGTACTTCACACCGGCTGCGTCTGCAGCGGGATCCGGACGGTCAAGTGCCAGGTAGAACTTGAAGTTCGGGAATTCCTTCTCCAGTTCGGCGAAGTCCTCGAGGTAGAATGCCTCGACGAGGGCACGTGCACCATAGAAGAAACTTACCTTGCGCTTGGTGTGCATTGTCCTGAACAGCTGCATGATGTGGCTGCGGAGAGGTGCCATACCTGCACCGCCGCCGACAAATATGTACTCAACATTGTCAGGATCGTTCTCAGGAAGCAGGAACTCGCCGTAAGGACCGCTGATGGTAACCTTGTCGCCGGGCTTGCGTGTGAACACGTAGGACGATGCGATACCGGGGCTCACGGGCAGAAGCTTGGGACCCTGCTCCTTGGGCACGCTGCGGTCGAACGGAGGAGTTGCAATACGGACGTTGAGCTTGATGATGCCCTTCTCTCCGGGATAAGAGGCCATTGAGTAGGCCCTGATCGTGGGAGTGGTGTTCACGCACTCAAGATTGAAGAAGCCATATTTCTCCCAGTCTTTCCTGTATTCGGGATCAACGTCGATGTCCTTGTAGTAGATGTGGTAAGCAGGAATGTCAATCTGGATGTACTCACCGCTCTTGAAGTCAAGATGCTCGCCTTCCGGAAGCTTAACGGTGAATTCCTTGATGAAGGTAGCCACGTTCTTGTTGGAGATTACCTCGCACTCAAGCTTCTTGACTGACAGGGCTGACTCGGCAACCTGGATCTTGAGGTTGTCCTTGACCTTGACCTGGCATCCCAGGCGCCAGCCGCTCTTGATCTGCTTGCGGTTGAAGAAACCTACCTCGGTAGGAAGAATCTCTCCGCCGCCCTCGAATACCTGGACCTTGCACTGGCCGCAGTTGGCCTTTCCGCCGCAGGCAGAGGGGAGGAAGATCTTCTCGTTGGCCAGCGTCGACATGAGGCTGTTGCCGGGGTTGACGTCGAGAACCTTCTTTCCGTTGTTGATGTCGATCTTTACGGTACCCTTCGGTGTGATCCTGTCCTTAACGACCAGGAGCAGCACCACAAGGAAGATGGTTACGATAACAATGACTGCTATTGCAGATATTACTGTTTCACTCATGTTTCTTTCCTCCTCCTACTAAAGCTGAATACCCATAAAAATCATGAATGCCATACCCATGAGGCCCACGGTGATGAAGGTGACGCCGATTCCCTTGAGGGGCTTCGGGACGTTGCAGTAGCTCATCTTCTCGCGGATTGCTGCGAGGCAGACGATTGCAAGATACCAGCCGATGCCGGAACCGAGAGCGTATACGATGGACTCACCGCAGTTCACGAAATCCCTCTGCTGCATGAAGAGCGAACCGCCGAGGATCGCGCAGTTCACGGCAATAAGCGGAAGGAAGATTCCGAGAGATGAGTAAAGGTTCGGAAGGAACTTCTCGACTATCATCTCTACGAGCTGAGTGAATGCCGCAACCACCGCGATGAAGATGATCAGGGCGAGGAAGCTCAGGTCAACATCGGCGAACTGGGGGCCGAGCCAGGAGAGTGCTCCCGGGGTCAGAACGTACTTGTTGAGAAGATAGTTGATGGGAAGCGTGCATGTCAGCACGAAAATAACAGCGAGGCCCAGGCCATTGGCTGTCTTGACATTCTTTGATACTGCCAGGTATGAGCACATACCGAGGAAGTATGAGAATATCATGTTGTCAATGAAGATTGACTTTACGAACAAACTGATGTATTCCATATTGCTGCGCTGTTATTTTTCCTGGAGATCCTTGTAGATTGCCCTGTGAACCCAGATCACGCATCCGAGGAGGATCAGCGCGAACGGAGGCAGAATCACCAGGCCGTTGTGGATGTATCCTTCGGGGAGAACCCTCATTCCGAAGAGGGTGCCGCTTCCGAGGAGTTCACGGAAGAAAGCCACGATCACTAGGATGAGACCGTATCCTACACCGTTGGCAAGTCCGTCAAGCAGTGAGGGGATGGGCTTGTTGCCGAGGGCGAAGGCCTCGATGCGGCCCATGACAATACAGTTGGTGATGATAAGGCCGATGTAGACTGAAAGCTGTTTCTCCACAGGGTACATGTAAGCCTTGAGTATCTGGTCAACCAGAATAACCATCAGAGCCACTACCACGAGCTGCACGATGATTCGCACACGGTTGGGGATCGTGTTCCTAAGTAATGAAACCACGAAGCTTGAGAGTCCAGTCACGATGATCACGGAGATGGCCATCACGCAGGCTCCCTTGAGCTGTACGGTAACTGCAAGAGATGAGCAGATACCGAGAATCAGCACGGCAATCGGGTTGCCCCTGAATATGGGGTTGAGGATTGTTTCTTTCAAATTGCTCATAACTTATTCCTCCGTTGCTGTTGGTGCCTCTGCCGTTTCAGCCGTGGCGGCAGCAGCAGCTTTGACAAGATAATTTCTGTATGCACTTATCCACACATCGATTCCGGCGTCAAGGCCCCTGCTGGTCATGGTTGAGCCGCTGATTGCGTCAACTGCATGTTCGTCTCCTTCCGGTGCGCCGCCCTTCACGATGTCGAAGGGATTGGCGGCATCTTCAAGATTGAATGACTTGCCGATGAACTGTGCCTGGAATGCGGGATCGTCCTTGATCTTGGATCCGAGGCCCGGGGTCTCGCTGCTGTGGTCGAAATAGACTCCGAGGATGGTCCTGTAGTCAGGCCCGAGTGCGATGTATCCCCAGATGGGTCCCCAAAGTCCGGCACCGTAGATAGGCACCACGGTGGCGCCTGACTTGAACTTGTAGACAGGCAGCGTGACCTGTCCCTTGTTCTTGATGGCCACGTCCTGGGGCTTGAGGTTGTCAACGAGCTCGATATTGTCCTTGTCGGTCTTGAGGTCGGACACCTTGTTGCCGTCGAGGTCAACGGTGAAGGCCTCCTCGATGTTCTCGGCATACTTCACGAGAACCTGGTCATTCCCGATTTCCTGGAATTCCTTCATGGTGCCGAGCTGTGCGGCAACCATCATCTGTGACAGGGTCTCGGCCTTTACATTGGCTGTCTGCATGGGCTTGAAGGCCGTAGCGGCGACAGCAAGCACGGCAGCCACAATAACGACTATTACAGCCGTATATACTATTGTGTAAACATTACTGTTTGTATTCATGGCTATGCTGCTTTAAGTTTCTTGGCCTTGCGTGAAAGATGCGAACTGATCACGATGTGGTCGATCAGAGGTGCGAAGGTGTTGGCGAGCAGGATGGCGAGCATCATTCCCTCGACGTATCCGGGGTTGAAGAGCCTTACCATCACGCAGAGCGCACCGATCAGGATACCGTAGATCCACTTGCCGCATTCAGTCTGTGCGGAGGTTACAGGGTCGGTCGCCATGAACACGGTACCGAAGGCGAAACCGCCGTAGACAAGCTGCATATAGAAGGGGAACTTGCTGATTCCCGCGAGATCTCCGACAAGACCGATGAGAAGAGCTCCGACGATGGAGCCTGCCATGATCTTCCAGCTTGCGATTCCGGTCCAGATCAGGATGACCGCTCCGATGAGGATTGCGATCACTGATGTCTCACCGACAGAACCGGGAACGGTTCCGATGAAGAGGTCCCAGAAACCGGTGCCGTACTGTGCGGACGCTCCGTCAAGCGCGAGGGGAGTGGCTCCGGTGAAGCCGTCGATCACTGTGTCGGCTTTCCTGAGGCTGATCCAGCACTGTGAACCTGACATGTAGCTGGGGTATGAGAAGAACAGGAACGCGCGGGTAAGCAGCGCAGGGTTCCAGATGTTCATTCCGGTGCCGCCGAACACTTCCTTTCCGAAGATGACGGCGAAGGCAACTGCAACTGCCAGCATCCAGAGGGGAATGTCAACAGGCACGATGAGCGGGATGAAGAAGCCGGAAACCAGGAAGCCTTCGCTGACTTCCTCTCCGCGTATCTGGCTTGCGGCGAACTCAATGCCGAGGCCGACCACATAAGAAACTATGTAGAGGGGAAGCACCCTGAGGAAGCCGTACCAGAAGTTGCCGAGGAAGTTGATTCCTGTGTCGCCGATCGCGAGACTGTGCTGGTAGCCCACGTTCCACATTCCGAACAGGGCTGCCGGAGCGGCGGCAATAAGTACAATGATGAGGATTCGCTTGAGGTCAATCGCATCGCGCACATGTGAACCGCTGCGGGTCACAGTACCGGGTACGCGGAGAAATGTCTCAAAAGCGTCCACGGTTGAGTGCAGCCAATACAGCTTGCCTCCTTTTTCAAAAATCTTGTTCATACTTTTAAGCCATTTCCTTTAGCATAAGGTCTATGCCTTTACCGATGATTTCCTGAATGTTGTTCTTGCTGGGGTCGACGAACTCGCAGACAGCGAGGTCTTCCGGCAGAACCTCATAGATTCCGAACTGCTCCATCTTCTCGATCTCTCCTGCCAGGCATGCCTTGGTAAGGTAGACGGGATAGATGTCCATGGGAAGCACCTGGGCGTAGTAGCCGTCGTTCATCAGGAACGCGCGTGCCCCGCCGTGAAGGTTGGTGTCCATGTCGTATTTCCTCTTCGGGGTCAGCCATGAGAAGTAGCTGTGGTCGGTGCTGAACTGCTTCCAGCGCAGCGGCCTGAGCCATCCGAGGAGCTCCCTTTCTGTGCCCTCGCGAAGCAGGGTCACCTGGTTGTCGAAGTATCCGAGATAACCGTCGGCTCCCTCGTTGCGGCCGCTGAGCACATTTCCGCTCACGAAACGCACCTCGGGGGCATTGCTTCCGTAGAAGCCTGCAAGTTCCTTCATCGGCATTCCGGGCAGTGTCTCGACGTATGAGGGCTCGATTGCCATGGGTCCGCATACGGCAACCTTGCGGCGCACGTCATAGCGTCCCTTGGTGAACAGCTTGCCGATGGCTGCGAGTCCGAGCAGCGAAACCGTCCACACGGTGTCGCCCTTGCAGATGGGCTTGATGTGGCTGATCTGCACTCCCACATTTCCTGCAGGATGCTTGCCCTTGAAGTAGTGGGCATGAATTCCGGTAAGTTTCCTCAGCTCGGAATTCGGGTCGGAATCCGCGTTGAAGGAGACGTGCACCTCACCGTCGGTGAGTTTTGCAAGGGCGTTGATTGCTGCCTGGATGTTCTTGACCTCGCTTCCGAAGCAGAAATCGCCGTCTGCGGCAAGAGGCGCCGAGTCAAAAGCCGAAACAAAGATGTTGGACGGCCTGACAGCAGGGTCTGCGACGATTCCGTAGGGGCGCTGGATGATCCAGGGCCAGAGTCCGCTCTCAAGCAGTGCTGCGGTGACCTGCGCGGCGTCCATGCCGGCAGGATCCTTGGCTCCGAAGTCGATTGACTTCTGTTCGCCGTCCGACTCGATGAGGACTGCCAGCAGTTTGCGCTTCTCGCCCCTGACAAGAGCCTTCACCGTTCCGCTGACCGGAGAGGTGAGGAGAATGTCGGGGTTCTTTTTGTCTGCAATGACGGGAGAACCACAAAGCACGGCATCTCCCTCCTTGACCAGAAGTCGGGGAAGAAGACCCTTGAAGTCGGTCGGCCTGACCGCAGTAATGCCCGGTGCAATCGCCTTTGAGACACGAAGTTCTGCTTCTCCGCTGATGGGGATGTTCAGACCTTTTTTCAAAACGATGTTCTGTGACATTTAGTATGACTGTTTTAGGATATGCAAAATGCGCTGCGAAGATAGCCATTTTTTTCGTAATTTCGCGCCCCTATGGAGGAGAAAATTAATGCAGTCCTCGAGGGACTGAACGAGGAGCAGAAGAGTGCGGTGAACTGCACGGAAGGGCCTGTTCTGATTGTTGCCGGGGCCGGTTCCGGAAAGACCAGGGTGCTGACCAGCAGGATAGCGCTGCTGCTGGCAAAGGATGTCGATCCCGGCAGGATCCTGGCGCTCACATTCACCAAGAAGGCCGCCGGAGAGATGAAGGAGAGGATTGCCTCGATGGTAGGTGACCGCAGGGCGCGCAGGCTTGTGATGGGCACCTTCCATGCGGTGTTCGTGCGTTTCCTCCGGGAGTATGCCGAGTCGCTCGGATACCCGCAGCGTTTCGTGATCTACGACACCTCCGATTCGCAGAGCGCGATGAAAGCCTGCATCAAGGAACTCCAGCTCGACGACAAGATATACAAGCCCAAGGAGGTGCTGTCGCGCATCTCGATGGCCAAGAACAACCTTGTTACCGTGAACGGCTACCGCAACAACCGCGAGCTGCAGATTGCAGACTCGCATTCGCGCAAGCCGCGCATCTGCGACCTTTATGAACTCTACCAGAAGAAACTCAAGGAGTCGGGAGTCATGGACTTCGACGACATCCTGCTGAACATGAACTACCTTCTGCGCGACAACAAGGAGGCCCTGCAGAAACTGGCCGACCTCTTCCTCTATATCATGGTCGACGAGTACCAGGACACCAACTATGCCCAGTACCTGATCCTCAAGAAACTTTCGCAGATCCACCGCAACATCTGCGTGGTCGGCGACGACAGCCAGTCCATCTACGCGTTCCGCGGTGCCAAGATCGAGAACATACTCAATTTCCGCAAGGATTATCCCGACTGCCACATCTTCAGGCTCGAGCGCAACTACCGCTCGACATCCACAATAGTCGATGCAGCCAATACCCTGATAGCGCACAACGAGGGCCGCATCCCAAAGGAATGCTATGCCGTCGGGGCGGAAGGGGAGAAGATACGAATACTCAAGGCCTACACCGAGCAGGACGAGGCCATCAACATAGTGTCGGAAATCATCGCAAGAGTGCGTTCCGACCATGCCCAGTACCGCGACTTCGCAATCCTTTACCGGACAAACTCGCAGTCGCGCGCCATAGAGGAACAGCTGCGCAGGCGCAACATCCCGTACATGATTTATTCGGGCAACTCGTTCTTCGACAGGGCAGAGGTCAAGGACATGATGGCATATTTCAAGCTGTGCATCAACCCCGACGACAGCGAGTCCTTCCGCAGGGTGGTCAACAAGCCGGCCAGAGGCATAGGTGACGTCACGATGACCGCCGTCGAGACAATCGCGCGCGAGAAGGGAGTGTCCTTCTTCAGGGCAGGTGCCGACGTCCCCAAGGTAAAGCCCTTCTGCGACTTGATCGCCAGACTTTCGGCTGCCGTTTCAGAAACGGGAGCACACGACATGGCGTTGCGCATTGCCGACGAGAGCGGACTCTATGCCTCATACAAGATGGACACCTCCATCGAGGGGCTTGCCCGTATTGCAAACCTTGACGAACTCCTTAACTCCACAGCTGTGTTCGAGGAAGAACAGCAGCAGGAAGTCATGGATGCCGAGGAGCTGCAGGAACCCGGAGCCGTGATGCCGGTGTTCACCCTCGACGACTATGTCGAGAACGTCTCGCTGCTCAGCAACGTCGACGTGAGCAGCGACGAGAACGACGACAACAAGGTCGCGCTGATGACCGTCCATTCCGCCAAGGGCCTGGAGTTTCCCTACGTGTTCATCGCCGGCCTCGAGGAGAATCTTTTCCCGAGCCTCTCAATGCTGTCTTCAGCGAATGACGTCGAGGAGGAACGCCGCCTGTTCTATGTGGCCATGACGAGGGCCGAGAAGACGGTGACTCTCTCGTTCGCCGGAACTCGCATGCGAAACGGCAAGCATGAGTCCAACGCGCCTTCGCGCTTCATTCATGAGATTGATCCCGAGTACATAGAGAATCCGCTGGCCGACAGCGAGTTCGACAACAGCGGAGTAGTCCATGAGTGGGGCGGTTTCGGCTCACGCTTCAGCGGCGGAAGACTCAACGGCTACGGCTCTGGCCGCAGTGACGGTTCAGACTCAGGGTATGGCCGCGGTTATGGTTCCGGCAGGGGAAGCGATTCCGGCTACGGCTCAGGCCGCCAGTCTGGGTATTCAAGATATGGCGCACCATCAGGTCCTTCTGGCCCTTCCGGCCCTGGAAATTACGGCCGCTCTTCCTCTGTTACCTACGAAAGGAACCCCCGCAACGGCTCCGGGACAGGATTTTCGCCGGCATCCGCAAGACCGGCTGTTCCTCCCGTGATCGATCCGGACTTCAAGGCAGTCCCCATGACGGAACTGCGCGTGGGTGAGAGAGTTGAACACATCCGTTTCGGAGCCGGACAGATTCTTGATATCAGCGGCAATTATCCCGACATGAAGGCCCGCATCCGCTTCGACGACTACGGAGAGAAACTCCTGCTGCTCAAATACGCCAAACTCCGTCACTGCGAGTAGCCTTGCCGTTCCTCGCGACCGCGTGTTCTGTCATTCTGCCCGGCCAAAAGGTCTGTCCTGCCGCAAGGCGGAGTGGTCTTGTTATATTTCCACCGCGAGTAGCTTTTCCGTTCCGCGCTGCCAAGGACTGAGCAGTCATGCCGTTGCTCTGTTGTTGTCTGTCGTTGGTAGTTTTGTAATGCACCCTGCAGTCGGGACCGGCGGGACATGCTGCAATTGCTTATGACATGCCTGCAGCTGTGGTTCGCAGGGAAGATTGTCGCATTGGCCCGCGAGACAGTCTTGCCGCTGTGGCGCTTGGACAGATTTTCATCGATATCCCCGCTCGCTCATCGGCTCCCCGCCGCTCGTGTGACTTTTTTTCAGGGCGTTCAGAGTTCCTGCAATTCACTTGTCGCACCGACCGGCCTTCCAGGGCCCTCCAGGGCATGCTGCTGCGACAGGTCCAACGATTTCCGGGAGACCTGTCGCACTCACCCCTCTCCCAGGCCTCTCCAGGGCACATCGCTGCGACAGGTCTTCTGCAGGAACTCACCATCTCTCGCAATCGCTGCGGAAATCCATCCGGCACCCGGCACCCAGGCCAATTTCCGGCACTCGGCCCATCATCTGCCTCAGGCCATCACTGCTGGCTTCCAAGGGACCCTCTCAGCCACCCTCTCGGCAGACTTCT
>CABUIX010000024.1 GCA_902491795.1 uncultured Bacteroidales bacterium | reverse complement strand
GCTGCGAGACAGCCCCGCACTATCTGCTTTTGTGCGAAGATGACCTCCAGGAAGACGGAAGGTTCAAGATGAATCCCCCGCTCAGGACGGCAGACGACAGGGCGGCCCTCATTGAGGGACTGCGCGACGGCACGATAGACGCCATAGCCACCGACCATGCGCCTCATACAGCCGAAGAGAAATCCAAGGGACTGAAAGGCAGCGCAATGGGCATAACCGGTCTCGAGACAGCTTTCCCGGTGCTCTACACCGGACTGGTGCGTTCCGGGAAGATAACCCTCAAAAGGCTTCTCGAAGCGATGTCCACAGCACCGAGGAGAATATTCCGCCTCGACAACCCGCTGCGCGAAAACGACCCTGCAGACCTCACCGTAATTGACCTCAACAGCAAATACACGATAGACAGCAGGAATTTCCTGTCAATGGGGCATTCGACTCCCTTCGAGGGGATGGAAGTCTACGGCAAGGTGCTGATGACCATCAGGAAGGGCAAGGTAGTCTGGGAAATTTAGAGAAATGAAAAGCACATTCACAATAAGGAACAACAGCGAAATCGCCAGAAACACGTGGCGCATGGAACTGGGTTGCGGCGTCATGCCCGAAATCCGCTCGGGGCAGTTCGTCGACATCGCCCTCGACGGTTTTTTCCTGCGCAGACCAATCTCGGTATGCGACAAGACCGACCACAGCCTGGTGCTGTGCTACAAGGTCGCAGGTGCGGGTACCGCAGAAATGGCCAAAATGAATCCCGGCAGAAGTCTCGAACTGCTGACCGGACTGGGCAACGGGTTCAATCCCGATGCGTGCCGGTCCGCAGCCCTGCTGCTGGGTGGAGGCATCGGGTCGGCTCCCCTGCTGCTGCTCTGCAGGGAACTGCTGCAGCGGGGCAGGAAAGTCAGTGTCATACTCGGCTTCAACAGTTCCGACGAGATTGTCCTGCAGGAAGAATTCCGTTCGCTGGGGATCGAGCCCGCCATAGCGACCATGGACGGAAGCTGCGGAACCAGAGGATTCGTGACTGATGCCGCAAGGGAACTCAGACCTCAGTTCGACCGTTTCTACTGCTGCGGTCCTCTCCCTATGATGAAGGCAGTCTGCACCACGCTTGAAGGACCCGGGGAAGCGAGTCTCGAGGAAAGGATGGGATGCGGCGCCGGATTCTGCTACGGATGCAGCAAGATGATGAAGGACGGCGCGAAAAGAATATGCAAGGACGGACCTGTTTTCGACAAGGAGGAAATAATATGGTAAAGGACCTTTCAGTCAACCTCTGCGGTGTGACCCTGAAGAATCCCGTGATTCCGGCCAGCGGCACTTTCGGGTTCGGGACAGAACTCGAAGGCATGTTCGACCTGAATGTCCTCGGAGGAATATGCCTCAAGGGAACAACCGAGAAGCCGCGATACGGCAACCCCACGCCGAGGATAGCCGAATGCACCGCCGGAATGATCAATTCCGTAGGGCTTCAGAATCCTGGCATCGACGCTCTGGTCAACACCAAGGTGCCGGCCCTGAGGAGCATGTATTCAGGAGTCGTGATAGCCAACATAAGTGGCTTTTCAGTCGGAGAATACGCGCGCTGCTGCGCAATGGCCGACGCCTGCAGCGGCATCGACATCATCGAAGTCAACATCTCCTGCCCGAACGTGCACGACGGGGGCATGAGTTTCGGCACGAGCCCCAGAGCTGCAGCAGAAGTGACGGCGGCAGTAAAGGCTGTCACCCGCAAACCTGTATTCGTCAAGCTCAGTCCCAATGTCAGCGACATAGTTGAAATTGCAAAGGCCTGCGAGGACGCGGGAGCCGACGGACTTACGCTTGTCAACACCTTCCTCGGGATGCGCATCGACATACGCAGGCGCAGGCCCGTGATAGCGGCCGGAATGGGAGGGTTCTCCGGAAGGGCAATTTTCCCCATTGCACTGCGTATGGTATGGCAGGTGGCACATGCCTGCCGCATACCGGTCATGGGATGCGGGGGAATCGCAAGCGCTGAGGACGTGGCCGAAATGATGATGGCCGGAGCCGCAGCCGTGCAGATCGGAGCAGAGAACATAAGGAATCCGTGGGCATGTCCCGAAATCATCGGTGCGCTCCCGGACCTGCTCGACAGCCTGGGAGTTTCATCAGTCAGTGAAATCACAGGTGCGGTATAGGACAAAACAAACCAAAAACAATACAGCCATGAACAGAAACGACGTCATAATCGCCTGCGACTTCAGCAGCGGAGAAGAAACCCTGGAGTTTCTGGAAAGGTTCGGCGCCACCGCCGGAGGGAAAAAGCCCTATGTCAAGATAGGCATGGAGCTGTTCTACAGCGAAGGGCCCGACATTGTGAGGGAGATAAAGCAGCGCGGGCATCCGATTTTCCTGGACCTCAAGCTGCATGACATCCCGAATACCGTCAGGAAGGCCATGCGCGCCCTGTCCAAACTCGACATCGACATGTGCAACGTGCATGCTGCCGGAACGATCGAAATGATGAAGGCGGCACTCGAAGGACTTACCAGGCCCGACGGGACAAGACCTCTGCTGATTGCCGTGACTCAACTGACATCCACAAGCGAAGAGAGGATGCAGAAGGAACTGCTCATAAACGCCGGGATCAACGAGGTTATAGTCAAATATGCCCTCAATGCCAGGGAAGCAGGTCTCGACGGAGTGGTATGCTCACCGCGCGAGGCAGCCATGGTCAAGGAGGCATGCGGAAAGAACTTCCTCACGGTTACCCCGGGAATCCGCTTCCCCGATGCCGCAGCCGACGACCAGGTGCGCATAATGACCCCCGAAAAGGCGCGCGAGACCGGAACGGACTTCATAGTGGTGGGCCGCCCGATCACCGCCGCAAGCAATCCGGTGGCAGCATACAGAAGATGTGTCAAAGAATTCCTGAACAAATGACAGATATGCAAAACAATGACATCAGGAGAAGCATAGCCAAGGAGCTTCTCTCGATCGGAGCCGTTTTCCTCCGCCCCGAAGAACCGTTCACATGGGCCAGCGGAATCAAGAGCCCTATCTATTGCGACAACAGACTGACCCTTTCGGCGCCCTCCGTCAGGGAGAAAGTCGAAAACGGGCTCGCCGCGACAGTGCGCGAGTACTGGCCCGAATGCGAAATGCTCATGGGGACATCGACCGCCGGAATCGCACACGCAGCGATCACCGCAACTATTCTGAACCTTCCGATGGGCTATGTTCGCTCCGAAGCCAAGACCCACGGGCGCAACAACAGGATTGAAGGCCGAATGGAAAAAGGAACCAAGGTGGTGGTAATCGAGGACCTGATATCCACTGCCGGCAGCGCTCTCGACGTTGTGGAAGCTCTCCGGGAAGAAGGCGGAGTGGTGCTCGGCATCGCAAGCATCTTCACCTACGGCATGAAGAAGGGACTGGACAGGATGGCTGCCGCCGGTGTCGTCAACCATTCGCTCAGCGACCTCGACACTCTCGTGGAGGTGGCGGCAGAAGAAGGATACATTGCTCCTGAATGGAAAGAAAAAATAATTGAATTCCGCAATTCGCTATGAAACATCTGATTGACCCTACAGACCTGACAAAGCAGGAAACTGACCAGATCATTTCGCTGGCCGAAGACATCATCGCCCACCGCGAGAAATACCAGGACAGGATGGCCCACAGGAAACTCGCGACCCTGTTCTATGAACCAAGCACCCGCACGAGGCTGAGCTTCACCTCGGCAATGCTCGAGCTTGGAGGAACCGTGCTCGGCTTCTCCGACGCGAAGAACTCGTCGGTCAGCAAGGGCGAGACGGTCCAGGACACGATAAGGGTGGTCGGATGCTTCGCTGACATCATAGCCATGAGGCACCCTATCGAAGGCGCCCCGCTCGCTGCAAGCGAAGTGGCACGCGTGCCAATAATAAATGCCGGTGACGGAAGCCACAGCCACCCCACCCAGACTCTCACCGACCTGCTCACCATAAAGCGCGAGCTCGGACACATAGACGACATCACCATAGGATTCTGCGGCGACCTGCGCTTCGGGCGCACGGTGCACTCCCTGATCAAGGCTCTGTCACGCTACAAGGGCATCAAGGTGGTTCTGATCGCCCCGGACGAACTCAGACTTCCCGACTACATAAAGCAGGATGTCTGCGACCGCATGGGAATAGAATACAAGGAGACCTCCGACCTCGACTCAGCCATTCCCGAACTGGACGTTCTCTACATGACCAGAGTCCAGAAGGAAAGGTTCCTCGACGAGGACGAGTTCGACCGCGTCAAGGACAGCTTCGTGCTTGACTGCCGCCGAATGGCCCTTGCAAAGCCTCACATGGCGGTGCTGCACCCGCTTCCGAGAGTAAACGAAATACTCACCGAGGTCGACGCTGACCCGCGCGCGGCATATTTCAGACAGGTAGAGAACGGGAAGTTCGTCAGGATGGCCCTGATCTGCAAGCTGCTGGAATGGAAAGACGATCCCGAGCACCAGATGCCGGCCGCGGAAGGCTGCATCACCGACGACAGCCTGCGCTGCAGCAATGTCAAGTGCATCTGCAACAACGAGCACATCCAGCCGAAATTCAGGATATCCTCAGGCGGCACCACGCGCTGCTGGTACTGCGACAGCAAGGTCAAGTAGCAACCTTACTTGTCCTTCCAGACCTTGAGATATTCCTGAAGGGCCCACATCTCGTCGCGGTATTTCGCCGCCTCGGAGAAATCCAGATCGGCCGCCGACTTCTTCATGCGTCGGCGGTCTTCTTCTATCATCTTCTCAATCTGGTCACGTGACATGGACCGGATCACCGGATCCTGGAGCACTGCTGCCAAGTCGGCAGTAACATAGCCGTCGACGAACGCCGCACCGTCCTTGCGCTTTGAGGCGTGCCCGAATCCGACGGTGACTTCTCCCCTGCCCAGATCGGAAGGATTGGGTATGTAGGTGGGATCATCGTATGAATTGGCAGCGCTGACCCTGCCCGTGGTGCTTCCTACAGCTCCCTTGGCCGGCTTGCCCTTTGAAGACTGCGTGAGTTCGCTCGCAAGGATGTTCTGCTTGACCTCTATCTGCTTCGGGGTGATGTTGTGCAGCTTGTTGTAGGCCATCTGCTTGCTGCGTCGACGGTTGGTCTCGCGTATCGTCTGCTCCATCGAAGGGGTGACCGAGTCGGCATACATTATCACCATGCCGTTCACATTGCGCGCCGCCCTTCCGGCAGTCTGAGTAAGGGCTCTTCCGGTACGCAGGAACCCCTCCTTGTCGGCATCGAGAATTGCGACGAGCGAGACAGACGGGATGTCAAGGCCTTCCCTCAGCAGGTTCACCCCTACGAGCACGTCGAACATACCAGCCTTGAAATCCTCGATGATCTCGACTCGCTCCGCCGTGTCCACGTCGGAATGGATGTAGCGCACCCTGATGCCTATCCTGCGCAAATAGTCGTCGAGTTCCTCGGCCATGCGCTTGGTGAGGGTCGTCACGAGCACCCTCTCGTCCTTCTCGCTGCGCTTGCGTATCTCCTCGACGAGGTCGTCGACCTGGTTCTTGGTCGGACGGACTTCTATCGGAGGGTCAAGCAGACCGGTCGGCCTCACCACCTGTTCAACCACGAGTCCCCCGGACTTCTCCAGTTCGTAGTCGGCCGGAGTGGCGCTGACGTAGACCTTCTGTCCCGTAAGTTCTTCGAATTCCTCAAACTTGAGAGGGCGGTTGTCGGCAGCGGCCGGAAGGCGGAAACCGTAGTCGATCAGCACCGACTTGCGGGAATGGTCACCTCCGTACATCGCATGTATCTGCGGCAGGGTCACATGGCTCTCGTCTATGAATGTGATGAAATCCTTCGGAAAATAGTCTATCAGGCAGAAAGGACGCTGGCCTTCCTTGCGCCCGTCGAAATAGCGGGAATAGTTCTCGATTCCGGGGCAGTAGCCCATCTCCTTGATCATCTCAAGGTCATATTCAACCCTCTGCTTGAGGCGCTTGGCCTCAAGTTCCTTGCCGCAGCTCTCGAAATACTCCATCTGCCTGACGAGGTCATCCTGAATATGCGAAACCGCGGCTATGCTGCGCTCCTTGGTGGTCACGAAGTTGTTTGCTGGATAAATGCTTATTTCGTCGACATCCTCGATGTGCGCCCCGGTGACGGGGTCGATTATGCTCAGCGCATCTACCTCATCGCCGAAGAACTCAATCCTCACGGCATCGTCGGAGCCTCCGAGAAAGACGTCCACCGTATCACCCCTGACCCTGAAAGTTCCTCGCTTGAACTCCACTTCCGTACGGTTGTAAAGGGCATCCACGAGCTTGTAGAGCAGCCCGGTAAGGCTCCTGCGCTCACCGCGCCGCACAACCACGGTCTGCTCATGGAAATCGTCGGGATTGCCTATGCCGTAGAGGCATGACACGGAAGATATTACAATCACGTCGCGCCTCCCGGAAAGCAGGGCACTCGCGGCGCTGAGCCTGAGCTTCTCGATCTGATCATTGATGCTCAGGTCCTTCTCGATATAGGTGTCGCTTGATGGAATATATGCCTCAGGCTGGTAGTAGTCGTAGTAGGAGACGAAATATTCTACTGCATTGGCCGGAAAGAACGACTTGAATTCTCCGTAGAGCTGGGCCGCCAGCGTCTTGTTGTGGCTGAGTATCAGTGCCGGACGCTGCAGGCGCTCGATCACGTTGGCCATCGTGAAAGTCTTGCCGGAGCCGGTCACGCCGAGCAGGGTCACGTCGCTCACTCCCCCGCTGAGGGCGGAGCAGAGCTGGTCAATTGCCTCCGGCTGGTCTCCGGAAGGCTTGTAGTCCGATTCGAGTTTGAATTTCATCCCGACGCAAAGATACACAGAAGATGTGAATTGGCGGCATGCTGTTTGCGCATTGCTGCCGCATGCAAAAAATTTTCCTCATTTCGGCGGCATTCATCGCATCTCTGATGCCGGCCGGAGCACATCAGCGCCCCGCAGGGCAATTACACGACAGTCTTGCCACAATAACAGGACGCATCCTCGACAACCGGGGGAAAGGAATCGAATATGTAGCGATCGGCATTCCGGGCACGGGGACCGGAACGATTTCAGACTCCACCGGACAGTTCAAGCTCGAGCTGCCGAAGGGAAGCAGCGACAGCATAATGTTTTTCCACGTATCCTACAGCGAGAAATGTCTTCCGGCAGCAGAACTTGCCGCGGCAGGCAATCCTGTTGAGGTGCGCCTCGAAGACAATGTCCTTCCCGAAGCCATTGTCGTTCCGGGAAAGACCCGGCACAGACGCCTGGTGAACCGAGGGATGAGAGTTCCGGCGGCTTCCGCTTCAATGGAATCCACAAGCAAGGGCACGGAAGTCGGATCACTGCTGGAAGTCAGCCGGAAGTTCATGCTGAAGAAGATAGCCTTCGAGGTGACGGAGAACGCAATGCCAGGCTGCCTGCTCGCTGTCAACATCTACAGGGTTTCGGGGGACAAGCTCGAAAACATACTGTCCAAACCCATATATCACGAAATTCCGCTGAGCAGAAAAAGGCAGAAATGCGAAACTGTAGTGGACGAGGGAATAATGCTGAATCCCGGGACATATTTCATCGCACTCGTCCTCGTTGACCATGACTGCCGTGAAGGAGAGAAGTGTGCGGTATACTTTCCGCTCTACCTGAAGTCAGCATGGATAAGGAACAGGGTCCTGGACGGATTCGAGCGGAGTCCGGTCAATGTGGGGCTGTCCGCCGACGGCATGGAATACCTGTAGCGGCACGAAATCCGACATGATTTTCAGAATTGCTATCTTTGCGCAAAAGTGTATTACCGTAACAATATGAAAAATTCAGCAATTGCACATTTTATCCTCATGGCCGCCGGTTTGCTGGCCATGGGCACGACAGGATGCAGTCCCATCAGTCAGGACCATCCGGAAGACATCTCGAGCAAGGCATTGAAAGTCCTTGACCTCAGCCCGGAATTCATCTCGGTAAGCGGGATAACCGAAGGACAGGAATATGAGAAAGGTTCAACCGCAATCATAACAATAACCCCGGGAGAGAATCTTCCGGACGGCTTCTCAGAGGCTCACCCGGAGCATATCCATGTCGATGTGAACGGCACAGTGTACATGCCGGAGCAGAGCATTTCCGCAGGAGAAACTGCCGAAAGCCTCAAAATCGAGATTGAAATACCTTCGGAGGATTTCGAGGTCGTGGCCTGCTACAGTGTGCAGCAGCAGCTTTCCGACAACGGATATACAATGACCCTTGAAGACAGCGCAGACGGAGTGAAACTCTATGGCGTGAGCCCGGACGTAAAGTACAAGTATTTCGACTGCTACCTCCTCGTCCCTGACGCATACGTGCTTACAGGGGTGCAGTTCAAGGTCGGAGACGGACAATGGCAGGACATCAATTCGGTGACTGGCTGCTCATTCGCACAATCAGGAACGATGGACAATCTCTACACGGTAACCGTAAGGCCAGACTACCAGGATGTCACGAGCGATGTCACGCTCAGGGTTGAAGGCGAGCAGCACGCCCGCCACACAATAACCTGGGAGAACGCCGACGAGACCCTGCTCAACATGGAATACTCCAATATTCCCACCTCAGCCATCGACGGGGAGAAGGTCACGGCCGAACTGTGGGTCAACGGAGCCCGCTACCTCAACTCGGCGACCTCATCCGTCGACGGACTGGAAATCGAGGTCCAGGGCCGGATATTCGTGAGCTTCATCATGCCGGACGAAGACGTCACCGTGACGCTTGACATCCGCGATAAGATTCCCGTCTCATACTCCGCAAGCGAGAACATCTCCGAAGCGACATTCTATGACCTTCCCGACATCTACTACGGAATCGAGACTGCAGTCGGAATCCCGGGAGAGAGCGTATACATTTTCGCGTCGGCCGATGCCGGCTACAAGCCCATGACCGCTGAACTCGCTTCGGGCGAGAGTTTCGGTTTCCAATATTACTCTCCGGAAATGTACGTGTCCGAAATCCTGATACCGGAAGACGCGGAATCCGTAGAAGTCAGCATCGGGACCTCGGTCGCATACACCGCAACGGGTGACGCGAGCATCTTTTTCGACAACGGAAGCCTGTATGCCGAAGGAGAGAAAGTCACTTTCAAGATACAGGTACCCGACGGACAGAGGATATCTTCGGTAAGCATCGCGGATTCTGAAGGCAATGCCGTTCCGCTCGACCTCGACAACACCTACGGCTCATTCACGATGCCCGCTTCAGACGTGACCGTGTCCGCAGAATTCGAGTCTCTTGGCGGCGAAGGGACCGTATCGGTCAAGGCATACTTCGATCCGGATGTCTACGACGTCAGCAGTTCGACCAACTGGGACTGGGATTTCGCGGAAGGGTTCACCGTGGACAAGGGAACCACCTTCTATTTCAGCGTCTACAACTGGAACTATGACATGTATTATGTCGGGGTCAAGATCGGTGATTCTGCCGAGGTGTATCCGGCAACATTCGATGACATGATGGGAGAATACTCGTTCGGCAAGTCAATAGTCGCTGACGGCGACGTGACGATAAAGGTCGGCGCCTCGGAGGAGGAAGTCTCCTTCTGACAGCGTCATCCCTGACATGCAGGGCAAGATACGCAACGGCAAAAGCGGCCGGGAAGTCATTTCTTCCGGCCGCTTTTGCGCAATGCCTCAGCAATTATCCACTGCAGCTGGCCGTTGACGCTGCGGAACTCGTCGGCCGCCCATTTCTCAAGAGCTGCCATGGTTTCCGCGTCAACCCTGAGCACAAAGCTCTTGGTCTCTGAAGCCGGTTTCTTTGGCATCTGCCGATTCTATTGATAGATTGTACCGGTATTGACCACAGGCTGCGCAGACTCGTCGGCGCAGAGCACCACGAGCAGGTTGCTCACCATCGCGGCCTTGCGTTCCTCGTCAAGCTCGACGATGTCGTCATCACGCAGCTTGTCAAGGGCCATCTTGACCATCGACACCGCTCCTTCGACTATCTTCTCCCTGGCGGAAATCACAGCCGCAGCCTGCTGGCGGCGCAGCATGACAGCTGCAATCTCGGGAGCATAGGCAAGATAGTTGATGCGCGCTTCGACGACTTCGATTCCGGCCATGTCGAGCCTGTCGTTGAGAGTCTTCTCAAGAATGTCGTTGACCTCTTCGCCGCCCGAACGGAGAGTGGTCTCATCCTGGTTCCCCTCGTTGTTGTCATAGTTATAGTCCGAAGCAACCTGGCGCAAAGCCGCGTCGCTCTGAATCTTCACGAAATTCTCGAGCGCGTTCATTATGGACGACACCCTGTTACGCGCTGCCGCGGCGGCGGAATGGAAATCTGACGGCACATTTCCCGCCATGGTCTGCGAATCTATCTCAAACAGGGCCTTGTAGGTATCCTTGAGCCTCCACACGAGAACCAGACCGACCATAATCGGATTTCCGACCTTGTCGTTGACCTTGATCGGATCCACGTCAAGGTTCCTTGCCCTGAGCGAGAGTTTCTTTTTTGTCAGCAGCGGATTAACCCAGAAAAAGCCAGTGCGGCAGAAAGTTCCCCTATACTTTCCGAAGAAGACCATCACCCTGGCCTCATTGGGCTCAAGCTGGACATAGCCTCCGCAGAAAACGCACCACAGTACAGTGAGCACGGCGCCAAGGACATACAATCCAAGCATTTCCGTGAGGAAACACCCGATAACCGCCGCAGTCAGCACAATGAAATGCAGGAACAGCATCACGAAGCCGTTCATTACAAAGCCTTTGAAATCGAACTCTCTCATAACTGATATCATTTTGATATCGCAAATATATCAAAATTTTCTAAACGCGCAAATACACGGCACATATGTTGGAATGAAATTGAGGGGGCCAGCAGATATCCGAAACACAAAAAAGAGTATATTTGTCACAATGGACAACCTTATAGAAAAAGCACGCGCCGTTGCCGAATCGGCACTCAGGGACGAGACCCGCTATGACGGTTCTCCCTTCATCGGACACCCGGACAATGTCGCCCGCATCGTGGAGGACGAAATCGGACTTCCCGACGAATGCGTGGCGGCCGTATACCTGCACGAAGCCACACGCATCCACAAGGACATAAACATAAGCGGCTTCCCGAAGGACGTGCTCACCATAGTGGACGGACTCAACAGGATTTCCACCATCAAGCCGAAGGACACGCGGCTTGAGGCGGAAAACTACAAGCGTCTTATTGTCCAGTACTCCACAGACCCGCGCGTGATCGTGCTCAAGATAGCCGACAGGCTCGAGGTAATGCGGAACCTCAACATTTTCCCGAAAGGTTCGCGCGACCAGAAGCTGCTGGAGACGACGATGCTCTACATGCCGCTTGCCCACCAGCTCGGCCTCTACAACATCAACAACGAACTCGGGAACATCTATTTCCGCTATTCCAATCCCGAGCAGTACAGGGCCATCACCAACAAGCTCAAGGCCACTGAAAAGGACCGCGAGCAGCTCACAGCCGAATTCATACGGCCGCTCGAGAGGAAACTCTCCGAAGCCGGAATCAGATACAAGCTCAAGGCGCGCACCAAAAGCGCATTTTCCATATTCAGGAAGATGCAGGTGCAGAAGGTGCCGTTCGAAGGCGTACACGACGTGTTCGCCATACGTTTCATCATAGACTGCGCCGACGACCCCAAGCTCGAGAAGGACCTGTGCTGGAAAGTATATTCCTACGTCACCGAAGAATACGAGCCGGACATCTCGAGGCTGCGCGACTGGCTCACGACTCCCAGGCCCAACGGCTACGAGTCCCTGCACATAACGGTCAAGAACAAGCTGGGGCAGTCGCTTGAGGTCCAGATCCGCACGAAGCGCATGGACATCGAGGCCGAGAGCGGAAACGCCGCCCACTGGGCATACAAGGGCATACGCCACGAGGCCTCCATCGACCGCTGGCTGCAGTCGGTGCGCGACTCCCTCGAGCATCCGCTTGAGGCCAGCCCTGAGCATCTTCCCGCGCCTCCTGACAAGGAGATATTCGTGTTCACGCCCACGGGAGAACTGCGCATACTTTCTGCGGGATCCTCGGTGCTTGACTTTGCCTTCAACATCCACAGCAACCTCGGCAGCCGATGCACAGGCGGAAAGATCAACGGCAAGCCCGTACAGATAAAGGAGAAGCTCAAGACCGGCGACGTGGTCGAGATAATGACCGGGAAGAACCAGAAACCCAGCCGCGACTGGCTGAACTGGGTAGTCACTTCCAAGGCCCGCACCAAGATCAAGCAGGAGCTTGACGCTGAAGAGCGCAAGGCAGCCGCCGAGGGCCGCGAGATTCTCGAGCGGAGGCTCAGGAACTGGAAGCTTGAATTCCCCGATGAACTGCTCACCGAGTTCATGAAGACAGCCAAGTTCACCTCGGAGATGAGCATGATGGCAGCCATTGCGGCCGAAGAGCTGGATGTCAACGACATAAAGGACTTCCTCCTCCAGAAACAGGCCGAAAAGGAGGAGCATGCCGCGCAGAGACAGGATGCTGCTGCCCAAAATGCCGACGGGAAGAAGGTTTTCGGAGGCTCCGGCAACGCGTCCGACGACATTCTGGTAATCAATGCCAAGAACGTCAAGGGACTGGACTACAAGCTGTCAAAGTGCTGCAATCCGGTTTTCGGCGACGACGTGTTCGGATTCGTGACACGCACCGAAGGCATCAAGATCCACCGAATGTCCTGCCCCAACGCCGCCAGGCTGATTGAGAAATACCCATACCGCATACAGAAAGTGATCTGGCAGGACAGTGCCTCAACCGGTGACTTCCAGTGCACCCTGGCAATCACGGCCGCTCTCGAGCACCCGGTTCTGGGAGCCATCATGAATGTCATAGGACAGTTCAAGGTATCAATGAGGTCGTTCAACGTGAAGGAGAACCTGAGGTCAGGCACCTACGAGATACAGATACGTCTTCTCGTGCCGTCCAACACCGAACTTGACAAGGTGATCTCCCAGGTTTCCAACGTCAAGGGCGTAATGAAGGTAAAAAGAGTTTGATCCGTTACAAATGAAAGACAGCGAATTCTACGACAGATACGAGCAGATACTCGAAGACGGGCTCGTGAAGGTATGCAAAGGGGCCGGACTGATCGGCGACATGCTGCTGCGCTCCGACGACATCGACGGCAGATGGGAAGAATACATAAAGGACTATGTGGCCGATGCCGTCGAGAACTTCAACCAATATCCCGAAGCCGCCATTTCCTGGGCCGGATTCCTCGGCATGGCAGTCGCCCATTGGTGGGACGTGAACTGGGAAGGACACAAGAATGATTCATACGCCTCGTTCTACGGCCAGAGAGGCTGGGACGACATGGACGAGCATGTGCTGCGTGATCTCCTGGGACTGAAGCTCGACAGCCCGGAAGCCAAGAGGATTTCGGACACGATGCTGAGCTGCGCCCTCGCGACCCTGGGGCTGATCCGCCACGAAGGGATAGAGACCCAGACCGAGCAGGGATTTTTCGTCCTTACCAGATCTTATTCCGTGCTGTACCGCATCGGCGCCGGCATCGAGCTTCACCGTCTCGGATACAAGGCGGTGAGGATAAGGTAAGACAGCCGCAGCCGTCACGTTACGGTCCGTAAAGAGGAAATCCTCCGAAGCAGGCTTTTTTCGCCTGTGCCGGAGGATTTCCTCTTTCCCGGGCCAAGAAGCCGCGGATACCGGTCGGGAGCCTAATGCGTCTTCACCGAGAACTCATAGCTCCCGGACTCCAGCTCAGCCATGACTCTGCCTTCCAGCGAACGGAAAGGGCCAACGCCTTCCGCGCCGAGAAGTACCTTGACAGCCGAAACCGAAGGAGCCTGAAGAGTAAGAGAAGCGGTGGTATTCGCAGGAATCGTGACACGGTACACATAGCCGTCGGATGTCTTTTCCCATCCGCTCCTGACCGGACCGTAAGGAGTCTCGAAACCGCCCTTGGCATAGCTCATCTCCCCTCCTACCTTCGGCTGGAGCAGGAAATGCCTGTAGGCAGGCTTGTCCTCATCCCTCTGTATGCCGAGAACATGGGAGAACATCCACTCACCTATGGCTCCGTAGGCGTAATGGTTGAAGGAATTCATGTCAACCGGACCGAAACCGTTCTCTATGGTATATGAATTCCATCTTTCCCACATTGTGGTCGCACCCTGGAGCACAGGATAGAGCCATGAAGGATACTTCTCCTGCTCGAACAGCTTGTAGGCAATGTCGTCCCGTCCGTTTTCGGAAAGCGCGAGATTCAGATAAGGGGTGCCGATGAACCCGGTAGTCAAGGTGTTCCCGTGCTCCGCAATGTTGTCGACAAGATGCTGCACCGCCTTGTCCCTGACATCATCCGCAAACAGTCCGAAACGCAGTGGCAGGGCATACGATGTCTGGGTATCCACCTCAACGAGGTCACCCTCCTTCGGTCCGTCGGGTCTTTCGGCCATTCCCGGCCAGCGTACCGGCTTGTATGGAGCTACAGTGACACCGTCCTCACGCACATACCTCTGATTGAAAGCCATCTTGATGTTTTCATAGAGAGCGGCATACTTGCGGCTGTCTTCTTTCTTGCCGAGAGCCTCTGCTATCTTTGACATCATGTACGCATCATATGCATAGTAGGCAGTATTGGTAAGTCCGATGTTGGTACGTTCAATTGCCAGGTGGTCACCGATGCCCGAATCGGGCTGCAGATATCCATCAGCCTGACGCTCCAGATAATCCATATAGCGGACCATGGATTCATAGTGGCGTTCGACAAGGCGTATGTCGCCGTACTGCATGTACACCTGGTAAGGCACGATGATTCCGGCCTCCATCCAGCCCATCCAGCCGGGATTGTTGTTCTCGAATCCGTAGGGCGGCATGCCTGTCACCGGATAGTAGTTGAAATAGCTTCCGTCGATGTTCTGGTTGTCCCTCATCGAGTACAGCCACCGGTCGTAGAACTTGTCGACCCAGGGGCTGAAATAGGTTGCGGTACGGGCAAACACCTGCGCGTCACCCGTCCAGCCCTGACGCTCGTCACGCTGGGGGCAGTCTGTGGGGACTGTCTGGAAATTGCCTCTCTGCCCCCAGAGTATATTCTCGAACAGACGGTTCACGTGCTCATTGGAGGTCTCGAACGATGCGGTGGCATTGCCTATGGACTCGAGGACCACCGCCTTCACGTTCTCCGGAGGCAGAGGCTTGTCAAGACCGGTAACGGAGACATAGCGGAAGCCGTGGTCGGTGAATATCGGCTGGTAGGTCTCCCCTTCGGGACTGCCGCGCATGATATAGTTGTCTATCGAAATCGCACCGCGGTAATTCTCGGTATAGACCTGTCCCTTCATCTTCCCGTAAAGTTCCACGGTGTACGGCTCCACCGGATCGACGGGAATGATCTCGGGATATATCATCTCCCCGAAACGCAGGTTGACGACCTGTCCCGAGCGTCCCATCATGCCCTCAAGACGGGGCACACCGACCACATTCTGGCCGAAATCATATACGAATGTACCCTTTACAGGTTCACTGACAGAGATTGCCTCAAGAGTGATGTTGTTCTGTACAGGCAGTCCCACATAGGCCTGGATCTGCACCGGCGGAGCCGGCTTTTCGAAGACGTCGGCCGCATCCCATGACGAATCGTCAAAACCGCCTTCTTTCCATCCGTCCACTTCCTTGCGGGCGTCATAGTCCTCTCCGAACTGGAATCCGTTGCGCGTCACCGGACCGTGGTCATACTTCTTCCAATTCCCGTCGGTGACAATCACTTCGCTCGTCCCGTCCTCATAGTCAATGACAATCTTGGCAAGAAGCGACTGGCGGATGCCGTAGGGATCCACATAAGCAGAAGTGAAGATGTTGAGGTCGCTGTACCAGCCTGCGCCGAGCATGGCCCCGAATCCGTTTGACCCCTGCCTGAGCATGCCGCTGATGTCATAAGTATTGTACATGATGCGGTAGCGGTAGTCCGTCCACCCGGGATTGAACCAGTCGTTGCTGACCCTCTCCCCGTTGACGTAGAACTCATATATTCCTCGCGCCGTCACATAAAGCCTTGCGGACTTGACGGGCTTTCCGATGTCCACGTTCCTGCGCAGCATAGGGGCCGAAACCTTGCCGTACGGCTCCCAGACCTGGAGTTTTCCGTTTCCGGTGACTTCCCTTGACTGGATCTCATCGGTGTACAGCACCGTGTTCCAGTTGTCCTCGGTAATCCTTATGTTCGAGAATACGGCCTTCTGACCCTTCGGCTGCCTGAATCCTATCGAATGCAGCCTGGCCCAGTCATGGACGCGCTCGCCTCCGGGATACGGGGTGATCACCATCTGGAAAGGATTGCCGGAAGAGACATTCTCCCTCGCCGGCTCGCCGGAAACGCCCTCGGTAGGCTTCAGCATCTTCCCGTCAATCAGCACTATGAGGTTGGATTTCAGATGATAACCGGGCGTGGAGACCTTGAGTTCAACGCTGTGGGGAGCATGGGCGTTCTCCGGAGTCACGATGTCCGAAATGTCAATCGTCGACAGGTGCCGCAAGTCGCCTTCCACACAATAATCAACCGAAAAACTCGCACCTTCGCCCTGTCTGCCGAGGCTGATTCCTGCTGTGATGAAATTGTCCTCGTCCTTGACGCTGTAGGCAAACACAGCCTCACTGCTTCCTTCCGGAATGCACACGTCATAAAGGATATTGAAGAAAGTACGGTACTTCGAGACGCCCACAGCCTCAGAGCCTATCCACTCGGCACGGCTCCAGCCCTTGTTCATCAGTCCCGTCTCGAACCATGTGGGCTCAGACTCAATCACATCGCCGTTTTCGTCGGTGACGGTCACCTTCCAGTAATACCTTGTAGTGCCGTCGAGCGCGGACCCGCAGTAAGGGATGTTCAGCGACTCAGCCGAGCGTACAAGTCCGGAGTCATAGACATATTCGCCCGAAGCCAGCTGCTGCAAGCCCTCGGCAACCTGCAGCCTGTAGGCCTTCTGGGAGGCCCCGATTCTGTCGGAAGACATCTGCCAGCTGAAAAGCGGTCTTGCCTCGTCGATACCGAGGGGCGTTTCCATCGACTCGGTACGCAACGCCGTCACGACGGTCGAACCGGCCGCGGAAAAAGTGGCCGCCACAAGTGCGGCGGACAAAAAAAGAATTTTTAGCATTTGCATCTGTGGTTAGCGGTTATTGTTTTGATTGGCTAAAGTTATAACATTTTTTCCGTAATTTTGATGTCCGTATGAAACACTATCTATTAACCGCAACGATTATGTGCTGCCTGCTTTCAACTTATGCAGCAACTGCACAGGAAAGAGATGTCATAGCCGGAATTCCCGTGAACTATGACGAATCCAAAGCCGGAGACTGGAAGGCAACCCTTCCCGAACTCCTCATTCTCAACAACGGAAAGCCGGTCACCACATCACGCCAGTGGTACAGGCAGCGCAGACCGGAAATTCTTGAAATCATTGAAGAAAACCAGTTCGGCAAATGGCCGGAAAAGCGGCCCAAGGTGCGGTATGAGGTCACCGAGGACCTCGGCCTTGACGGGACAGCCATCCGCAAACAGGTCACCCTGTACTTCTCGGAAGATCCGCAGGGTCCTCACGCCGACGTTCTGATATACCTTCCCAAAGATGCAAATGCCCCCGTTCCCCTTCTTCTCAATCTCAGTTTTTCTCCCAACAACCTCACCGTGGCGGACGAAGGAGTGAAACCGGGGCGCAGATGGGACAATGACGGCAGGGAATACGTCACAGTGGAAGCCTCACCCGACAGGCCATCATTCGGGGCACTAGACGGCACCATCCGCAAATACCTCAAGGAAGGCTACGGTTTCGCAACCGTCTGCTACACGGACTTTGAGCCAGACGTGAACCATGCGGCAAAATACGGCGTACGCGGCCTTTGGCTCAAGGACGGGCAGGAGGAACCTGCTGCCGATGACCAGTGGGGAGCAATCTCCGCATGGGCATGGGGAGTGAGCAACATCATCGACTATTTCGAGAAAGACAAGGACATAGACGCATCGCGCATCGCTCTCACTGGCTGCTCGAGGCTAGGAAAGACGACCATCTGGGCAGGAGCACGCGACCAGAGAATTGCTGTCGTGATCCCCAGCTGCTCGGGAGAAGGCGGGGCCGCGCTCAGCCGCCGCAATTACGGCGAGACCGTGGCGCATCTCACCGAACCCAGCCGATACCCCTACCAGTTCGCGCGCAATTATGCAAAATGGGCCGACAAGCTCGACCGGATGCCAATGGATTCGCATTTCATCATTGCCCTGATTGCTCCGAGGCCGCTGCTTCTCTCGACCGGCAACACCGACACCTGGTCCGATCCCAAAGGAGAGTTCCTCGCAGCGACCGAGGCCGGAAAGGTCTATGAACTCCTGGGCAAGGATGACCTCGGCACCGACGTGATGCCCCTGGCCGAACAGCCCATTTTCAATACCCTCGGATACGTGATGCACGACGGTGGTCACGGGGTGATGCCCCAGGATTGGGACTATTACCTCGAATTCATCAAGAAATACCTCTAATACCAATAACACGAAAAACATGAAGAAATTACTGCCCATTGGACTGGGAGTTCTGGCAGGAAGCACGGCGCTTCTGGCCGACGAGCCCAAAATGAACGTCCTGTTCATCATGTCTGACGACATGCGCACAGACTGGAAATGCTACGGCACACCGCAGATGCACACGCCGAACTTCGACAAGCTGGCCTCCGAAGGCGTGCTTTTCCAGCACAACTACTGCCAGTACCCTCTCTCCGGACCTTCAAGGACATCGCTCCTGTCAGGCCACAGTCCCGTGTCGACACGCATCTACGACAACTCTCCATGGTGGCAGGCCGACCATCCCGAATGGGCCAGCCTTCCCATGTACTTCAAGCAGAACGGGTACACCACCTATGTTTCAGGAAAGATATTCCACTCCGGAATCGAAGACACCGATGCCTGGGATTTCGGCGGATGGGAAAGGGCACGAAACAAGGGAGTAGGAGACTTCAAGCCTTCCTATGTCTCTGAGGAAGAGCACCGCCTTTGGGTCGAGAGCAAGGGAGGAGGAAAGAACCTTATAAAGAAAAACGGCAAGCGTGAAGTCCTTCCCACCGACGAATACAATGTAGGCCACGGACCGCATTCCGACAGATGGGGGCCTTCCGAGACCGAATACGCCAGCGAGACTGAAAATGCGGACAAGGCCATAGAATTCATCAGGCAGGCGGCCCAGAAGGACGAGCCCTTCTTCATTGCCTGCGGATTCTCGAAGCCCCACACTCCCTGCATTGCGCCGCAACGTTTCTTCGACCTCTACAATGATGTCGAAATACCTCTTGAGGAAGACTTCTGCACCTATCCCATGGTCCCGAGGGGATTCCCCGCAGGCTCCATCAGGGACATCAACGCAGACGTGTTCATCAACCGCAGGAGCAGTCCGGAGGATGCCAGGTCGTTCATCCGCGCCTACTGGGCGTGCATCAGCTATGTCGACTGGAATGTTGGCCGCCTGATTGACGCCCTCGACGAGGCGGGTCTTAGGGACAACACCATAATAGTGTTCTGCGTCGACCACGGCTTCATGCTCGGCGAGAAGGGCAAATGGTCAAAGGCGGGTTCCCTTTGGGAAGAGGCCACCAATGTTCCCCTGCTGATTGTGGACCCCAGGGCAAAGGGCAACGGCAAAGTCAGCTACAGGATTACCGAGAACCTCGACATCTATCCTACTCTGATCGAGCTCTGCGGCCTGCCTGAAAACCCCGAACTCGAGGGAACAAGTTTCGCGGAACTGCTTGACAACCCTGAGGCGGAATTCGACAAGCCAGCCTACACGGTATGGAACAACCACGGCAAGGGAATCACCGGTGTTGCAATCCGCACCGAGAGGTGGCGCTATGCCGAATTCTACGGAGCCGGAGCCGGCAGGATGCTCATCGATGAGGTCAACGATCCCGATGAACTTGTCAACCTCGCCGACCAGCCGGATCTTGCACCCCTGGTAGAGAAATTCCACCAGATGGCTGAGGAATACGTAAAGGGCCAGCGCGAGCTCACAGCCGAGGAGGCAGGAGTGAAAGAGTAAGCGCAAAAGACAATAAAATCATTTATCCGTCTTGCAGATGCCGCCATAAGGCCTGCGGGGCGGATAATTCGTTTCGTACGTCTGCTGTAGTCTGCCGCCGTGTGCTCTGCGGGGAGGCTTTTCCCTGATTCATCGCCTCCCCGCAGAGCACACGGCGGCAGACCGAACCATACCAAAAGCCTCGCCCGGAATAAAATCTGCCTGTGCGGAGTCAATCCACAAGCTCCTGACAATCAATCCTTTTCCCCAAAAAGATGCACAGACATACGGTTTTGAATCCCGATGCCTGTGCATCCAGAAAAAATTAGTCGCCTGATTCTCAATTGATTACATCACACGAGCGCACAGGCACTTTTTCAGCCGCGGTCTTCGGCAGGGAATCATGAAGCCATTCGCGAGGTTGCAGCGTCATTTCAGGCCCTTGGCGAGATTGACCATTTCGATGGCAGTGGTCATGGCATCGAACCCCTTGTTGCCTGCCTTGGTTCCGGCACGTTCGACCGCCTGTTCTATGGAGTCCGTGGTCAGGACACCGAAAATCACGGGCACATTGCATTCCAGCCCAACATGGGCGATGCCCTTTGCAGCTTCCGATGCCACCATGTCAAAATGAGGTGTGGCGCCCCTGATGACAGCACCAAGACACACGACGGCATCGTATTTCCCGGAAAGGGCCATGCGCTTCGCAGCAAACGGAATCTCGAATGCTCCCGGCACCCATGCCACTTCAAGATCATCGGCAGCCCCGCCATGGCGCAGAAAAGAATCCTCCGCTCCACCGAGCAGCCTTGAGGTTATGAATTCATTGAAACGGGCCGCCACAATGCCTATCCTCTGGCCGGCAGCCGAAAGATTTCCTTCAATCACTTTCATTGTATCATATTTGTTTATCAGTTGTTCTTCCGTCATTCCCGGATGTTCCGCGCTCATCCCCAAAATGGAGCAGATGCCCCATCTTGCGGTATTTCGTGTACATATATGCATCGTTCCGGCCGTTGCATTCCATCTCTATAGGCTCGCGGCTGACGATACTGATGCCATAATCTTCCAGACCTCCGATCTTCATCGGATTGTTGGTCATCAGACGCAGCTTTCTCACTCCGAGATCAGACAGCATTGCAGCTCCGGCACCATAATCCCTGAGATCCGCCTTGAATCCAAGGGCCAGATTGGCCTCGACAGTGTCCATACCCTGCTCCTGCAGTTCATAGGCTCTCAGCTTGTTGATCAGACCTATGCCCCTGCCTTCCTGACGCAGGTAGAGCAGGACTCCCCTCCCGGCCTTTTCGATGCGCCTCATGGCTTCGGCCAATTGTTCTCCGCAGTCACAGCGCATCGATCCGAAAACGTCACCTGTAAGGCATTCGGAATGCATCCTGCACAGCACAGGCTCTCCGTCGGAGACATCGCCCTTGACCAACGCAAGATGATGTGCTCCGCTGATGCGGTCCACATATCCGAATATCCGGAAATTCCCGTATCTGGTAGGCAGTTCGGCCTCGGTCACCCTTTCCATCCATTTCTCGGTGAGCTTCCTGTACCGGACGATGTCCTCAACCCTGATTATTGCCAGTCCGTGCTTTTCCGCAAAGGCAGACAGGTCTCCGGCACGCATCATCAGGCCGTCATCACCCATTATCTCACAACAGAGTCCGCATTCCTCCAAGCCGGCCAGACGCATCAGATCAACGGTTGCCTCCGTATGGCCTGGACGTTCAAGCACCCCTCCAGGAACAGCCACAAGCGGAAACATGTGGCCGGGCCGGCGGAAATCCTCCGGAGAGGAGGCAGGATCCGCACACATGCGGGCAGTAATCGATCTTTCCTCGGCAGATATTCCCGTACCTGTAGAAACATGGTCTATAGAGACGGTAAAGGCCGTGCAGTGGTTGTCCGTGTTGCTTGCGGTCATGGGAGGCAGGTTCAGCCTGGATGCCAGGCTGCGGCCCAAAGGCATGCATATCAGCCCTTTGCCGAAACTTGCCATGAAATACACGTTGGCGGTATCGGCATATCTTGCCGCACAGACAAGATCGCCCTCATTTTCCCTCTCGTCGCCGTCAAGCACGACGACAATCCTTCCCTGCCGCAGTTCGGACAGGACTTCCTCCACAGTATTGAATCTATAATCTTGCATGATGTTTTCTCAAAATCCGTTTTTTGTCAAAAAATCAAACGTAAGGCCGCTTCCTCTCCCCGCTTCCGGTTCAACGGCTTCAGCGTTCCCGGGGAAAGAGCCATGAAAAAGCCTCTCTACATACCGGGCAAGCACATCTACCTCGACATTCACCGGATTCCCTGGATTCAGGAGCCCGAGCGTGGTTGTCCCCAAAGTATGAGGGATAAGTGAAACTTCCAGACTGCAGGAATCGGCGGCAACCACCGTAAGGCTCACGCCGTCAAGCGCTACTGAGCCCTTTACAGCGATATACCTCGAAACTTCACGTGGCACTTCCACCCTGAGCCGCCTTGCGATTCCGTCGGCCGAGACGGAAAGGACCTTGCCGCATGCATCCACGTGTCCGGTCACGATATGGCCTCCCAGACGGCCGCCAGCCTGAACGGCCCTTTCCAGATTGACCTTGGATCCGGGGCGCAGGCCATAGAGCGATGTGCGCCTCAAGGTTTCGGGCATGGCATCGGCAGTAAAATGTCCTTTTCCAGGCTCCACAGTCAGGCAGACTCCGTTCACTGCGATGCTGTCGCCGGAGGATGTTCCCTCCAGCACTCTCGCCGCGCTGATGTCGATCTTGACTCCGGACGCGCTGCCGCGTACCGAGAGCACAGTACCTGTTTCTTCTGTTATTCCTGTAAACATGATCCGGCGTTTTTCGGAAATGCGTGAATGAGAATATCCTCTCCGCAACGGGAGACTGAATCAATCTCCAGCGGAAGAGCCCCGGACATCTTCTGTATGCCGGCACCGCCGACCGGTCCGGGAGCGGCCCTGCCGCCGACAAGTTTCGGCGCTGCAAAAATGTAGAACTCGTCAGCGAGACCGGAATCAAGAAAACTCCAGTTCAGTCCGGGACCTCCTTCGACCAGAATGGAATCAATGCCTTCGGCCCCAAGTCTGTCCAGCATTACTGAAAGATTGACGTGTCCGTCAGGAGAGGACGGGCATTCCAGCGTTCGCACTCCGGCCGCACGCAAGGTCTGCAGTTTTGCGGAATCAGCCGCTCCGGTATGTACCAGCATTGCCGGAAACTCACCGGCCGACAGGACGAAATCCGAATCCGTTGAGATAGAAGCCCTGGAATCGACAGCAATCCTGAGAGGCTGGCGCATGCCTTCGATACGGCAGTTGAGCATGGGGTTGTCGGCCGCTACAGTTCCGATGCCGGCAGCCACGGCCATGCATCTCCCGCGCAATTCGTGCACAAGATGTCTGGATTCCTCTCCACTAACCCACCTTGAATCACCTGACGCCGCAGCGACTTTTCCGTCGAGTGTCATGGCCCATTTGAGCACCACCCACGGACGATGCTGCGTGATGAATTTGACGAAAACCCTGTTCTGCCGTCTGATTTCTGACTCAAGAAGCCCCGTTTCGACCCTTATCCCGCTGTTTCTCAAAATTTCAATGCCCTTGCCTGCGACCAGAGGATTCGGATCCGTCATTCCTGCAACGACCCTCGAAATCCCTGCACGGATGATGGCATCGGTACACGGCGGCTGCTTGCCGTGGTGGCAGCAGGGCTCAAGCGTCACATACATTACAGCTCCTGAAAGGTCTGCACTGCAAGAAGAAAGTGCATCTGTCTCGGCGTGAAGTCCGCCGTACTTTCTGTGCCAGCCCTCGGCCAGCACACGGCCGTCCTTGACGATGACGGCACCTACCATGGGATTGGGGTTTACTGCGCCCTCTCCCCTTTGCGCGAGCGTTATGGCTCTGCGCATGAATTCAATATCTTCGCGTGTCCACATAATGTTTCTCTTCCATCCGGACTGTACCGTCGGTACCGGAATTTCACCGGTTCAGTCCCTGTCGCCAGGGAGTCGCGGACTGTCACCGCCGGTAGGGAATTTCACCCTGCCCTGAGAATTGTGCAACTGCAAATATACGAATTATCCCCAAAAACAAAAGAAGACCGGCAGAGAGTGCCGGTCTTCATCAAGAAGTATAGGGAATCAGCGGTTATTTGCTCTTGAATCCGTATCCGTTGGTCAGGCCAGTGGTCAGGCAGACACTCTGCTGCATGGGGATAAGGTAGATGGGAGCCTTCTTGGCTGCATAGTCCTCATCGGAGTATCCGACCATGAACTCGCTTCCCCACTGAGCCTCGCGTGCCGCATCGGTATAGATCTCTCCGGTGTCGGCATTGACGCTGTTGTAGGTAAGAACGCCCCAGTTCGTCTTCTGGTAGCCTCTTGCCTCAAGTGCGGCAGCCTCAGCTGATGAGGGATCGATGTATTCAAACAGTCCGATGATTGCAAGGTTGGTGTTGTCGCCTGCGGTAACTGCAGAAGCGTCCGCACCGTTGGCAACTGCAACTGAAGCCCAGTCATCATGCTGTCCTCTCCAACCGGGAACAAGCAGTGCATACTCGTCACTCGTGGGATCACCTGCAAGAACATCTTCAGGAGTCTGCATGGTGAGCCTGTATCCCAGCATTGACTTGGCGTCAACGAGTTTTGTCCAGACATAGGCAGGGAACTGGTTGCCGTTCTCGTACTGGATGTAGCCGTTGGTCTTCATCTCAGCGATGCCGTCAACAAGCTGCTTTCTGAACTCAACGGCAACCTCGGGGAGCTTGCCGGTACGGACGAGGTCCCAACGGCGCCTGTCCTCTCCGACGAACTCGAGCTTGCGCTCCTCATAGATGGCTTCAAGCACAGGATTTTCGCTTCCGCTGAACTTCGCGAGAAGCTCGGAATATTTGTCGTCCTCAACATCATCGGGGAATGCACGGTTGTGAACCTTGCGCAGTTCAGTCTCGGCTGCACCGTTGTTTCCTGTCTGGGCATAGGCCTCGGCAAGCATCAGGATGATGTCTGACTGGCGCATCAGCACATAGTTGATTCCTGAATAGAGCTGGCGCGTATCGGGAGTCTCCTGGCGGTTAAGGTCATACTTGTTCATGCCGATACCTCCGGTGATACGGTTGGAGAGTGAGAAGTTGTTCATCACCTCGGCACCGTTTCCGGTCGAACCGGTCACCGTGCAGGACACGTCACGACGCATGTCGGCAGGATCGAACATTCCGTAGAAGACATCAGGATAAGTGCAGATCTGCGCATTTGACTTGGGAGGATAAGCGGGAGATCCGCCGTTGGATCCGCGTCCCCAGTTGTATGCAATGCGGGAACCGCCTCCGTCCTGCTTCATTGTCACTTCGTATACGCTCTCTGCAGGCATCACCTGCTTGGTAACCTGGTCAAAATAATACTGGTAAGGATTACCGTAGGTACGTCCCTGCTTGTCGGAGCGGGGATCAACCGTGGTCAGGCTGGCTCCGCCGAGCTCTTTTACTGCCCTCTCAAGATAAGGCAGAGCCATGGTATAGAATTTCTGCCAGTCCGTGCGGCGTCCGTACTGTGCCTTGCGGGCATCATCAGTACCCCAAACATCAAATGTGATGACATTTCCGTCCGCATCCTTGTAGAATTCAGCCCCAAGATCGGTACGGCGTGTGGCATATCCGGCCTCCATGAAGCAGAGGCGGCCGATGAGACCGTCAACATAGTTTCTGGTCATCTGGTCCGGCATGTGGCCGTTCTTGCCAATCTCGTACATCATGGGCTCCACCCACATCAGGTTCTCGATCTCCTTCTCGATGATATAGTCTCTGTTGGTAAGGGTGGTAATGTCCTGTCCTACCTCATTCTCAGTCATGTAGATGACATCACCGTACTGGCGGGCCATGTCATAGTACTGGGTTGCACGCAGGGCGTAAGCCTGTCCGAGCAGGTCGGTCCAGTCGTTGGGAGCAGTTGCGATCAGGTCATTGTAATTTTCAAGATTCTTGATGTTGTAGATGACCTGGTTGCACAGGGCAATAGTCCTGTAATAGGTGCCCCAATAGTTGAAAGTATTGATGTTGAATGCCTCGACTTCATAGGAAGCGGGGCCACCGTAAAGCTGAGAAGCGCCCACAAGGTCGGCAATGAGACCCACGGATGCTCTTTCAGTGTCTGAGCCGATTCCCTCAAGATTGACGGTCGGTCCGTTGTTCACTATGCCGATGTAGTTGTTGTAAGCACCCAGCATGACACTCTTCCCTGTCTCGAAGCTCGAGAACACGAATTCCGAATCAACCACGGAAGGGCTGCTCGTCTCAAGCTGATTGGCACAGGAAACCGCTGCTACGCCCGCAGAAAGGGCAAGAATGGTTTTAAATATATTTTTCATTTGGATATGCCTAATTAGAATGTGATGTTAAGACCTATCGTGTAGGCTATGGCCATAGGATATGCATTGCGGTCAATGCCCGGAGTCGGGAAGTTGTAGCTTCCGCTGGTTCTGCTGGTGTTGACTTCAGGATTGAGTCCGGTATATCCGGTAAGAGTCCAGAGGTTGGTTCCGGTGAAGTATGCTCGCAGATTCTGGACGCCGATCTTCTTGGTAAGATTCCTGGGAACGGTGTAGCCGATGGTAAGGCTCTTCAGACGGAGATATGAAGCATCCTCAAGATATTTGTCAAACAGGAAGCCGCGCATTGAGGCCGGAGTGTGCATCGTGGCGTTTGCATTCAGAGCATCAAGTTCATCAGGAGTTGATACGAACTCCAGTGTACCGTCGCTGTTCCAGCGGTAAGCGGTGTAGGAGTCTGCAACTGCCGCGAGACGGTTTGCACCGAAGCGGTTGTCCTTTGAGCCGTATGACGAATAGAGCGCCTCGGTGTTCATGATCATTCCGCCGATCACATAGTTGAAGTTTGCGGAGAGATCCCAGTTCTTCCAGCGTGCGCTGAGATTGAACGAACCTGTTGAGCGGGGAGTCATCTCACCTACGATATAGGTATCGTCCTCGGTGAGTACTCCGTCACCGTCAACATCCTCCCACTTGGCGGCTCCAGGGAAAGCAGTCTGTCCGTCAGCGCGTCCAAGGCTTGTCCAGAAAGAGTCGCAGTTGATGTCGGGAGTGCCGGGAAGAAGGGTATAGGTTCCGGTGGTGGGATCATAGCTGAAGTCATCGGTTGTATACCATCCGAGATACTTGTATGCCCTTACTGTACCGATTGCCATTCCCTCCTGGAGGATGAACTCACCGTCAGTCGGAGTTCCCTCTGAAGAAGCCCACTGTCCATAGGTGTTTACGGAAAGCGACTCGGCGAGGTCGATGATCTTGTTGACGTTGTAGTTGTAGATGAAGTTCGCACTCAGGGTGAAGTCGTCTGACTGGATAATGTCACCTCCGATCGAGAACTCGAGACCGGTATTTGCAACGGTACCCATGTTCTGGTACTGATAAGAATAGCCGGTCGAAGAGTTGACCGCAACAGGCATCAGAAGGTCCTTGGTTGTTGTCCAGTAGCCTTCGATGGTACCATAAAGGCGCTCGTTGAAGAATCCGAAGTCAACTCCGAGGTTGCGGCTGATGGTAGTCTCCCACTTGAGGTCATTGTTCATCATCATGCTGTTCGGAGCATAAGGCTGGCCATAGTCGTTCTCGGTGTTCTCGCGTCCGCCGGAAATGGTATAGTTGGTGTTGCTTCCAAGCTCCCAGGTCTCCCTCCAGAGATTGGCGTTGATTGCATCGGAACCGCTCATACCCCATGAAAGGCGAACCTTGAGGTTTGAGAGCCAGTCCTGTGTTGAAGCCATGAACTCCTCGTCACTCAGACGCCATGCGAACGCAGCTGCAGGGAAGTAGCCCCAGCGGTTGTTGGGAGCAAACTTCGAAGAACCGTCGGCACGGAACGTGAGGGTCAGAAGGTACTTGTCATAGAGACTGTAGTTGACACGGGTGAAGAAAGAAACTGACCTGTTGGGCACTTCATAATTCGTGTCGAAGGTATAATCCTGGGTGAACTGGTTGAGGAACGCGAAAGTATGCTCGCGGTCAAAGTTGCCGGGATAGCTGTATCCATAGAATGACATGTCCTCGCCGGAGTCGCTGATGACTTCATTACCGATCATGATGTCGGCACGGTGGATGTCGTTCTTGAAGGGAATCTGGTAGCTGGCAGTGGTGGTCCAGTGGAGGTCACCGCTCTCGCCGCGTCTCAGATATGCAGAGTTGGTCTCGTTTCCGTAGCCCTTGTTGTATCTCTCATATTTTGAGAAATTCTTCTGCAGACCGATTTCGGAACGCAGGGTAAGGTCATCGATGGGATTCCAATTTATGGCCGCGATGCCCTGGAATCTGTGGGAGTAGCTGTTGTTCTCCTCGTTCCATGCAAGCTCTACGGGATCATAAGACATGTCCACATAGGAACTTCCTGCACCGAAACCGCCGAGATTGTTGGCATTTCCGAGGGGCTCAAGAGGTCTGAACCTGTAGGCCTGGGCTGTAAGGGAACCTGACGAACGGCCGTAACCGCCACGGTTATTGACATAGGCATAAGAGAGATTGAACTCTACATTCAGCCTGTCGTTCAGCTTCTGCTGGGTCTTCAGTGACGCGTTGATTCGGTTGTAGTAGGTATTGATGATGGTACCGTCATCATAGAGGTAGTTGAGGTTGAAGATGGTCTTGCTCCTGTCGTTGCCGTTGCTTATCGTAAGGTTGTGGCTGTGGGCAATGGCCGTCTTGTAGAGGTCTCTCTGGTAATTGTGGGTGGACATCTTCGCATAGTCGGCGTAGTGGTTGCCGTATGCTGAACCGATGCCGAAATAGTCGAGCATATTGCCGTACATGTCGGAACTGTAGTCCCTCGCATAACCCAGGGTAAACTTCAGATAATCGAGAGGGTCAAGGACATCCTGGATGTTGCTTGAAGAATCCTTTATCTGTACGTATCCGTTGTATGAGACGGTCGTCTGTCCCTCAAGCGCATTCTTTGTCGTCACGAGAACCACACCGGCAGCACCGCGTGAACCGTAGATTGCAGTCGCGGCAGCATCCTTAAGCACGTTGATTGACTTGATCTGGTCTGCGGGAACGGATGACAGATCATCCACAGGAAATCCGTCAACAATATACAGAGGGTCGTTGTTCTGGGTAATTGACTTTGAACCGCGCACGCGAATCTGGGGAGCAGCACCGGGAGTACCGTCGTTCAGCGTTACCACAACGCCGGCCATTTTTCCCTGGAGGGCTTCTGCAACGTTGGCAACAGGAACCTCGAGATCATCGGAGCTTACGGTGGCGACGGAACCGGTAAGGTCGCGGACTCTCGCCGTACCATAACCGATGACCACTGTTTCCTCAAGCATCTCATTGTCTTCAGTCAGAGTGACATTGTAGACACTCTGCCCTGCTGATACGGTGAATTCCTGATCAACATAACCGATGCAGGAAACGACTAGGGTAGCCCCATCAGAAACAGTCAGGCTGAAATTACCGTCAAGGTCGACAACAACGCCATTGCTCGTGTTTGCCTTTTCAATCACACTGGCGCCAATGACCGGCAATCCGGTAACATCAACAACAGTTCCTGAAATTGACTGCTGAGCAAATGCGCTGGTCGCTCCAAGCATGACAAGGAGAAGCGCAGCACAAACTGCCATAAAACAATTCTTCATCTGTTGAATGATTTTGTTGGGTTAATAATTGGTTAATATAGTCTTAAGCATTCGCCTAAAATACGTGGTTGGCACTTTAACGTTTACAGCCTGCAAATATAACAATTATTTTTAAAAATATGACAATTGTAATCAGTAACTTTGAATCCCCGAATTTTGGCAAAGTAAATTCCCCGATTTGA
>CABUIX010000023.1 GCA_902491795.1 uncultured Bacteroidales bacterium | reverse complement strand
CTTAACGCTCGTCGCGGTGTCTGCCACGTTCCTTGAGAAGTACACTGTGTACTCTCCGGAAGCAGCCTCCCAGCGGTTCTCGTCAGTGTCGAACGATGCCAGTTCGTAAGGAGTGACCGTGAACTCAAGAGTCTCGCTCTCGCCCGGAGCGAGCAGTGCGGTCTTGCCGAATGCCTTGAGTTCCCTTGCCGGCTTCTCAAGTCCACCCTCTGGTGCACTCACGTATACCTCGACGACCTCACGTCCAGCGACATCTCCGGTATTGGTTACGGTCACCTTGGCCGTCATGTTCCCCTCACGGTCAACCTTCACCTCGGGTTTTGAATATGCGAACGTCGTGTAGCTCAGGCCATATCCGAACGGATATGAAACTTCCTTGCCCTCCGTCGTGAACCAGCGGTATCCTACCCAGATGCCCTCCGCGTAGTCGGTGTAGTCAACGTTCTTCACAGGCTCGGCATTCCCGCGGCCGTACCATCCGCCCCGGTTCGTGTTCTCGTAGCCCGTGGGGAAATTGTATGCCGAAGGATGATCCATGTAGGAGATCGGGAATGTCATCGGAAGCTTTCCTGAAGGGTTCACCTTTCCCGTGAGCACGTCAGCGACTGCGTCTCCGCCTTCCTGTCCGGGCTGCCACGCAAGCAGGATCGCATCGGGAAGTCCCTTCCATGAGTTGGTCTCGATAACGCCGCCGATGTTCAGAACCACCACGACCTTCTTCCCGGCAAGGTGGTAAACTGTGGTCACGTTCTCGATGAGGCTGCGCTCGGTCTCGCTGAGATTGAAGTCCCCGTCTACCCTGCGGTCTCCGCCTTCACCCGAATTCCTTCCGATCACGATCACCGCCATGTCACTCTGCGGCTCCATCCTCATCACGAACTCCCTGGACATCTCGGCCTCAGGAACCTTTGCGCTTCCGAGAAGCACGCTGCCTCCCTGAGGATTCGCGCGCATGTCGGCCTTCTTGAAGTCAACGTATTTCCGGTTGAACTCCTTCAGTTCCTCGACAAGGCTGAAACCGGCATTCTCCATTCCCTGAACCATGTCGATCACATATGCCTTGTTCACATTTCCGGAACCGGTTCCGCCTGCAACGAAATCAACGGATGAGATTCCGAACAGGGCAACCTTCTCGGTTCCCTTGAGAGGAAGGACAGCATCGTCGTTCTTCAGCAATACCATGGACTCTGTCGCGGCCTTCCTTGCCACCTTGGCATGAGCGGCCAGATCAGGGGTATCGCTGTACCTGTATCCACGGAAATGCGGCGTCTTCACGATGTACTCCAGCATCCTGCGCACGTTCCTGTCAAGATCCGCCTCGCTCAGCTCACCGCTCTTCACCGCATCGACCAGGCGCTGCTTCTCGACATCGCTGCCAGGCATCATCAGGTCGTTTCCGGCATAGGCTGCCTTCACGGTTCCGGCCTTGTTTCCCCAGTCGGTCATAACGATCCCCCTGAATCCCCATTCGTCGCGCAGTACCTTGGTCAGCAGGTCATGGCTCTGCTGCGCATACTCCCCGTCGAGCTTGTTGTACGATGACATCACCGTCCACGGCTCAGCCTCCTTCACGGCTATCTCGAATCCCTTCAGGTAAAGCTCACGCAGCGCGCGTGTCCCCACCCTCGAATCATTCTCATGGCGGTTGGTCTCCTGGTTGTTTGCGGCAAAGTGCTTTACGGACGTGCCGACTCCGTTGCTCTGGATGCCGCGCACATATGCTGCTCCGATCTTGCCCGTCAGGAAAGGATCTTCCGAGAAATACTCGAAGTTGCGTCCGCACAACGGGTTGCGGTGCAGGTTCATCGCCGGCGACAGGATCACGTCGGCCCCGTACTCCAGCACCTCGTTGCCCATCGCCGTCGTCATTGATTCAACAAGATCAACATCCCACGACGATGCTATCGCAGTTCCTACGGGGAAACCGGTTCCGTAATATGTACGGTCGCTGCCCTCCCTGGTAGGATTGATCCTTATGCCCGCGGGACCGTCAGGCAGCGCGGTCGCGGGAATCCCCAGACGCGGTATCGCTCGCGTGGTCCCGGCCGCACCGGGAACCAGCGCGGTGCTGCTCCCGGTAATGCCCCCAAGCTGGTGTCCCCAGCCAAGGCCCACGCACAGCTCCGCCTTCTCCTCCAGCGTCATCGCCTTGAGCACCTCGTCTATGTTGTCAGGACTCAGCTTCGGCTGCGCCATGAGCGGCAGCGCGCATCCCAGCGCAGCTGCCATGATAAGTGTTTTCTTCATGAATAATTCAGTTTATGGTATATAAATCAATTCAAATGTCTTCTGGTCACGGGAGAAATGCCTGAAGAAATCCCACATTAGCCATGCTGTGGGCTTGAAGTTCCAATGCCCGTAATTGTTGACAGCGACTATCCGTATCAGTGGAATTCCGTTCTTGTAGATCTGCCCGAATTCCATGGTTATTCCTGGCTGCTTTCCCGAATCAATGGTCTTCCGGTCACTAAGGATAAACCCAAACGTAGGATCAACGCTGAAATCAAGATCCACCAGCACATCCATACCGTTCATCGTCAGGTAAGCGTTCCATGCATTGAAGTAACTGTTTCCCTCATAATTGTCCGGGGTATAGAACGGAACGACATCGTCAGCCGTCCCGAGCACACTGCAGTAAGGCATCTCCACACAGCCACGTTTCTGGACAGCCTCTGACATGATTGACCTGAAACTGGAAGCCGGATGTGCCTTCCCGAACAGACCTCCGGAATGTCCGCCCACCGCAGCAAAGAGGTGTGACTTGCGTACGCCCAGCAGGGTCGAAGTCATGGATCCGGCCGAAAGCCCCTCACAATACACGCGCGACGGATCAAGCTGAGGATACTTGTCAAAGAGTCCGTAGAGCACGGTCTCGATGCCGTCAATGCCCATTGCACCCGCAGTGCGGCTTCCCTGCCATTCCATTTCGACCACAAAGAAGCGTTCCTTCGCCGCAACCTCAATGAATCCCGAGGTCTCGGCCTGTGTGCGCGGATCATTGGCGTTTCCGTGCAGCAGGACCATCACCGGCACACTCTGCGCCGCGGCACCATCCAGAAGTTCCTCGGGCCAGTATTCATACCAAAGCCACGGCAAACTTTCTCCCCGGTCCTCAACTGTCACCTTGCGCACAATTCCCAACCTTTCCCATATGGTGTAAGGTTCAAGCTCATAGGCACCATATTCTCCGAACGTTGCCCCCATGTAATGAGTGTGCCCGTAGTTCGAATAACGGTAATTTCTGCTCAGGACGGTTTCCCATGCATCCGCGAACACTTTCCCGAGATTCTCTGCCGGCGAAGAATCAACGGCAATGCGCAGCAAGGGCTCGTCAGCGTTCTCGTATATGGCAATTGCACCTTCTGTCTCAACCTCCAGCGCCCTGTCCGCCGCTATATAGGCGGAAGCGACTCTGGAAGCATTCTTGCCCGCAATGTAAGCCGGGACTCCGTCAGAATTCTCCTTTCCTGCACGGTACGCCTTCCCGTCAACCGAAAGGATGCCGGCAATCTGTCCGGACGCACGCGGGAGAAGCACTCTGTTGACGAAACTTGCACCGTTGCCCAATCCGACAACCTTGAGATTGCCCGGACGGGAACGGTTGAACATCCACACGAAGGCATCGAAATCAGCTTCATCGTCATATTTTCCGTCAACCGGATTAATCACAAAGGCGCTCGCATGGAAATCACGCACAATTTCAGGAATCCCGAGGTCCGATGCCAACGCTGCAGCGGAAGCAGAGTCCAAGGCCTCGTCCGGATAGATGAAAAACAGAGGCGCGTTGTTGGAAGAGCGGCCCTCGAAAGAACGGCCTGCAGTATCACGCAGCGAATACACGACATGCTCCGGCAATGGAGGCAGGCTGAAGCCCGGGCCACGGCCCGGCACATTACGGCCAACTCTTCCGATATGCTGCGCGGAACAAATCACGCTGACCAGAAGCATGGCACATAAGACAAAATATCTTTTCATTGTATGTATTTTTTCAAAACAGCGCCTAAAACGGCATAGCCTTTCGGACTCAACTTGACATTGCTTCTCCCGCATTCAGCAGGCAGCAAACCGTATTTGTCCGCAAATTCGATATTCCTTCAAAACGCTCATCATTGTCGCGCCAATTCATGGCAGCGGGACAGCATAATCATGAATTATCAAGTCTTAAACAGAATGGCGGGACCGTCTTGACTGTCAAACTGCCCCACCATCCTGCATCGGTGAACATCAGTACCCTAGTCCCATCCGGGATTCTGCTCGAGAACCGCACCGGAATTGAGCTGTATTACACTGTAAGGTATCGCGAACAATGTCCATTCGGGGAATTTCTGTCCCTTGAATGTAGGCAGATCAAAAGTGTACATCGAATAGTTTTCGAGTTGTTCGTGCATGACTTCATTCTTGCCCTGTCCGCCCATTCGAAGAAGTGTAGGCCAGCGCTGCTCCTCCCATGACAGCTCTCTTGCCCTTTCGTCCAAGATTGCGAAGATGCCGGTGCGGGCGCTGCAGTCGTCTGTGCTCAAATCGGCCGCAGTGTACATCTTTGTAGCATTCGCACGTGCACGCAGGACATTAAGATCTTCTGCGGCTCCCTGCGCATCACCCTGACGATACTTGGCCTCTGCCCTGAGCAGATAGGTCTCAGCACTGCGGGTTATATACCAGTCGCGTCCGTACTGGTTGCATATGGGAGCCCCCATCGATGCCATATGATCCTTGTTCCATCCCCAGAAGTCCCATGTGGTAATTTTGCCTGAAACGCGTGAGAGTGAAGTAGGCTGAGCCAGCATGTCTTTTGTCACGACCTCCAAATAATATGGACTCTTTGAATCCATAACTACAGGATCATACCGGTTAATCTGGGCATTCCTGTCATCTGCCGCATACTCGTCTCTCCATACGAACTCGTCCGAATAGTCTGTGCTGCCTATCATTCCCCATGTTCCCATGCTGAGGAAAAGGCCAAGCTGCTGGCCGGGGAAAAGGTTGTCATCGATATTGTCTTTCCATGGTCCGCCGCCGGCACCTGCCGCTGCGTTTTCAGATGCATATGGTTCAGCCCATGTCAGATCCCTATATGCCGGTCCACAGGTAATTCCAAGTGGAAGTATGTGTCCGCCATTGACGGCTACGAGTTCATATGTGGGCTGCTCAAAAATCATCAAGGTTTCCGTATTCATTCCGTTGTCATTGGCTCTCGCGTAATTACCGGCCACAAAGAGATCGAAAAAAGCATTCCCGTCAGGACGATATCTCTCGACACCATTGTCAGGAAGGTCTGAAGGCTGTACGCCACCCTCGCTGCGGGCTCCAAATCGTTCCATCATTACGGGATGGTGCTCAATCACCCAGTCAGCCGCCTTTACCGCTTCAACAAGATCCTGGGAATTTCCTGTCTCCACATTCCTGGCAATATATGCCTCTGCCAGAAAGTGATTCGCAACACCTTTTGCAAGACGAGCAGAATTGTCGGAATAATCAGGAAGATTGGAGGCTGCATATACCAGATCCTCTATGGCAAAATTATAGGTTTCTTCCCTGGTACTCCGTGTATAATCAAACTTGAGTTCTTCAGAAAATTTGTCAACTATAGGAACGCCTCCGAAGCATTCAGCGAGACGAAGATATGCCCAACCGCGGAAAAAACGGGCCTGCGCGGTAAGATATTTGGTTTCCTCGTCCTCCGGATTCATTGCAAGTTGCTCAATGCCATCCATCGCGAGATTTGCATAACTTGCAAGTTGATAAAGCGACGTCCACAGAGAATTGAAATCTCCCTGGGAAGAAAGCAGTCTCCAATAATTTGAGAAGGCTGTAGCTGCACTGTTGTCTCCTCTAGTGCCGTCAAGCACATCGGATCCGCTTCCATGAAGGAAACTCGCCGCCGGATCTCCTCCCGCGAATGCATTGTTGTAACCGGACATCATGCAAAACTTGTTGTATGCATTGACCAGAGTCGCGTCTACCTGAGATGCCTTCTCAAATGCATTATCCTTGGTATACAGGTTTTTGGGATCCTCAGTAAGAAAAGCCTCTTCATTGCATCCAACGAAAAGCCCCGAGGCAATGGCGATAAGAATCGTATATATTATCTTTTTCATATCTTCTAAGCTTTAGAATCTTAAGTTAAGTCCGAAAGTATAGGTCCTTCTGAGCTGCTGTGACTGGAAGCTCCTGACTTCAGGATCGCTGAATTCCCAATCCGGAGCGATGAAGAAGAGGTTCTGTCCAGACACGAAGACCTGGAGATTTTTGATTCCGGCCTTTCCGAGCCACTTTGAAGGCAGGGAGTAGGAAATGTTGAGGTCCTGAAGCCTCACGAATCCATATTTCTGGAGAGCATAAAGGCTTCCTCCCGCATTCCATGGCTTAGGATACAGATTGCTCTTGTTCTCGGGGGTCCAGAAAGGATGGTCAACAGTGTTCAGATACATCATTCCCTCCGTGTACGACATGTATGCATTGTTGTTGAGAGCCTTGCCGTAGTCGCCTCCTGAGAAGATGCCGTTGAACAGGGCATACACCGTGAAGTTCTTCCATCTGAACGTGGTTGAGAGCGACATGCGGAACGCTTCCTTGTCATATCCCAGAATGGTTCTGTCATCTTCGGTAATCTTGCCGTCGCCGTTCAGGTCCCTGTTCTTGATGTCTCCGGGAGTGGCGCCATTGGCTGCCATGTAATCGGTATCGGTTTCCTGGACCACTCCGTCCCAGACATAACCATAAATTGCTCCGAGTGAGTGCCCGAGGAAAAGGTTGTTCACAATGTCATCCTTACCGTCTCCATAGAGTTCAACCAGCTTGTTGCGGTTCAATGTGAAATTCAGAGTCGCACTCCAGTCTATATCGTCAGTCTTCATGATCTGACCCCTGAGCGAAGCCTCTATTCCCCAGTTGTCTACGCGTCCCATGGTGGCCGACTGGCTGGTGATGCCTGCGCCCATTACAGGAATGGTGCGGTTGAATATCTGGTCAGTAGTCTTGGATGTATAGGCATCGACCTCCAGGTGCATGCGCCTGTGCAGGAAATCAGTTTCAAATCCATAATTCCAGGATGTCGTGGTCTCCCAGCCAAGATCGGGATTTCCAAGAGTCGTCATCGCCTGCCCGAACACCGGCTGTCCACCGAAATATCCGACTATCCCGCCAGACTTGCCCATGTCCATTCTTGAAAGAGTACCGTAAGGAGCAAGTGACTGGTTGCCGTTCTTGCCCCATGAAGCCTTGAGTTTCAGGTAGTCAAGCCAGTGTATTCCTCTCATGAAATTCTCGTCTGAAATTGTCCATGCGACACCGACTGCAGGGAAATTGCCCCACTTCCTGCCTGATCCGAATACCGAACTGCCGTCACGTCTGAATGACGCGTTGACATGATACTTGTTGTCATATGAATAGTTCACACGAGCAAGATATCCGATATCGTTGTGGAGAGTATAAGAGATGCTTTCTATTGTCTGGGTCTTGGCGTTTGTCAGGCCATAGAATCCCAAAGTCGTGTTGCCTATGTCGGAGAAATCTGCCCCGTTGACATAATACCCCTCGCGCAGGGACGAATCCATAGTGTACACGAGTGTGGCATTCACATAATGTTTGCCGATCTCCCGGTCATAAGTGAGGATATTGTCGAGCACCCAGTCCACACTGTTGCTACGGTCTATATACCCGTAAGCCTGGCTCAAGTATTTGTCAAACAGTTCCGAAGTATAGTCATCACCGTCAGTAGCCTGGATGAAATTCTTCTCGTGATAGAACCTTCGGGTCTGACGGTCTCTGGTTGAATAGTTCCCGGTCAATCTGTACGTCAGTCCTTCAATCCATGGAATGTCCACGTCAATATTGCCGCCGAGAGTTATAGCATTGCCACGAAACTCTGCATCAACACTTCCGCTTTCCACATTCCACAAAGGGTTGGTGGCGGTTTCCTGGTTGGGTCCTATAATATACTTGCGTATGCTGCCGTCTTCAAGCGTTGGCTCACCATAAGGGGAGAAGAAGCGGTTGTAGGGAGGACGGATTCCGTCATCCTGGAAATTTGACCAGTTGAAATTGAACCCCAAGGATATGTACTTGTTGATGTTCGTGTTGACCCTGGCTGTCACTGTCTCCCGAATGAACCGGTTGCCCTTGATGAAGTTGGTAAGATCCGAATAAGATGTACCCACATAATAGTTCATCCCTTCAGCACCTCCGGAGACGCTCACTCCGTATTCCTGCTGAACTCCGGTCTGCGTGACATAGTCAATCCAGTCAGTTTCCTCGCCAGCCTGATAGTTCGCCAGTTCCAATGCCGACATCCAGCTGGTAGTCCCGGCAGTTTCACCTCTTCTGGCATTTATGAGTTCAATGTATTCGGCTCCGTTGCGGAGGTCGGGCGTATAGTTCTGCTCGACCAGGCCGACCGAAGCACGGAAATCTACCGTGGGCTTTCCTCTTGCACCTTTCTTTGAGGTGATCATGATCACGCCGTTGGCAGCCTGGGAGCCGTACGACGCAAGGGATGTCGCGTCCTTCATGACGCTCATCGACTCGATGGAATTGGGATCGATGTCATTGATTTCACCCTTGTAGATCACGCCGTCAAGCACGATCAGAGGATCGCTGCCTCCGGAAATTGACCTCTGCCCGCGCACCTGAAGCGACGGGGCAGCTCCGGCAATGCCGGACTGGCTCATTGCAAGGCCGGGAGCTATTCCCCTGAGCATGTCGAGAGCACTTGTCTTGGGCACATTGGCCACAGGTCCGTCAGCCACAGAGTATGTAGCTACCGACCCGGTGAAATTGGTCCTCTTGACGGTACCGTAACCTATCACTACTGTACCCTCAAGCAGTTCAGCATCTTCAGACAGGATGATGTTGAAAGTAGTCTTTCCGGCTACAGGAACTTCCTGGGGCTGGAAACCGAGACAGGAAATTTCGAGAATCGCATCCTCTGGCACCTTCATGATGAAGGTACCGTCAAGATCAGTCATCGTACCGGTTGTGGTTCCTTTTACCATAACGCCGACTCCTGCAAGTTCCTCACCTCTGGAGTCCGACACTTTACCGCTGATTTCCTTGTCCTGGGCAAAAGACGCCGCAGCGGACAGCAAAACCGCGAAGCTTAGAAACAGAAATTTCTTCATAAGCGGAATTATTGGTTTTTAGTTGTGTTGTTAACTGTTGCAAAGATATCCGGATGGCATTCCCAAGGCCTTTCATGCTCTTCAAAAAACATATCCGAATCTTCAAAAAAACCGTATATTCGCACATACAACCACATTGACCGGAATGACACTAGCCATGAAAACCATTGCTGCAGCATGCCTATGCCTGCTTGCAGCCCATATGCCAGCCCACGCTTTACCGGAATTCTCATATCATATTTCGAACAACCGCATCAACGCCATTGCGCAGGACTCCGACGGATACATATGGTTTGGAACCGCATACGGACTCAACCGGTTTTCGGGAGAGAATTTTCTCCAGTGGTATGCCTCGGATTCTCCCGGCGACCTGAACAATGACCTTATTTATGACATTTGCTTCGATCTCGACGGCGACATGTGGCTGGCTACGGAATGTGGAATCATACGATATCACGACGGAAAATTCAGCAACCAGAACAAGGCCGTCAGCAATCCGGTCCACAGGGTAATCGCCCTTCCTGACGGCAACATTGCTGCATCCGGCAGGGACGGGATCCTCAAGATGGACAAGAACAACAGTGTCCTTGCCCGTTATCTGATTCCTGGCATAAGCTGGATCAAGACTATAGACTGCGACCCGTCAGGAAACCTGTGGATAGCTGCGGAGATTGACGATGAGCTCAACCTCATAGTTCTCGGAAACGAACTTCAGGAACTTGAGCATCAAAAGCTAGGACGCGACACGAACGTCACCGACATAGAGGCAGGACTCCCAGGGCAGGTATGGGTCGCAACTGACCGCGGAATTCTGGTTTTCGACAGACGGGCCATGAAGCCGGCATCCGGAAATGAACCTTCGGTTGCCTCAATGGCCTCAGGTGGACGATGCGCGTTCGTCAGGAGATTCGATGAGGATAGAATACTTGTGGGGATACGCAGTAAGGGAATGTACCTGTATTCGCCGTCGGATGACAGCTTTGCGGCAATTCACCCACAGGAAAAGCTTGACGGCAAAAGTTACAAAGTTCTGGTTGACAGGGACAAGAACATATGGATATGCCCTCAGGGAGAAGAGTACCGTGTCTATCCGCACCGTCAGGACTACGTCAATCATTCCGAATTCCTTGAGAGAATCGGGGCTCAGCTCGTAAGGAATATGGTTTCGGACAGTAAAGGCAGACTCTGGATCAGTGTTGACGACGGATATGCGGGTTATGACCCTCACACAAGACAGGTAATCTGGAGAGAAAAGGGCAAGACCCAGTTCACCAGCATATTCATTGACAGCAAAGAAAGGCTATGGACCATCAGCGACCTGTTCCACGTAAAGCGATGGTCCATCTCCAGCGGCACTCCCGTACTCGAGAAGACATTCGAATTCAATTCCAACGTATCCTCTGTAAGCGAAGATTCAAAAGGCAACATATGGGTAATCAACAACTTCTGTTTCCATGTCATCGACAGCCTTGACAATCTCAGGGAAATCGGCCCGATCGAGGGCGGCTCGGGCAAGATAGCCCACACAATGTCCATCACAGACCCGACAACCAGCAGGGTTTTCGTGAACACCCTTCGCGAAGGGCTTTACGAGTGTCTTGACGACAGGGATTTCATTCCTGTCCAGCTGGGAGGCGGCGCATCCGGAATAAACTCGCTCGTGACGGCAGGAGACGGAACGATGTGGATGGGCAGCTTCAACCAGGGACTCATTCACTTCAACCCGGCAGACGGCAACACGCGGCGCTACAACCTTTCAACAGGGCTGTCCAGCAACTCGATTGAATCCGTAATACTTGACAAGACAGAAAGGATATGGTTCAACACTCCGACGCACATAATATGTTATGATCCGGCCGACGAGAGTTTCAACACCATCTATGACTACAAGTTCGACGGAACCAACTTCTACAGCCTGCGCTGCGCAGTGAAATCCCCTGACGGGAAACTGTATTTCGGCGGTTACGGAGGAATAACAGAGATTGACCAGGACATCAGGTTCGACGGAAGGGAACCGGAAATTCCGCTCAATTTCGAGTACATCGCAATCAACGGAGAGCAGCTTCCCGAAATCGGAAAACGTGTGGACCTGTCGTGGCGGCAGAAACTCCTCACGATCATGTATTCAGGTCTCAATTTCAGTTTCGGCACTCTTCTCAACTATTCCTTCATGCTTGAGGGCTATGACAGGGACTGGATATACACCGACAAGATCCAGACAAACTATTCCAACCTGCCGCCTGGAAAATACAATTTCAGGGTAAGGGTACGATACATGAACGGCAAATGGAGCCGCAACGAACTGAGCCTTCCGGTAATCGTCCACCCTGCGCCCTGGGCCACGACCGGGGCCAAGATCCTCTATGCCTTTGTGCTCGCAGGGCTCGCCATCCTGCTCATCAACATCTACCTCAAGTCAAGGATGCGCAGGAAAGAACTGGCGCTGAAGCAGGAGCACCTGGATTTCGTGACCAACATCTCACATGAACTCCGGACACCGCTCTCACTGATAACAGGCCCGCTCAGCCAACTTCGGAAATGTCCCGGGCTAAGCGACCGGGACAGAAGATACATCGACACTATGGAAAGGAACGCCGAGCGTCTTAAGTTGATAAGCGAAGAGATAATGGACAGTCCGGCGTCAAGACGCAAGGACGGGCAGCTTCAGGTTTCGCCAACTGACCTAAGCGCGCTGGTACTCGGCATTGCCAACAATTTCCGCTTTGCAGCGATGGAAAAGTCACAGAGTCTTGAGACTGACATCAAGGAGGGCGTCCATGGATTGGCAGACGGCCTGAAAATCGAAAAGATTCTCGTGAATCTGATAAGCAACGCCTGCAAGTACACTCCTGAATCCGGCAAGATAAGGATCAGCATGGATTCGGACGGGAAAAACGCCGTGATAGAAATCATAGACAACGGCATAGGCATTCCTGAAGAGAAGCGGGGAAACATCTTCGACCGCTTCGACAGACTGGATGTGGACAGGAAGGAGCCGGGAACGCCCGGCAACGGCATAGGCCTCAACTACGCCCAGAGCCTGGCAAGGCTGCACAAGGGCAAACTGTCATACAGGCCGGCATCTTCCGGACAGGGATCGGTATTTGCACTGACAATACCAATAACAGAGGACAATTATGACGAGTCCGAGATATGCCAGACTACCGGCATCTCAAAATACGGCAGCCTGGCCCAAAGTCAGTCAGAGCAGAAATTCAACCCGGCACTGCCGAGCGTGCTCATAGCCGAAGACAACCCCGAGATATCTTCTTTCCTCAATGACATACTTTCCGACGAATACAACGTCATTGCTGCCCCTGATGGCCTGGAAGCCTTGGAGAATCTGAAAATAGCCATTCCGGACATTGTCGTGAGCGACATCGTAATGCCGCAGAAAGACGGATACACACTATGCAGCGACATTAAGTCAAACCCGGAATACTGCCACATCCCCGTGATCCTGCTTACGGCGAAGAATGACAAGGACAGCACAATCAAAGGACTTGGCAAAGGTGCCGACGCCTACATAGCCAAGCCGTTCGACCCGGATTTTCTCAAAGCCACCATTCGCAGCCTCATCGATAACCGCAAGCGGATCCAGCAACGCGTCCTGAATCTCACTCAGGACACTATCAAGGACGAAAAACTCGTAAGGCAGGCATCCCTTAACGAGCAGGAAGTAAAATTCCTTGCAAAAGTCCACGACGTCATAGAACAGCATTTCACAGACGAGCAGTTCACCATTGAATCCATGTCCAGGGAGATAGGCGTATCCTACTCGAAACTCTATGCAAAAATAAAGGCTCTGACCGGACAGACTCCACTGGAGTTCATAAGCACCTACAAGATGAACAAGGCCATGGAACTCCTGAAGAGCGGGAACTACAATGTCAGCGAGGTTGCCGACATGGTCGGCTCTTCGTCTCCGTTCAATTTCTCCAGGGACTTCAAGAAGCACTTCGGAATGACTCCAAGTTCGGTGCTCAGGAAATAAACTGTCCGGGCAAACCTCACGGCATGCCCGGACAATCACAAAACCACTTCAACAGATTATAAGTGTCAATTTTCTGAAACCACCTTCACGGGGCCCAGCAGGCCGGACGGAAGAAGCGGCGTTTCAGCGGTATAGTGACGTGCGTCGGTAAAGGTGATCTTCTCCGGACAGTCGGGCTGTTCATCTCCTATCAGCCTGTTGACCCACAGGTTCACGACCTTGACCTTCAAGTCATTTTCACCTTCCTTTACGGCAGCGCTTATGTCCACGCGGAAGGGCTCCTTCCAGGCAGTTCCGCAGTACTGTCCGTTAACGTATACCTCCGCAAGATTGCAGACCTGTCCAAGATCAAGGAACATCCTGTCGGAGACTGCAGGGACATCAAAAGTGCCGGAGTAGTCAGCAACGCCGGAGAAATACCTGATTCCGAAATCTTCTGACTCGGTATATGACTCAAGTTCTTCGAACACCGCTGACTCCGGGGCGCCCCTTCCTTCCTGGAATCTGACATTCCATGGACCGGATACAACGGCGACATCAACCTCCTCCGGCCTTGCCATGTCTACCGAGCTTGCCTCTGCCTTCCCGGAGAATACGACGAACACAGCATCATCAGGCACGAGGTTCAAACGGACAACCGTCCGGTCACCCTCAATCCTGTAGGAGGCATCTTCGACCGTACCGTTGTCAGGATGCCATATCTGGGGCTTCAGGCCGCTCACCCTGAATGAGACCTCGGTATCGAGATACTTGTCGGAAGGCTTGTTGACCCAATAGATTTCAATGTCCTTGAGAGTCCGGTGAAGGAACCTCAGTTCAGCCGCAGCGTCAGAAATCACGTCTGGTGTCGAAACGCCAGAAAGCACCTCGGCAATAGGAGTGTCTTCGTATACATTCTGCCTGCCACCGTCCCATATTTTCGCCACCAGAGAATCAAACTCCTCCCTGCTTTCCAGCAGACCGGAAGTCCTGGTTGGCCTCGGACCGCAAACTACCGCACCGTCCTCAACGAGGGAAAGTATCTTCCTGAGAATCTCAACCGACATCACTTCGTTGTTCCTTTCCAGCCATAGCACACGGTATCTTGTGCCGCTCCTGCTGGCAAGAGAGCCATCCCTCACGACAATCTGATTCAGAAGGCCATCCGGATTCAGATAGTCAAACTTGTAGCCATAAGGGAGTGCCGGCTGGCGTCCCCCAAACAGTGAAGTGACGTTTGCATCTTCGCCATAGTACACCAGCACATCTGCAACATTGTGTCCTGCCTGAAGCATATAGCAACTTCTGGACATGTAATCGACCCACACCCCAGCCTGCTCGGCCCATGTGTCGTGGCGGTTGAACCATTGTCCGATGCCTCCAAGACTGAAGCCAGGGACAAACACGTCGTCAGGCTGATGCGCGCTCTCGTGGATCACGAAACGGTTGATTCCGCACGCCAGTTCAAGATCGGCCACGGATTTGAGGTTCTGGGGTGAATAGGAATACTGCACGTTGCCCCAGGCCGTCAGGGACTCAGCCGCAGCGACATTTTGTCCATAGACATGAGCAACTGAGGCGGACTCCTGACAGTCAGAGATATATCCGGAACGATTAACGTCACCGTCGGGCGTGCGGCCAAGCCATGGTGCGACCACCCACATCGCCGACATGGGCACCGCTGCCGTCCGCTTCACGTCCATTCCGTCGACCGGGTATACCCTTCCTCCTTCATGAGCCTCGGTGTAGCGTCCTTTCATTCCGTACTCATCGACCGCAATCTTTGTCAGCAGATCGTAATTAGATGTGATCAGGTCACCTATAGTCTTCCTCCAGTCCCAGAGGAAAGCATCACTCTGCTCCGGAGAGCCTACAACCGCACCGGCTAGCACCGGCATCCATTTGTGAAGGTCATATCCGCGCCTGCCGAGAAATTCATCGAACATTGCCGGTGTCCAGTTTTCCTGCTCAGCCTCATAGCTGTCATTGAGCACATACTGTATTCCTCTCTGCCCTATCAGTCCTCCTGAAGCCACCCTGTAGAGATCGAAATAAGTGTGGAAATAATTTGTCCAAGCAACCGGATCAAGCTTGTCTACCTCAAGGCCGGTCGCATCCGGAGGTGCAGGATGATTCTGCTTGCCTGTCAGAGAGTATCCGAAACGCCATACCTTCCAACGTCCTTCAGGAACGTCCCATTCCAGATTTCCGTTTTTATCCATCTTGTCACTGATGTCAATGACGCTTTCAGGCTGAGCAAATTCTTCATCAGGCGAAAGCATTGTAGGAAATGAGCTCAAGGATGCCGCAGAGGTAAATGCAGACTTGTCCTCGGAACGGTGGATCCGCGAAGCGGAATGCAGCACCAGTTCGGATATCCGTGTCCCTGAAGGAGCGGGAGACACCGCTGAACGTCCGAACATCGACGGCCCTGGGGCCTCGGCATTCCGGTACACAACCCGGAAATACTTTGCAGCCACGGCAGGAATGCCTATGGTCCTCATGGCTGCACCACCGGTCTGGAGATCTGCAACCTTGACGAAATTCTTGCCGTCATCGCTTGATTCAAGCCATACCGTTGCGGGACCTCCGGACCGGCCGGCACCGCGTCCATCACTCAGGGAGACAGCCCTGATGACCTGCTCATCCGGGAATTCGAACATGATCCACGCCTGTCCGTCACTGCCGTTCGGCAGGACCGAACCGTTAGCGAGGTCATCGTCACACAGTTCTGACAGTTCAAATTCTCCCCCGCTTGAGGTCAGCTTGGCACCCATCTCCGACATTGACAAATCCCCGTCCGGAAGGGGCATGGCAATCACCGCTACATCCTCATAATATTCGGCCACCGAAGCGGTCCCGCGCCCCTCTGCGCCAGCATTCTGGAACGCCCCCGTGGTTGTGAACGGCTCCGGCAACTTTCCGCTGAAACGGCGGCCGCCTTCAATCGTCTCTGTCCTCCAGACAAGTTTCTTCATCGCGTCTTTCGGTTCGACCCACGGCGCCCCGGTTGCACTCCATCCGGGACAACTGGCTATAGTCATCTCAAGCCCCAGCGAATCTGCCAGTCTGGCTGCATATCCGAGAGCCTCCTTCCAGTCTTCCTCCATATATATGAGTCTCTTGTCAACAACCTGGATTGAAGAAAGAGCGGCATCAAAATGATGGAAACCGCCGATTCCGACTCGATCCATCCATTCCAGGTCTTTCCGTATTCCCTCCTTGGTCACGTTTCCGCCTATCCAGTGCCACCACACCTGTGTCCTTGCCTCCTGCGGAGGATTGTCGAATCCGGCACGCAAATCATCTATATCGACCTGCTTTTCTCCGGAACATGCGGTCAAGGCCGCAATCAATGCTGTCAAAAACAGTAGTCTTTTCATATCATATCATTTCATTTGTTTGTCACCATAATTTATCCGTACTCCCTCACGAAAACAGCTCATGCTCAAACCCATACCGGATCCTCCCTGCTCACCTTCGATTTCGCCGGACAAAAGCCCGCTGCAGATGCGGCTGATGTCATATATCCTCTTGGTCGTCTCGTGGTTTGATCCCATGAAATGCCCGTTGTAGAGGAAATATATGTCGTTCTCTTCCATCCATTCAAGGGTTTTTTCACAGGTAGCTATCATCGTGGAGAAATCCGTGCCCAGAAGCAGATTGCCGTTGCCGAAAGAATCTCCGCTGAAGCCGTAATGGTTGGACTTGTCCATGAAAGTCACTGATCCGGCGGTATGTCCTGGAGTGAACACGACTTCAAGAGTCCTTCCGCCAAGATCAAACACCTGGCCTTCCTCCAGAAAGCGCACGGTTCCGTCAAAGCCGGGAGCCATTGAAGAAAGTGACGGCTCGTCCGCACTGCAGATCCATATTTCTTCAAAATTGGAGCATCCTCCTGCATGGTCCGGATGCACATGTGTAAGAATCACGTCATAAGGCTTTGACGTTATTGACTCCACAATCTTGTCAAGTCCGGGAATTGATGTTCCTGTATCAATAAGCACGGCCCGGTTCTCACCTTCAACAATATAAAGGGTTTCCGAGGCCATCACATGGCCGGAACCGACCCATAGATGATCATCAACCTGACGGAAAATGACATCAGGGCCTTCATAGACGACAGGATAACTGAGTTCGGCAGCAAAGCCGCCCTGACCGCCGCGTGGCTGCGCCTGTACAGCCAACGCCGACAGGAAGCAAAATGCTGATAAAATGATTTTTCTCATATGCAATGTGGTTTACAGTTTTTCGGATATGCAAAATTACGATTATCTGTCCGTCTCCAGATTTCACAATCTTCAAAGAATATTTCATAATCTTCAATTTTGGCTATCTTTGCAATACGGAATTCAACCGCAATTCACAGCAAAAGCAAACGACCATGATATTCTATTTTTCAGCCACGGGAAATTCCCTGTGGGTAGCGAGGCAACTCGGCCAGCATTTCGGACTGAAAATCGTTTCAGTCGCGGACTCAATGAAAAAAGGAGAAGTTAAATTTGACGTCAGCTCATCCCGATACATTCTTTTCGTATTCCCCATACATTCCTGGGGGCCTTCAGTCACCATGATGAAGTTCATGAACAGGATGGAGCTCACGGGAGCAGACGGCAAGCCGGTATATGCGGTGTGCACCTGCGGTGACGACTGTGGACGTACCGACACGATGATAAAGAAAATCCTTTCGGCCAAAGGCATAAATCTGACAGCGGCATTCTCGGTAGCAATGCCGAACAGCTACATTGTCCTGCCATTCTTTGATGTCGATTCAAAGGAGGTTGAACAGCGCAAACTCAACGAGGCTCCAGCCAGGATAGAAGAGATTGAGCAGGCAATAGAAAGCGGGGAACCACGGAAGGATCTCTACAAGTCAGGATCCGCCGCATGGTTCAAGACAAACGTGATCAATTCCGGTTTCAGAAAATATATACAGGGAGAGACCGCGTTCCGTGTCACCGACAAATGCATAAGCTGCGGATTGTGCGTCGAGGTTTGTCCGGAGAACAACATCAAGATGGGAGAAAACGGCCGTCCAGTATGGGACAAACACTGCGTGCAGTGCCTGGCATGCATCCACCGCTGTCCAGAGCAGGCAATCGAATACGGAAAAATCTCCGTGGGCAAGGGCCGGTACAAGAACCCTCTTGTTTACTAGGAGAATCCCACTATATAAAAGACAAGGGCCGGCTGATGAGCCGGCCCTTGTCTCAATTATGGTCATTCCGCGACGGGAAAAATTGTCATTCTCAATGTCGTGCTTCCGTAAGGTACAAGTTCTATCGACACAACCTCGGTGCTGTCCCGAAGAACGACCCGGTCAGGAAGGGCAGGAGTGTAGCGACCTTCATCAAGTTCCCATCCTTCGACACTGACGACCGGGACTCGGATCTTGCCGGGCACAGATTCAAGATCAAAGGGGAAACCGTCAGATGAAGACGGGACAAACTTTGCCTCGTCGAGCAGGTCCTCGACCAGGGCATAATTCCACTTGCCCGCGGGAGTCATGCTCCAGCTCTTGAAATCCGGATTTGCTGATACCTTCCCGGCAAGATTCTCGTAGACGGCAGTGTCCTCGACACAATTGACGGGAATCGCATATGAATATACAAGAGGACCGCGAACGATACTCTTCCCTTCAACAGGATTGTCAACGACTTCGATGTCCATAGGGAATTCAACGGAGAACACGTCTCCGCTCTTCCACTCACGGCTTTCGGTGACAAAACCGGGCTCCATGGTCTTGCACCAGCCGGGGACACGGTACGTGAAATCCATTGACACGGGCTTGCGCGTCTCGCGCCCGTCGCGGTAGAACGTGAAACGGAAGTCTATCTTGTCGCTGAAAGGATACGAGGTCTCCTCTTCAATCCTGACAGTTGTGCCGTCCCCAAGTTGATATACGACCGAAGACGGTCCGTAAAGTGCAGCTACAGGGAAACCGTTCCTGTCCTTCAGCCACATGCGTGAGACATAGTTCGGAAGGAACCTGTGGACATTGCCTATGCAGCACTCCGTCTCGTGTATCGGTCTGTAGGCCATCCAGGTAAGCCCGCGCTTGAATGCATTGTGATCCGAGTTGCCTGTCGCAATGAACTGATTCGGGCAGGAGAAATACTGCATGGCCTTGAAATCCTTTGTTATCGCACCCATTCCTGCATTGAATACCGACTTCTCCATGCGGTCAGCCCATTCGGAATCACCGGTAGTCGTAAGATAGTATCCCATGGTCCAGCCGTAATCAGTGATGTCGCATGTCTCGTGACTGGCGAGAGGATCATTCCCCGCAAGATGCTCGGTACTGGAATTCACCCCGTCGACAAGCATGTTCGGGCCCTCCATCTTGGCGTCGGCCTTTAGTGCCGCATCCAGATATTCCGGCTTTCCGGTATAAGCATAGAGCAGCATCGGTATCTTCATCATCTCGTTCATCGTGACTCCGTGGATGTGGAACGCCGAATCATCCAGACAAGCCTCTTGAGTAAGATCACCATTCCCGGCATTCCACACCTCTTCGGCAAGATCCAGAAGTTCCCGGTTTCCGGTAAGTGAATATGTCCAAAGGATACCTTCCACGTTGACTGGACCGCGGCCTCTGCCGAGTTCGTCAACAGAATAAGAAAGATAGTTCTTCTCCAGGGCTGCAGGAATTCTTTCATCACCCGTTGCCTCGTAGCCGGCCTTCATGGCACGGAAGAATACGGCAAACGGCCACGCCATTGAACCTGAATCGGGCCCTAACCGGCCCTCACCCCTGTCAATAAGGGAATCATGTCTCGCAGGAAGGGGATGACCGAGAACATAGTCTATATTTTCCTTCCATACGGAAAGAAGAGCCTCGTCGTCCAGAAGGTAGCCCAGACGAGTCAGGCCATCAAGATAATATGCGGTCTGCTCATACCTCCACCAGTTCGCACCCCTGTCGTCAGAATCCCGTTTCAGGTCCCCTGCCCAAAGACAGGAGTTGTATGGATACGCCATCGCCTCGGGATGACTCGTCAGACCGTCCTTCTGCCTTTCGAGCATTTCCAGAATCCATCCTTCCGGAGTAATGTCGGCAATAAGACCCTCCCCGTAAACGGCATATTCCGGCACGGGGACATCGGCAGCCTGCACAGCAGGGGCTTCAGACTTGCATCCCTGCAGCAATACGGCGCCAAGCGCCAAGATCAAAACAATTCGTTTTTTCATTGGGAAAATATTTTTTGTTGCAGATTAATCAATAAGCCAGCACATTCCACAGCCTGCGGATATGTGCTTCGGGATCCCACCTGCCGCCAAAGGTCCAATCCGGCAGGACAGTATAGTATTTCAGGTTCTCGCCTTCCTCGTCAATATTGTTTGAGAGCCAGCCACTGTCTCCCCCTTCCCTGAAACAGTCGAGATACCACACGCGATGCCCCCACGGGCAAGGATCAAGGACCTTGTCGACATAAGCATAGCACACGTCCTCATCAAGTATATTGGAAGACATCGCACAGTCGACAAAGAAAAACTGGGAATCATGATGATACCTGCCAAGCAAAGTCGGATGCGCCGCATCGAACTCCGAGTTGGTTATGACAAGTTTCCGGCTCCTGTCTCCCCTGCCGTCATGCCATATCATCGCATGCCTCACATTACCGTCGGCACCTTCAGGAGTATCCCCGAGGAAACGGCAGCGGGTTGCATAACACCAGCCGCGCGGACAAAGGAAGTCGACACCGGGGCAACGCAGAAAAAGATCCGCATGATAATACATCCCGTTGCCCTCAGGTGCCCAGAGGGCAAGGGCATCATTGCCGTCTGACCATATATTGCAGTTCAGGATTATTGTCCTTGTCCCGCGCCCGAACACCGCGAACTGGTGACTTGTCGTCGGCTCCACCGTCGTCCCGTAGTCATTGTAAACCGTGAGGTTACACAATATGAAGTCATCGCCTTCATCCCATATTGAAATGACACCGTTTCCGGCATCGCGTCCACGGTACGTGTAACTGCCGCGGTTCTTCTCTCCTTCAGCGAATCTGATCACCGTGCGGTCACGGCTTTCGCCCACAAGCACAACATCAGGACGGTCTATGACAACCTTCTGCTCGTAAATGCCGTCGAGAAGCAATATGCAGAAAGGCTCACCGCCGTCCTCCGGAGCTTTTTCAACCGCTTCCTGAATGCTCTCTCCGGGCGAGACAACGACGTCGAAGCGGCTCCTGTCTACAGCCGGCCTGCGGAACATGGCAATCAATCCTGTTTCATTGGCGCCAGGAGTCTGAAGAGAAACTTCCACCTTTTGCTCCGGATCAAATTCATCGGCCCATTCAGCATATTCCTCATAAAGTCCGGCAGGGGAAGAGTCATACCACCTGTATCCGTTTCTCCTCTCATAGCCAATGTCTTCCAGACGAGGACGAGGTATGCCGTCCCTGTCACAGACATAAGGTTCGACATTCTCCAGGTCATAGTACCTGGCCCATAACGGTCCGGCAGTTCCGTCCTCCACAAGGCGAGTTTCCCTCCGTCCATACTTATCCACATAACGTTCAACCCTGTATCCTGTCAACTTGTAGGTGTCAAACCATTTCATGGCACCTCTCACCGCAGCCTTCACCTCCTCCGACGGTTCCGGAAGAGACATCAGCAGCCGCACTATTCCTACACTCTCCTGCGGGCTGAACGACGGAAGCTCATAGGCGCGCGCAGCTGCCGGTTCAAGGGTACGGCAGTCATACTGCTGGCACCATATTGCCGGATTGCCGTCATGGTGCAGCTGCGTCCTCAGAATGCAGTCAATCCCCTTGTCAAACGCTTCGGCAGCACGGGACCTCAAGTCATAATCAGCCAAATCTCCGTCAAAAGGAGAATCCGCGTCCCTTATGCCGGCCAACAGTTCAAGCACATTCACCATCGCATTGTCATTGTAAGTGATGTGGAACTGATATCCGGACTGTTCAGGCCAGAATTGCGGCCAGCCGCCATTCTCATACTGTCCTCCGAGAATGTACTCTGCTCCACGGACAAAGGCATCCCTGTATCTGGAATCTCCCGTCGCAGAATAAGCCCTCGCAAGAAAAAGCATCTGCGAGCAGGTCGCGCCATTGTCGACGGTTGAATCATCAAGCCTGCCCTTCTCGGACAATACTGCGGAAATATCCTCCTCATCCATAGGCGAGACCATGTCCACATTTTTGGGCCAGCCTCCAGTAACCCGTTGCCAGACAAGAATCTGATTGGCTATTCTCCTCGCATCCGGAGTCATGAAAAAAGCCGGATCGGTCTCTTTGAGGAGGTCTCCGTTGCCCTGGGCAAAAGAATAATCGGAGGTGCCGGCAAGAAGCAAGGCTCCGGCCGAAAGCAGTGAAGCTGCAAGTATCCTGAATTTCATTGCAAATTACGTGGTATGTATGCCAATGACGGCCATCGTCATACAAAAGTACAAAATTGCAGCAAATGTTGTTTTTGGAAACATGCACAAAATGCAATGTCTTCGGAAGTTACGCACACACTTTTACAGACGACAAAAGCCTGCTGTCGCAGCAGGCTTTTACGGTTAGTTAGTAGTGTATTACCTTATAGAAGGTTAATTATTGTTGGTTAGAAACCTCCGGAACAGATCCGGAGTCGAGTTGTTTTCATTTCCGAGAGCAAAGATACACATTTTTTCTTTTTTACAATATTTTTTCAAAAAAAATTCAAGAAAAATATTCAATTTTTAAAAATCTTTAATAATTAGCTCCGGACGCAGTTTTCGCGTCCTCTCGAGGGCCTGCTCATCCTGCCACTGGCGTATCAGCTTGGGGTTTCCGCTCAACAGGACTTCGGGAACCTTCCATCCGTTGAATTCCGCCGGCCTCGTATACAGCGGAGGCGAAACAAGGCCATCCTGAAAAGAATCCGACAGGGCAGAGGTCTCGTCGGTAAGCGCACCCGGAATCAGACGCACGATGGAATCCGCCAGGAGCGCGGCCGGAATCTCTCCCCCGCTGACCACATAGTCGCCTACGGAAATCTCGCGCGTCACCAGATGATCGCGGACACGCTGGTCAACGCCCTTGTAATGACCGCAGAGAATAATAATGTTTTCCTTCATCGAAAGTTCGTTCGAGATCGCCTGCGTCAGCTTCTCCCCGTCCGGAGACATGAATATGACCTCATCGAAGTCGCATTCCTCGCGAAGGCTGGAAATCATGTTGTATATTGGCTCCACCCTCATGACCATGCCGGCATCGCCGCCATAGCTGTAGTCATCCACATTTTTCCGGGGGCCAAGGCCGAACTCCCGCAGATTGTGCACCCTGATGTCCACCAGCCCCCTCTTTATGGCCCGGCCAACGATCGAATGGCTCAAAGGACTGTCAAGAAGTTCGGGGACCACGCTTATTATGTCTATCCGCATAATTGTTGTCAGATTGTTGATTTCCGCAAAAATACCGCTTTCTCTTGAAAAAAGTCAAACAGATTCGTATATTTGTAGTCTGTAATTAATTGAAATCATATTATGAGCGAAAACAACTTTCCCGAGAAAATGCAAGAAGTCCTTGCCGAAGCCGCCGATAAGGTGAACGATGTTGTCGAGACAGCCGCTGAAAAAGTTGGCGTCCTGGCCGACAAGGTGGAAGATGCCGCCGACAATGTCGCAGACAAAGCCGAGGAGCTTGCTGACAAGTCTCTCGCCGAGTTGTCCGACATGTTCGTCAAACTCAAGGACAGCGCAGACAGCATGTCGCGCTCCAAAGAGGCGGAAGCAATCAAATCCGCCTTCTACAAACTGCTGACGAAACTCAAGAGCGAGAACCCCGAGATGTCTGACGATGCCCGCAGCAACCCATTCGAAGCCGTGGAGCAGAATTTCAAGGCACTCTATTCTGACTACAAGAAGGAAAGGGCAGAATACAACAAGCAGCAGGAAGAGCAGAGAGAGGCCAACCTTGCCAAGAAGCAGGCAATCATCGACGACCTCAAGGCTCTGGTCGAGGGGCAGGACGACATGAGTTCGCAGTTCCCGGCATTCAGAGAGCTGCAGAACCGCTGGAGAGAGGCCGGTCCCGTGCCTGCTCAATCATTCAGGGACATCAACGACAGATACCAGTTCTATGTCGAGAAATTCTACGACATGGTCAAGATAAGCCGTGACCTCCGCGATCTCGACTTCAAGAAGAACCTCGAGGCCAAGGAGGCTCTTTGCGAAGCTGCGGAGAAGCTCTCCGAAAACGAGGACATCGTGACCGCCTTCCATGAACTCCAGAAACTGCACGAACAGTGGAAGGAATTCGGCCCCGTGGCCAAGGAAAAGCGCGAGGAAATATGGGACCGCTTCAAGGCAGCCACTGCCGTGATCAACAAGCGTTACCAGGCACACTTTGAGGAACTCAAGGGTCAGCAGGTCGAGAATCTCGAGAAGAAGAAAAAGCTCTGCGAGCGCGTAGAGGAAATCGCTGCACGGGAAGTCAAGAGCTCCGCAGAATGGAACGCCTTCTCAAAAGAGATTGAGGACATCCAGGCCGAATGGCGCAAAATCGGTTTCGCCACCAAGAAAGAGAACCAGAAGATCTACGACAGGTTCCGTGCCGCATGCGACGCATTCTTCGGACGCAAGCGCGAGTATTACTCCGGAATCAAGGGGGCCATGAACGAAAACCTCGAGAAGAAGCAGGCCCTCATCGAGCAGGCCGAGGCACTCAAGGACAGCACCGAATGGAAGAAGACTACCGACCAGTACATCTCTCTGCAGAAGCAGTGGAAGGAAATCGGACCTGTTCCCCGCAAGAAGTCCGAGCAGCTCTGGAAGAGATTCCGTGCCGCATGCGACGAATTCTTCGCCAGGAGGGATGCAAACGCCACACCCGAGAATGACTTCTACGGAAACCTCAAGGCCAAGAAGAAGCTCATCGAGGAAATCAGGGCTTACGTTCCCGGCGACGACGAGACCGCGAACGCCGAGGCGATGCGCGAGTTCAACGAGCGCTGGCAGGCCATCGGGCATGTTCCCTTCAAGGAGAAGGACGGCATTCTCGCAGAATTCCGCGAGGCCATGCAGGACAAGTTCCCTCTTTTCAGCCGCCAGAGAGGAAGCAGGCAGGGAGGCTCATCGAACCAGCACCGCAGCCCCAAGGATATTCTCATCGCGAAATACAACACGCTTCAGCAGAACATAATCACCTACGAGAACAACATCGGATTCTTCTCCGCATCAAGCAGCGACAGCCCTCTTATCAAGCAGATGAAAGCGAAAATCGAAGAAGCGAAGGCCGAGCTCAAGAAACTTGAGGAGCAGATCAGGAACACAGAAGAAGAAAGCAGCAAATAATGGACAAGAACACAATTATAGGTTTCATCCTCATTGTTCTTATTTTTGTCGGTTTCTCCGTATTTGAGACCGGACGCGCGAAGAAGAATGCCGAACTGCAGGCCCAGGCGGATTCGATCGCACTGGCCATGAATCCTGTGAAGGATATGCCCGAGGCCATGGAGGAAGTTCCGGACAGCCAGCAGAACGGGGCGATATTCAAGGACACCACCATACAGAAGGCATACAACGCAGAGGCGCAGACAGTATCCATCGAGAACAACAAGATCAAGGTTGAATTCACCACAAAGGGTGCGCAGCCTTATTCCGTCCAGGTCAAGGACTACTACAACTATGACGGGTCGGACCTCTACCTTTTCAAGAACGGTGAGGCCGATTACGCCGTAAGCATCTATGCAGGCGAATACATCCGCACCGACGGCTTCACCTTCCAGATCTCGGAAAAGACCGACAGCTCCATAACCATGAGGCTCCCCTTCTCCGGAGGTGGGTACATTGAGCAGAAGTACATGCTCCACAAGGACAGCTACCGGATGGACAACCTTCTGTCTTTCGTCGGGATGGACAACGTGATTCCGAAGAACGTCGGCTCATTCGACATAGACTTCGGGGTAACAGTCCCCAGGATGGAAAAGGGCTACAGGAATGAATCACAGTACTCGAAACTCAACTACTACTACGAAGGCGACAAGAAGCCCGAATCAATAGGCAATGCCCGGAACGGAGAGCGCCGTGTGGATTCCAAGCTGAGCTGGTTCGCATTCCAGCAGCAGTTCTTCTCAGTCATAATGCGCGCTCCGGAGGAATTCACTTCTGGTGAACTTGCAATTGAATTTTTCCCCGAAAGCGACCCGAGCCACAACCTGATGGACTGCAGTGCAAAAATGCGTGCCGAGCTGACGGACGGAGGCAACTCCACGATACCCTTCGAATTCTATCTCGGGCCCAACCATTTCCAGACCCTCAAGAGCTACGGCCACAACTACGAGAAGATCATCCCTCTCGGAGGCTGGCTCGTGGGATGGTTCACCAAGTACGCCATCATCCCGATGTTCAACTTCTTCGGGAAATTCATAAACAGCTTCGGTCTTGTCATACTCCTGATGACCATTGTGATCAAGCTTGTGGTGCTTCCTTTCACCTACAAGTCATACGCATCATCCGCAAAGATGAGCGCGCTCAGGCCCGAACTTGACAAGATCAACGCGAAATTCCCACACGCCGACAACCAGCAGGAGCAGCTCAAGAAGCAGCAGGCAACCATGGACCTCTACCGGAGAGCCGGCGTGAGTCCGATGGGAGGATGCCTCCCGATGCTGCTGACTTTCCCTATACTTTGGGCAATGTTCCGCTTCTTCCCGGCATCAATAGAACTTCGCCAGCAGCCTTTCCTGTGGTGCGATGACCTGTCGGCATATGACTCAATCATAGACTACGGGACACGCATTCCGATACTCGGAGACCACCTGTCGCTGTTTGCGCTTCTGATGGCCATCACGATGTGGGTTTACTCGAAGTTCACGATGGCATCCCAACCCACCGCCAACGATCCGAGCGCCGCATCCATGAGATTCATGAGCCTCTGGCTCATGCCCATCATGATGTTCTTCATCTGCAACCAGCTGTCCGCAGCACTCAGCTACTACTATCTGCTCTCCCAGCTCATTTCCATTGCCGAAACTCTCATCATCCGCAAGAGCATCGACAAGGATGCAATCCTTGCAAAGGTCAGAGCCAGCGAAGGAAAGCCCCTCCCCAAGAGCAAATGGCAGCAGAGAATTGAGGAAGCACAGAGGATGCAGGAGCAGCAGCTCCGCGAACAGCGAAAGAAACAAGGAAGAAGATAAGCCCTTCAGATGATAAGCGAAAATCTTCAGATAATATTCAAGGAACTGCCACCGGAGACAAAACTGGTGGCAGTTTCGAAATTCCACCCCCTCGAATCTATACTGGAGGCCGTTGACGCCGGACAATTCCGCTTCGGAGAGAACAGGCCGCAGGAATTCGCAAAAAAGGTTACGGCAATCAGGGAGCAGCACCCGGAAATTGCCGACAGGATCGAGTGGCACTTCATCGGACACCTGCAGACCAACAAGCTGAAGCTCGTCCTCCCCTACGCTTCCATGGTGCAGTCCGTTGACAGCCTGCACCTGCTTCAGGCGATCAACGACTGGGGAAAGGCCGAAGGGAAGACTACCGACATATTGCTTGAAATCCACATAGGGGCCGAAGAGACCAAGCAGGGATTTGTCGAAGAAGAGGCCCTCGACGTGCTCTTCAATGCAGAAAAATACAAGAACGTGCGCATCTGCGGACTCATGGGAATGGCGACACATACCGATGAAGAAGAGGACATACGCGCTGACTTCGCCAGGATCTCGTCATTTTTCGGCTACTGCAGGGAACTCTTCCCGGAATTGGAAAGCTTCAGGGAACTGTCGATCGGAATGTCGGCCGACTGGCGCATCGCACTTGAATATGGGGCAACGATCGTCAGGATAGGAACCGCAATCTTCGGAGAGCGGCAATACTGACACCCGGAGCGCCTACCGGGATTCCAGCTCGAGAAGAAATCTCTTCGCCTCCGCACCTCCGCCATAACCTCCGGAAGAGCCGTCAGCCGCAATCACCCTGTGGCAAGGCACAAATACGGAAAGAGCATTTGCCCCGTTTGCATTTGCCACGGCACGCACCGCCGCCGGAATCCCGCAGCTTTCAGCCAGCTCGCGGTACGAAACAGTCTTCCCGTACGGAATTCCAAGCAAATGCCCCCACACCGATTTCTGGAAGCCGGTTCCGACAAGCAGCAGAGGGACATCAAACACCGTCCTGTCACCGCTGAAATATTCTGAAAGTTGACGGGCAGCCGCTGTCGTCACATCGGTGGACCCATACTCATAAACAGCATCAAGCAGTGTCGTCAGACGACGGTCCACCCTCCCTGGATGTTTCTCATGAGTCCAGTTGCAGAGACAGAGCCTGTCTCCGAAAGACCCCAGCAGCAGTTCGCCACAAGGGGAGGTATATCGCTGAATAAGAATCTTTCCGGACATTCAGAAATGTGGGTCAAAACATTTGTCAATATACAAAAAATGACATATTTTGCGAGGTCATCAATTCAGCGTAATGAAAAGCATGAGCATAGGAGCAATTCTAGGAATTTCACTAATTTTTGCAGGCATTGCAGTACTCATCCTGTCGATGTGCAAGGCCAACGGCATAAGCGTCACGGAAAAGAGCCTGGTCATTACCGGCAACTACTCAATGACATTGGACTTGAGTGAAATACATTCGGTGGAGCTCACGGACAGCCTGCCCAGAATCACAATGCGGACAAACGGGATAGGTGCAGGCAGCATACAGGTCGGACATTTCCGCATGAAAGACATTGGAAAGTGCAGGCTCTATCTTAACCTCAAATATCCCCCGTACGTGCATGTCGTCACCACGCAGGGTGCGCACATATTCTTCAACACAAAAGACCCGGAGATGACCAAAGAACTATTCTCGGCCATCATGAATGAGGTGCAGCACACATCTGCACCTGTCGGGAATCAGTCAAATGCAAGTCCGGAATAGCGACGGATATAGAACTGGTCTATTGTCCCCTTTCCTTTGCGGGTCACAATAAAGCGCACAATCTCCGCAATCTCCTCCGGCAGGATAAGTTCGTCGGCATTGATGTCGGGGCGCATCTCCTTCACCATCTCTGTGGCAACCCCTCCGGGGGAAATCAGGTGAACCCTGATGCCGTAGGGCTGGACCTCCTTCGCGAACACTTTCGTGAAACCGGTCAATGCATGCTTTGAGGACGCATAGACTGACTGGTTGGCATATCCCTTGAAGCCCACCACGGAGGCGATATTGATCACAATGGGCTTTTCGGACTTGCGCAGTTCAGGCAGCGCGGCCTGACAAATGAAAAAAGGCGCCCTTGCATTGACTGCAAAAACCTTGTCCCACTGCTCCGGGGTCGCTTCGGTGAAACTTCCAGCAAGAGACAGCCCGGCACAATTCACAAGGACATCAATTCCGCCAAGAGCAGAAACGGCATCGGCAACCAGCCTTGGACAGCTTGACACATCCGCAAGGTCTGCCTCTACCGAAACTGCCTTGGGAGAGCCTGCGGCCATTGCCTCAGATGCCACCTCATCAAGGGTATCCTTCTTCCTGCCAACCAGGGCAACAGAAAAACCGAGCGAGGCCAGTTCCATGGCGATCGCCTTTCCGATTCCACGGGATGCTCCCGTCACCAGTGCATTCATATCAAAAACAAATATATAGGATCATTTGCGCAGTTCACGGATCATTGCTGCAGCCACCTTGCGCGAAGCGCCGCTTCCACCGAGAGATTTCCTGATTTCCGCATAATCGGCAAGCATTCTTGACCTGTAGGCCTCATCCTCATTCAGTCTGCGGACCTCGGCAAGCACCTCCTCGATGTTGAAGTCATCCTGGATGAGCTCGCGGAACGCAAGTTTCCCGATGCACAGATTGCCCAGAGATATGTACTTGATGTGATCGCCGACCCTGAGGATATTCTTCGCCACAAAAAAAGTGAGCGGAGAAGTGCTCCAGCATACTACCTGCGGCGTTCCTATGAGAGCCGTCTCAAGTGACGCGGTGCCCGAATTGACAACGGCAGCGTCGGCAAACTTCAGAATGTCGTATGTCCTGTCAAAAAGAAGCTCCACATTCGTTCTCTCCCCTATGTACGGCATATAGTCCTCACGGCTTCTGGCAGGTGCACCGGCCACGACGAACTTGTATCCCCTGTACCTAGGGAAAGCGGAAAGCTTGTCCGCAAGTTCCATGCATACCGGCATGGTGCGGGAAATCTCAGCCTTGCGCGATCCGGCAAGGATGGCGATATACCTTCCGTCCACAGGTCTCGTGAATTCATGTGAATCAATGGCATCCACAAGCGGGTTTCCCTCATAAATGTAAGGAATGCCCCGGCTGGAGAAATATTCCTTCTCAAACGGGAACACAATGAACAGCTTGTCCACCCACTCCTTCAGCCTGCGGTTCCGGCTCTCCCTGGACGCCCAGGTCTTCGGGGCTATGTAGTAAAAGACCCGGATGCCCGCACCGTGGCAGAACTCCGCGATCTTCATGTTGAAGCCGGGATAATCGATAAGGATGACGACATCAGGCTTCCACTCAAGAATGTCTCCCTTGCAGAACGAGATGTTGCCAAGAAGCTTGAACCCCTTTGCAAGGACTTCGGTGAAGCCCATTACCGCCCCGTCACGGTAATGCCTGACGAGCTCGGACTTGAGCCCGCATTCGGCCGCTGCGGCCAGCATCATGTCACCTCCCCAGAAACGGACCTCGGCACTTTTGTCTTCTGCGGCCAGACCGCGCAGCAGATTGCTGCCGTGAAGGTCTCCGGAAGCCTCACCCGCAATGATGTAGTATCGCATGACGCCAGAGTTTACTTTCCGAATATCTTCCCGAGACGCTCCACCTCCGAATAGTCGGTGTTGTCGATGTTCTGCGGGGTGATGGTGACATATCCCTCTTCCAGCAGCTGATGATCCGCCGGATAGACATTTGTGCCGTCATCGGTGAAATCACCGGCCATCACATAGATTTCCTCACCAGGCTGAACATCAGAAAGATAATTGAGGTCCTCCTTGGACGGCTCATGGCCCACGGACGTCAGGAATTCCCTGTAAGGCCTGTATTCCCGCTCCCAGTGCGCCTTCCCCATATGGCATATCTTTATGCCCTTGATGTCATCGGCAGCGATTCCGGGAAAGTTGATATTGTAGAAACTGCCATGACGCCTGCTCAGGTTGGGAATCAAGGTATCCAGAATCCCCGGAAGCATGCGGATGACGGCAGAGAAGTCAGCATCCTTCGCGAAACTGTCGAGGCTCACCCCTATTGCAGGTATGCCGTTCAGTGCTCCTTCCATCGCCGCACCGATTGTACCTGAATACACGGAGGCCGTGGCAGCGTTGCTCCCGTGGTTTATGCCGCTCACGACCAGATCAGGCCTCTCGGGCCAGAATATATTGTCGAGACCGAACTTGATGCAGCTTGCTGGAGTACCGTCGAGATACCACCACGATTCACCCGCTTCTTCCGTCAATCTTTTGACTGCAAGAGGCTTCAGACCCATGCTCACGGCCATGGACATTCCGCTCTGCGGCCGCTTCGGTGCAACCACCGTCAAATCCCCGTACTGCCTCAAGATATCCACAAGGACCGAGAGCCCCTTCGCCTCGAATCCGTCATCGTTGGTCACCAGAATTTTCATCTTTACTTTTTCTACAAAGATAATTGATTTTCCCTATTTTTTTGATAAATTTGCAGCGCTTCAAACGGTTAGAAGTTTAAGTTTAACAGTTTTTATAATTTATCTAAACATGGTAAGACTTGGTATTAACGGATTCGGCCGTATCGGACGTATGGTTTTCCGTGCCGCAGTTGAGAATTTCTCAAAAGACATCGAGGTTGTAGGCATCAACGACCTTCTCGATCCCGAGTATCTCGCCTATATGCTCAAGTATGATTCAGTTCACGGAGCTTTCAAGGGCGAGATTTCTGTTGTTGACGGACATCTCGTAGTAAACGGACACAAAATCCGCGTCACCGCCGAAAAGGAACCCGCAAACCTCAAGTGGGACGAGGTCGGAGCAGATGTTGTAGTTGAGTCTACAGGCTTCTTCCTTACCGACGAGACCGCTCGCCAGCACATCAAGGCCGGCGCCAAGAAGGTCATCATGTCAGCTCCTTCAAAGGATGCCACCCCTATGTTCGTATATGGTGTTAACCACGAGACCTACGCTGGCCAGGACATCATCTCCAACGCTTCCTGCACCACCAACTGCCTCGCACCTATCTCCAAGGTTCTGAACGACACCTTCGGAATCAAGAGGGGCCTCATGACCACCGTTCACGCTGCTACCGCTACCCAGAAGACCGTTGACGGACCTTCAAAGAAGGACTGGAGAGGTGGACGTGGAATCCTTGAGAACATCATCCCTTCATCTACCGGTGCTGCAAAGGCCGTAGGAAAGGTTCTCCCCGTTCTCAACGGAAAACTTACCGGAATGTCACTCCGTGTGCCCACTTCTGACGTAAGCTTCGTAGACCTCACCGCAGAACTCGAGAAGCCCTGCACCTATGAGGAGATCTGCGCTGCAATGAAGAAGGCATCTGAGGGCGAGCTCAAGGGTATCCTCGGATACACCGACGAGGCTGTCGTTTCTACCGACTTCCGCAACGATCCTCATACCTCAATCTTCGACGTAAAGGCCGGTATCCAGCTTGATCCTACCTTCGTAAAGGTTTGCGCTTGGTATGACAACGAGTGGGGTTACTCAAACAAGGTTCTTGAGATGGCAAGAGTCATCATGAAGTAATCTTGAACCAATCCGAATAATCGGCGGAGACCTTTTTGGGGTCTCCGCCTTTTTTTTGTCCAAAGCATAAAATATTTTGAAAATAATTCATTTATCAAGCAACGAAAGAGGCACTTTTTTCATCTATTAAGTGGTTTCGAAAAAGAAAGACAAAAAATTTAAAAATATGAGGACATTATTCATTGCTTTGGCTACAATCTGCAGGTTTTTCACCCAGGACATCTGGGAGAAAAGGCCTGCCGCAAACAACGCAAAGGCCGGTAAGAAGCTGGACTACTGCGTGGAAGGTCAGAACTGACCGGGAATGCTCACTTAAGGCTGGCACCAAAATCACAAGATGTTGGTATTGAAAGACTACTGCTGAAATCATAACTTTGCACCGAATTGATATGCACAACATCGCCAGACATAGCTAACAGCGTCAGACAATCAAGTGAGCCATTCCAGATTACAAAAGAAAGAGAGAACCTTTGGCGATGGGGTTCTCTCCTTTCTTTTTTGGACAATTCTCCGACGGGCTGCTGCCCGGAATGGTCACTCCGAAAAGCGGACGGACCGCTTCGCCGGATCTGATTCCGGCAAGAATGGGTCCTGGGGCAGGCTTTTCCAAAACTTTACGCCTGTCCAGGGACCCATTCTTGCCGGAGACGAAGGCCAGAGCCCCTACTCCTCAGGAATATAAATGATCTCCCCGTTCTCCAGCTCATACGCGACCCCGACACGGCGCCCCTTCGCCCCGGACTTCGAACTCTGGTCCTCGGAAGGAGTGTATCGGTTAACCTTGCCGCCTTCCTTGGTTATGATCTCCATGTCCTCCTTGCCGGGATTCTT
>CABUIX010000022.1 GCA_902491795.1 uncultured Bacteroidales bacterium | reverse complement strand
CTTACGGTCAGGGGCGTGACCATTGTCAATGACGGACCGAACGGTGACGGATGCGATCCCGAGTCTTGCCGCAATGTCCTGATAGAGGACTGCGTTTTCGATACCGGAGATGACTGCATTGCCATAAAGAGCGGGCGCAACGAGGATGGGCGCAAGTGGAATGTGCCCAGCGAAAACATCATTGTCCGCAACTGCACCATGGCCGACGGACATGGAGGAGTGGTGATAGGATCCGAGATTTCCGGCGGCTTCCGCAACCTTTACGTCGAGAACTGCCGCATGAGCTCTCCGAATCTCGACCGCGTGATAAGGATCAAGACTTCAACCGCCCGCGGAGGCTTGATTGAGAACATATATGTCCGCAACGTGGAGGTTGGACAGTGCCGCGAGGCAGTCCTGCGCATCAACCTGAATTATGAGCCGAACGAGCAGGCCAGGAGAGGCTTCTATCCCGAGGTGCGGAATGTCCTGCTGGAGAATGTCCACTGCAGCTCGTCGGAATACGGCGTATGGCTGTATGGCCTTGACGACAGGACAAACATCAGCGGCGTCTGTCTGAAAAACTGCAACTTCGAAGGCGTGTCGACAGGCGGCAATTACGTGCATGGCCTTGTGGGCGATGTCGAGCTTGAGGGCTGCACCATCAACGGAGAGGAATTCGGCTCCCTTTAGCCGGCATGGTCAAGTTCAGTCATTGAGATAGTATTCCACGCTGGTGACCACCCTGACATTCTTGATGTAGGGAGTGTTGGAGTCCCTGTCCGTGATTGTGAACTGCCCCTGTGTGGCCGTCTTGATCTTTCCGAGACGGCTGTTGCAGTCCTTTGCGAATTTCTGTGCGGCCTCCCGGGCGTTGGCGGTGGCCTCTTCAATCATTTCGGGCTTTATGTCGTTGAGTCCGTTGTACGAGAAGACGGTGGGGTTTGACCATGAATCTGCAGTTCCGACCGGAACACCCTGCGCTATGAGTTCGCCGACCCTGTTCTGCAGTTCAATGACCAGGTCTATGTTTTCGGAATATACTGTTACCACGGAAGTGATCAGGTAATTGTATGTCGCGTTGTTGTTGTAGGATACGGCGCGGTTGTCCTCTATTGCAGGAGGATTCACGGATATTTCGTCTTCCGGGACTCCGGCTGAGGTAAGGAATTCCACGATCTTCCCGTTCATCGAATTTGCGCGGGCATACATTTCGGTCAGGCTGTTGCCGCCGAACTTGTATGCAAGGGGCCAAATAACCTTGTCTGCCTTCACCTGTCTTTCGCACAGACCCTTTACCGCCACTGTCCTGTCGAACGAGCGGTTTGTTTTTGTCGCCCAGACTGCACAGAGTCCCAGTATCAGGCATCCTGCAATGAAGGATGCGCCGAGGATAAATCTTGAATTGTTCATGTCGGTTGTTTTATTGGTGTCCCGGATTGTCCGGGACATGCTGCCAAATTAGGTTTTTTTTCGGTGAAAACAAAGGTGAGTGCAGGAGATCACTCCATGCACTCACCTTACGGTTTGTTGTATGAGCTGAATTTATTTGTTGTATTCGCGGAAGAAAGGAAGCTTCGTGAGGTCCACCATCACGAGGTTGAGTCTCTTCCCGTCAGAGTAGTGTCCTGACTGGAAGCAGAGCTTGGTTCCGTCGGGGCTGAAGAAAGGCTGTGCGTGGTCGGGAGCCATCTTGGTGTCTGACGCGATCTGATACTTGTGTCCTGTGGCAACATTGATGATCCATACGCTGCCTGCGAAGGTGTCGCCGCAAGCCCACTGGTTGTCGCGTGTCGAGTTGCAGTGCCAGAACCCGCGTCCGGTCAGAGACGAAGAACGGTCCTTGTCCATTTCCACATTGCCGAGGCAGTCCACGTCGTCGGTCCTGAGGTTGATGCGGAAGATGCCGTTTGCCTGCTTGCGGAGACGGTCCTGCCATCCGAGGATGTTGAAATAGACATAATCTTCGGTTCCGAAAGTCTCGTGGGTTACCCAGTCGAGGGGAGTCTCTATATACAGAGGCTTGTAGGTGTTGTCATTTGCATTTGCATACCACATTCTCTGGTCGGCGTCACCTCCTGTCTCGCAGCAGAAGACTATCTCTTCAGGACGGAAACGGCTGGCCTGGATATGACCTACGCGGAAGTCCATGTTGGCGAGAATCGTGACCTCGCCGGTCTTGAGGTTCATCTTGCGGATGCCGCAGAGTGTCTGCCCGACCTTCTTGGGCTGGTCATCGCGGGGCACGAATGCCTTGGCTTCCATTGCAGCCCTTTCCTCGGGTGTCCCTTCCCTCGTGACTGTGATGTAGGCATAGGTGTCGTCACTGTTCACGCACCAGCCGCCCGGCTGTCCCATTTCCGCAGACTCGGGGAATGTTCCTATGTACTGGAGATAGCTGTCGAAACTGCCTGCCGCACCTTTCTTTGCATCGGCAAAATATTTTGCAAGGTCCATCACGTACATTTTCCACTCGCCGTTCTCGACCCTGTTGATGAACATTCTGTCGGACTTGTTCGCAAGGAAGGCTGAGCCAACCTGGCCGTCAGTCGCCTGGATGATTTTTCCTGAAGAAACCTCAATGAAGTAATACTGTGAAGGTTTGTACTTTACTTCCTTTCCGTCGGGTGTGGTGCGGGTCAATGTCTGGCCGTCGCCTCTGTCGGAAGAACGGAAAAGCAGATACTTTCCGTCAGGAGTCCACATCGGATCCGTCTGGTAGATGAACTTGTCGTTCTTGTCGGTGTTGGTGAGGACCTTGAGCTGCACACCGGTGACAGGATCCTTGACGGTCTTGGTTTCAGAAGGAGCAAAAACACCGAATTGGGCGCTTGCGGAACCGGCTGCCATCAGAAGGGCAGCCGCAAACAAAATTACCTTTTTCATTGTTGGCTATAGTTTGGCATTATTGGTTAATCGAACGAATATACTAAAAATTAAGGAAAAGTCCGGCAAATTCATCATGAAATTTGCCGGACTTGCCAAAAGTCTACTGCAGCAGATGTTCCTTGAACTCGATTTCCACAATCCTCAGTTCATTGTTCGGAGCATCGGCGTTCTTGGCCTTGAACAGGTCAAGCTCCCCGGCTGCAGGTGCAACCACTTCGACTATTCCGCCGAAGGCATCTTCGTCCTGGGCCGAACCCTTGAGGCGTATCGTGATGTCACGGGCCATTACAGGCTTCACAGGAATGTGCACATATCCGAGGCTCCGCGGTGTCTCGCCTGACCATACAAGCTCGTCACCCGCGTATATCTCAATGGGATAGCTGCGCATTCTCCATCCTGTGAACTTGACGCAGACTTCATCGATCTGGGCCATGCGGCCGAGTTCGTAGCGTATCCAGCCGGTAGAGAGCTGTCCGTCATTGGTCCATTCGCTGAGTTCATTGTCGTCCCAGCTGTTTACAGCCTTGTCAGCATTTGCGCCCGCAGTTGCAGAAACGATTTCCACATCAACCGCCCAGTCACGGTATGAGGGGGTCTGAGGGGTTTCGCCTCTGTCAAGCCTGCCAGGCAGCTCGTCTCCGGGAATGTAGCGGCTCAGGCCTCCTTCGGTTTCGAATGGGATTGTCTCCAGCGATATTTCTGCACCTTTGAGCCCTTCTGCAGAGGCCTTGAGAGTGACCTTTCCGGCTGATTCGGTTGAACGGAGTATCGCACGGTTGACTCCGCATTCAACAGGGAAGTCCATCGCGAGAATGTAGTTGTCCGGTCCCTGTGCGATGCCGCCGCGCCACTCGGCCGGCCCTTCGAGCTCATAGTGGATCATGTCGTTGGCAAGAGGGCATCTGCGTCCCTGGGCATCCACCACTTCGATCTGTACGAGAGCCACATCGGCTCCGTCGGCCTTCCATCCCGTGGGGTCCTCGATTGCAGTGAGCCTTATTGCAGCCGGGGCTCCGGCAGTTTCCATCGAGCATCTTGCGACTTCCTTGCCGCCGGAATATCCTATGGCCTCAATGGTGCCAGGCTCGAATTTCACGTTGTCAAAGGTGAAGAGGAACTGGTATTCGCGTCTCGGAGCCGGCATTTCCTTTCCGTTTACAAGGAGCTTGACTTCATCGGCCGTGGATACGACATATACAGGCTTCACGGTACCTTCATCGTAGTTCCAGTGTCCCAGGATCTTGATTCCGTAGTCTTCGACATCCACCCATCCGTCCCACATTATCTGATGCACGAACCATGAGTCCTTGGGGATGCGCATTGCGTCCGTGACTCCGCTACGGCGGTAGTTCTCAACCCCGCGGTGGTGGGTGTTCGTGTCCGAGAATATTATCTTGACTCCTCCGGAGCTTACTCTCCTTCCGGATCCGGGACGCTCAATGTAGTAGTCGTACCAGCGGCGTACATGTTCAACCGCAAACTGGTCCTGGTTATGATTGTATGGCGCCGAGTCTCCGGGAACCATCTTGTCCTGGGAGGCGGAATAGAATGCGTCATTCCCGGCGCCCTCCACATGATAGGGGTAGGAGTATTCGTCCCAATATTTCCTCAGACCCTCGTCGCGGCAATATTCGGTTGCCCAGAAGGGGGAGTGTGCGCTCTTGTTGATGTAGAGCATCTCTCCACCGTATTCGGCTTCGCGTATGTCGAGCATCTCGCGGCTGCCGATTGCACGGCCGCCATAGAAGTCATACTTGTCGCGTATTGCCTTCATTTCAAGCATGTGCTCACGGCTGATGGACTCATTGCCGCATTCGTAGAATATGATGGAAGGGTTGTTGCGGTTGTAGATGATGGCGTCCCTCATTACTTCGGTGCGCTGCACCCACTGCTGGCCCGTCGCGTCCTTCTCGGCATCACCTGCGGGCATGGCCTGGAGAAGCCCCACGCGGTCGCAGGACTCGACATCCTGTTTCCAGGGGGTCACATGCATCCAGCGCACCAGGTTTGCGTTGCCTTCGACCATGAGCCCGTTGGAGTAGTCGCTGAGCCATGCAGGGACTGACATTCCGAGTGCCGGCCATTCGTTGGAGGTGCGCTGGGCGTAGCCCTTGAGCTGTATTACCCTGTCGTTGAGCCATACCTTGCCTTCTGCAAAGCGCGTCTTGCGGAAACCGGTGCGCGTGGTGACCTCGTCGATTACTTTCCCGTCAACCTTTATTGCCGTCTTCACATCGTAGAGATAGCCGTAGCCCCAACTCCAGAAATGCAGTCCGCTGACCTTGTCCTCGGCTGAAAGGGTCGCGCTTTCTCCGGCCGGGATGGTCACAGGTGCTGCGCTTCCGAAGCTTGCCACTGTCTTGCCGTCCGGGTCGGTCATGGTAACCTCGTATTCGGCAATCTGTGGCTTCCCTGTCTCATTGCGGACTTCTGATTCTGCGTGTATCACGGCTGTGCGCGACTTGATGCGCATGTCAGAAGCATAGATGTAGACTCCGGTTGTCCCGAGGTTCGAATATAGCGGGAGGGTCTGGTAGAGCTTTCCGGTGACGTGGAGCCATACGTTTTTCGGCAGGCCGCCGTAGTTGGCATTGAAATTCATGTTGCTCCACTGGTATTTGACTCCGGTTGTCCTTTCTGCATAATCCCAGTTGTTGTCGACGCGTACCGCGATTACATTCTTTCCGGTCTTGATATACGGTGTTAGGTCGAATCCGAATGCCATTACGCCGTTCTCGTGCTGTCCGACAAGTTTGCCGTTGACATAGAGGTCGACACCCTGGCGGGCCCCTTCAAATTCGATGAATACTTTCTGCCCGCGGGCTTCACGCGGGAGCACGAAGTGCTTGCGATACCACATAACGGTGTCTGTGAGGTCTCGTATGTCATTCTTGAAGGCCTCGTCTTCGTTGAATGCGTGGGGAAGAGTGACTTTTTCCCAGTCCCTGTCATTGAATGAGACCTTCTCTGCCGACGGAATGTCTCCAACTTTAAGAAGCCAGTCCGAGTTGAAGTTGTACTTCTCCCGGGCGATGCCAAGTGCCCCGCAGAACAACACTGCGAAGCAGATGATGAGTTTCTTGAAATTCATGCGGTTAATAATGTTGTATTTTGAAATTTAAAGGTTCTTTACCCTGAAGTTCCTGATTCCTGTGCGTGAAAGCGTGGTTCGGAAACCGAACCATCCTTCTGTGTAGGGTTCGGGGTCGTCGTATTCGAAGATCCGGTTCCCGTCAATCCAGTATTCCACTTTTCCTCCGTCACAGACCAGGCGGATATCGTACCAGTGGTTCGGCCTGAGCAGATGAGAGGAGTCACTGTATTCCTTGATGATGGCTGGATCCGGTTCTCCGTCATATCTGCGGAATCTTGTGGTGCTGTTCCAGTTGCCGCCGTAGCCCACGTAATAAAGTTTCAGTGCGGCACAGTTGGCGAACACGCCGTTTCTTTCACCCATGCGGTCGAACACGGTAGGAGCGTCCGGGTCAGTGGCCATCCAGAAGCAGTTGAGGTCACTGAGCCTGTCGCCTTCGCGCTCATCGAATACTGTGGCTTCGTATTCGATTTCGATGTTTCCGGAGAGCTTTTCGTTGAACCAGAGTGTCAGCCCCTTAGGCGCGACAATTTCGCAGGTGTCACCGCGAAAACTGACTGAGTAGTCGGGAGATTCCGATTCAACTGTCCAGTAGTTGCTGAATTGTTCGGCATTGAGTCCATTTTCCTGATTGGTTCCGCCACAGCCATGAAGAACGGCGGCTGCAGCGAAAAGAGACATGTACAGAAATTTTCGCATAATGTCCAAATTTACGAAGAATATGACAAACAACAAAGCCGGCTCATGAGGGCCGGCTTTGCAATGTCTTGAACTGGACTAATAGTCAGGGTTCTGCTCGTAGAGTCCGGGAACAGCCTGGAGCTCGTCGAAAGGAATCGGGAGGATGTACCTCTGGGGATGGTTCTCCACATTCATGTAGTCCACACCTGTACGGTACTGTCCGTTGTCCTTGTAGAGGTTGTACTTGGCCATTGTGAGTTCCTCCCACTCGCCGTAGCGCACTTCGTCGAACCAGCGTACGCCTTCCATATAGAGTTCAAGCTTCCTTTCGGTCTTGATGTACTCCATTGCCTGGTCGGCGCTGGGGCTTTCAGGACGCAGGGCAATGCCTGCACGTTCGCGGATCCTGTTGACAAGCTTCATCGCTTCAGCTGTCTGTCCCTCTTCTGCATAGAGCTCTGCGCGCAGAAGCATCATGTCCTCAAGACGGATGATGGGGAAGTTGAGAGGCCATCCCATAGGGTTGGATCCGAGGCTTGCGTCATCGAAGCTGATTCCGAGCTCCTGACGCTTCTGATAGTAGGGAATCCACTTGGTGTTGATGGCGTTCTCCACTGCGCTGAACTCTACACCGTCTTCTGTTGTGAAGGTGGTCGTCATGGTTCCGTAGGCAGGTGTCTGTCCGTAGGCGTCGTATCCGTTCATGAATGCGAGGCCTTCACCTCTGGGATCGTTGTTGGTATCGTACTCGTACCAGAGACGTGCCTCAGGATAGATCGGTGACATTTCTCCGCCGTTGGTGGCTCCTGAAATGCTTCCGCCGTTGGGGAAGAACTCGCCGCTGACTGAAAGTCCTGAATTGGCGCTGACCTTGTTTCCGTTTGCTACGGTATGCTGGATTGCGAAGATCTGGTACTTGTTGGATATGCTGGGATCAGTCATCCACTGCTTCTTCCATTCCGTGATGGTAGGCGCCCAGTACTTGTCACCGTTGTTGGTTGAGTAGGTGAGCACGTCGTCAAGATAGGTCTTTGCGGACTCTGCTGCTGTGGCATCGTTGAAGGGGAATCCCTTGAGAGTCATGTATACCCTTGCGAGCATTGCCTGTGCGACAATCTTGTCTGCCCTTCCCTGGCCGGAAATGTGGTTGCCGTTGGCATCTGACATTCCGTCTTCGTAGGGGAGGAGCTCTTCAGCCTTCTTCAGGTCAACAATGGCCCTGTTGTTGATCACGTCAACTGCCGGAGACTGCTTGAGTGCGGCAGCTTCTGAATTTGAGAGTACATGGTCAACGATGGGAACATTGCCGAAGGCTCTCGCGAGTTCGAAGTGTGCGTATCCCCTGAGGAAATAGAGCTCACCGGTGAACTGGTCCTTGATGTCGTTGTCGGTGAATTCAACCCCGTCAATGGCCTCAAGAACTGTGTTCACGTTGTTGATGACTTCGTACCATCCTGCCCAAAGGGACTCGAGTTCGGTTGAAGTCTCGATGCTTCCTCTCCAGTATGAAGACTCGCAGCATATACGGACACCGTTTGCCTGCGGGTCAACCCAAACATTGTCGGAGCGGTCTTCAGAGAAGGAAATGTACTGATGCAGTTCGATGTTGATGAGCAGGGAATAAGCACCGCGCACGCCCTGTTCAACATGGGCCGGCGTAGTATAGTAGCCTTCGCCGGGAAGTGAATCTACAGGAGGCGTATTCAGAAAGTCCTCGCAGGATCCAAGCATCAGAACAGCTGAGGCTGCAGCCAAAATGTATTTGATGTTCTTTAACATGGCTTTCGTTTTTTAGAAGTTGATGTTTACACCGAGGGTGAAGGTCCTTGCTGAAGGATATCCACCGTAGTCGAAGGCGAATCCGCTTCCGTTTGAAGCCTCGGGAGTATATCCGTGGTAGTAGTTGGTGAGAAGCAGCAGGTTCTCGATTGAGAGATATACCCTGGCTGAGTTGATCACACTCTTGAAGGGGATGTTGTAGCCTATGGTGAGGTTCTTGATTCTGAAGTAGTTGGATGATTCCACGAAGCGTGAGTCACCGTCAGGCTTTACGCTGCTCTGTACTGAAGGTACCCAGCCGTTGCCCGGATCTTCCTCGCTCCACCATGCGTCTCTCCACCATCCCATTGCGTTGGTCTGAGGACCCATCTGTGCGCGGTCGATTGCACGTCCGAGAAGTCCGTAGATGCTTCCTCCGGTCTGTGCCGTGAACAATATGGATGCATCCCAGTTGCCCCATGTGAAGCTGTTGGTCATACCGAACACGAAGTCTGCCTGAGGCTTGCCGAGATACTGGCGGTCACTGTTGGTGATGTCTCCGTCTCCGTCGATGTCCTCATGCCTGAGGTCTCCGGGCACGATGTTGCTGCCGTTGTACTTGGGCACAAGTCCGGTCTCGGCGGTGTAGGCATCGATTTCGGCCTGCGTCTGCCATACTCCGAGGCACTTGAGGCCATAGAAGTAATACATTGGCTGACCTACCTCGAGAACGTAGTTTCCTCCGTTCCAGGTTCCGATTACAGTGGTGTTTTCGGTACCGAGCTGGAGAACCTTGTTCTTGTTGTATGACATGTTGAACCTGGTATCCCACTGGAATTTCTCGTGGTCGATGTTGTGGGTGCTGAGTTCGATTTCGAAACCTTCGTTGTAGACTGATCCGAGGTTGTCGGTGATGTCGGTGGTACCCATTACCGCGAGGGTAGGCACTTCATAGAGAAGGTCGGTCGTGGTCTTGGTGTACCAGTCGAGCGAGAGCTGTATCCTGTTGCTCAGGAAGGCGAAGTCTGCCGCGATGTCGGTTGAGTGTGTCTTTTCCCATCCGAGCTCAACGTTGCCGAAGGAACCGAGATAATAGGCTATGTAGTTGCCGTAGTCCCCGAGGGTCAGTGTAGAGTAGGCTGCGTCTTCACCGATGCCGTTGTTTCCGGTCTGGCCGTAACTTGCACGGATCTTGAAGCTGTCCCACCAGTTGAGATCCCAGTTCTTGAAGAATTTTTCGTTTGAAACCATCCATCCTCCGGATACTGCAGGGAAGAATCCCCACTTGTTCTTTGATCCGAAGCGAGAGAAACCATCGTAACGCAGGGAGGCTGAAAGCATGTATCTGTCTCCGTAGTTGTATGAAGCACGTCCGAAGAATGATGCAAGTCTGCTCTGGGTCTTTTCCTGGACACTTGACTTGGAAACTGTAGGCGTGGTTGTTGTGCTGCTGCCGTTGAAGTTTCCGGTGATGGTGTCGTTAGCGAGGTTCTTGAAGTCCTGTTCGGTACCGAATCCGATACTCTCGATTTCGGCAGATGCACCGAGCATGAGGTCAAGGTAATGCTCTCCGAATGTCTTGTTGTAGTTGGCGACTACCTGGGCAAGGGTGTTCAGTGTCCAGTCAGTGTCGTAGGTAGCGGTTGACTGCTCGCCTTCATCGTAGTTGAGCCAGTTACCGTTGATAATAGTGTTGTTGGTGAATGAATGGGTGTTGCTTGACCTGTAGGTGGCTGCTGCCATTCCTTCAATCTGGAAACCCTCGAACGGAGTGATGCGGAGGAATGCATTTCCCTGGAAGATGAAGCGGTTGTTGCGGGGAGCAATCATCTCGCTGTACTGCTTGGGATATGCGGAAGTTCCGGCCCAGTCATATTTGAGGTTCGGCTGGTATGCAACATCATATCCTACGCCCTCTTCTGATACAGGTGCTGAAGAAAGAACCCTGTGTCCCTGGCTGTCCTTTCCGTTTGCGCGGCCGGGCCGGTATTGATGATGTAGGTCGGAGCGAGGTTGAGCCCTATGGTGATGACGTCATTGATCTTCGTCTCAAGGTTTGTCCTGAGGTTGATCCTCTTGTAGTTTGAGGCGGGGAACAGACCGTTCTGGTCGAGATATCCCAGAGAGTACATGTATTTCACGTTGTCCGTGGCTCCGGATACTCCGATGTTGTAGTTCTGGGTTCCTGCAGGCTGGTACATGTAGTCCTGCCAGTCAAGAAGGCTAAGTCCTTCGTCGGTCTTGGTGTAGGTGTGGCTGTCGCGCAGGTCCTGGCTCACGTAGTTGAACCAGCGGTCGTCGAGGACAACCACATTCTGTCCGTTGTAGGAAGGTGAACTTTGTCCGACGTTGGCCAGACGGGTTGCGTTGTCGTCGCTGATCTTTCCGTCAGGGTAGAGCCTGAGGTAGTTGGAGTCGGCGTACTTGATGTAGTGTTCCATCCATTCGACAGAACTCAGCACGTCGACCTTGCGCTCGAGAGTGGCAAGACCGTAGCTTGCGCTGAATGACACCTGGGGAGCGCCTTTCTTTCCCTGTCTCGTTGTCACGATCACGACACCGTTTGAACCGCGGGAACCGTAGATAGCTGCTGAAGCGGCGTCCTTGAGAACCTCGATGCTCTCAATGTCGTTGGGGTTGATTCCCTGCATGTTGTCCTGGGGAACACCGTCAATGACGTAAAGAGGGTCGCTTCCTGCATTGATGGACGCGGCACCACGCACACGGATCTGGGGATCTGCGCCAGGTTCGGAGTTGGTGATGTTCACGGTCACACCGGCGAGCTGTCCCTGGAGTGCCTGTTCTGCACGGGCCATTGAACGGTCCTTGATGGCTGAATTGTCCATGGAGGCAACAGCAGAGGTAAGGTCACTTTTCTTTACGGAACCGTAACCGATGACCACTGTTTCTTCAAGAAGTGTGTTGTCTTCCTGGAGCACGATGAGAAGATTCTCGGCAGGGGCTACCACCTGGGTGACATAGCCGATGCAGGAGATTTCAATTTGAGCTGATGCCGGCACGGCAATTGAGAAGTTGCCGTCGATGTCGGTAATCACACCGTTGGTGGTGCTGCCGACTTCGAGGACGGTTGCTCCGATTACAGGAATGCCGTTGGCATCTACTACCTGTCCTTTGCCTACAACTGTCTGAGCGTAGGCGGAGCCGGAAACAAGGATGGCAACTGCCGCGAGTATTGCGGCGAATGCCTTCCGGCTGGAATGGATAAATAGATTCATAAGTGCTGATGTGGTTTATAAACAGTCTGCAAAGTTAACCATTTTTTCTGTTCTTGTCCCGATTATTGTAATATTTTTAATAAATGCCCCTTCCAATACGCAGAAACCGGACTGAACAGCCTGTTCCGTCCGGTTTGACGTAGCCTTGCGGCGTATTTTAGTCCATATGGAAACGCTCGTCGAGCGGTATGGATACCGGAGAATTGTCGGGGTTGACCTCCATTATGTCGGCCATGTAGTCCCACCATTTCTGGACTACCGGATTGCCTCCGAGATCCTGGGAACCCTGGTCGCCTTCCACTTCCTGATAGGCGAACAGAATGTTCGTTTCCTTGTCCCAGTAAATGGAATAATTGCGTACTCCGCTGTCAGACAGCATTTTCTTGAGTTCGGGCCAGATGGCCGCGTGCCTGCGCTGGTATTCGTCTTCGAATCCAGGCTTGAGGTACATTTTGAAAGCTTCTCTTCTTGCCATTTTTGCTTAGTGTTATCGAGTCCGTAAAATTAATCATTTTTTGCAAAAAACAGGAGACCCCTGAGGGCCTCCTGCGTTAAGTCATGAGCCTGGGACTAATATCCCGGATTCTGCATTGCCGCTTTCTGTTCTGCAGTAAGAGTGCTTCCGTTTGCGGTTATGTTGTCGAGAAATGTCTGAGGAATCGGTCTGTAGTAGTGCTTGGCCGGATCAAAGCTTCCTCCGGTGTTGTTGGTGGCATAGGCAGTTCCGTTCACGTTGGCCGTATGCCCCGTGATGTCGGTGAGGGTCGTGCTGTATGCCTGGTCGTTGAAGACAAGCCTCTTTTCGAGGGTCTTTGTCCTCGCGAGATCCATCCAGCGCTTGTACTCTCCGTACATCTCGCGGGACTTTTCGTTGAGCAGGAAGCAGATGGCCTTGTCGTAATCGCTTGTGTATCCAAGCTTGTCCATTATTGCCTGGTCTTCCTTGGGGTAGTTGCCGGATGTCACGGCAGGCAGCTCGGACGCCTGGGCGTTGGTGGCATTGCGGAAAGATTCGTCATCCCATCCTCCAACAGAATAATAGTAGCTGTTCATGGGATAGTAGGCGCAGCTCGTCTCAAAGCCCTTCAGGCCTGTCCTGTAGGAATTTGTCAGATAAGCCATGCCGCCGTCCATATAGGCGTCCCTTGCCTCTCCGGCCTTGTATTCGGCTCTGTCGCGGAGCGCCTGCAGGACTGCGAGACCGGCATCGATGTTCCCTTGGCGTATCAGCGCCTCTGCCTTGAAGAAGTAGTCTTCGGCCGAACGTGCCAGCAGGCCGTCGCGATATCCGCCTCCGAGGTTGTTGGTGTTGACGGCTCCGTCGAGATATTTGCAGAGCGGTGCGAGCAGGGTGTTGTAGTCGGGCGTCATTGAGGTGCCTGCAATCTGGTCGCTTCCGTCTTCATATATTATAAGCGCGTTGATTGCGGGGATCTTCTTCCCTGTGCGATAGTCGGTCCTTGTGAAGGATGGCGTGCCGACGGTCTTGTCGACATTGACCTCGCTCTTGTAGTATTTCTGCCCGTAGTCCTCACGGTTGATGATGTACATGGTGCTCAGATATTCCCCGAAATTGCTGGGGAAGTATTCGTTTGAGGGCATTGTCTCTCCGTCAACTGTCAAGGAAGCGCTTGCAGAGGCGTTGTTTACGGCATAGGTGGTTTTGAATGATTTCCAGAAGCGCGAGTCATTCTCCAGGTCATACAGGTAGTACGCATAACTCGGAGTGGTCTTCATTCTCTGGTACTCTCGGGCTCCGGCAACGTCTCTCTTCATGAAGGGGAAACCCTGATACCATGCCGTGAAGAGGGCGAGTCCCCAGTTGCTCTTCCTGTTGTTGACGTCCGAATCTGAACTTCCCGAAGACAGCACTATCTCCGTGTTGGTTTCTGTGATGGAGGTGTCGTAGGCCGTGAAGTTGTTGAACAGGTCATTGTAGTCTGCGGCAAGAGGGTGCGCGGCGATGACCTCGTCGGCATATTTGATCACGGCTTCAAGGTCTGCCTGCTTGTATTCGTTATTCCAGCTGTCGTTGATTTCAGAGGCTCTCCACAGGTGGGCCTGTGCAAGATAGTGTGCGGCCGCGTATTTCGTCACGTAATTTTTCGTGGCCTGTGTCGCGTCAGAGGTAAGACGCTTGTGAGCTTCTTCCAGATCCAGGATGATCCTTTCGTACACGTCCTTTTGGGGTGCACGCGAGAATTCTCTTTCGGGGGTGGATATGGCATCTGTGACCAGTGGAATGTCGCCGAACTGCATGGTCAGGAACAGATAATTGAAGCCCCTGACAAAGTAGGCCATACCGAGAGTCTCGTTCTCGAATGATGTGCCTTCGACCACCGATGCCTTGCTGAGGATCGTGTTGCAGCGCCCTATCCACTCGTACAGGGTGTTCCAGTACGTGTCGATTGCCTGGGTGTTTGAGTTCACGGCCGGGGTCACCACAGATCCGAGACGTGCATCGTAGTCGTTCCACATCTGGTTAGAGTTGTCTCCGGCAACCATGAATTCGTCGGTGCCGTAATTGGTGTAGCAGTAACTTGACTCGTTGTTGAAGAAGTAGTTGAATTCCATGTACAGGCTGTTTGCCATCGAGGCAAGACCTTCCGGCTCGTTCAGATAGTCTGAAGAGGCCTGGTCAACCTTCTGCTCGTCGAGAAAGTCGTTGGTGCAAGAGGTGCCCAGCACGAGAATTCCGCAGGCGAGCACCGAAATTAATGTCTTTATCGTGTTTTTCATTGCTTTGTGTCTTTTAGAATCCTATGTTGACTCCGAATACAAGACCCCTGAGGTAGGATGTTCCTGCGTGGGAGGTGCTGCTGCTCTTGGTGCTGTGCTGATAGTAGTCACTGTCCATCCATGAAGTTCCCTGGAAGATCCAGAACGGGTTCTTGAGCTGGGCCGTGAACTTGACGTTGCTGAGTCCGATTGCCCTGACCCATTTCTGCGGCAGCGAGTACCCGAGCGCGATCTGGCGCACCTTGAGGAAGGATGCGTCTTTCTGCAGCAGTATGCTTGAGAATGAATCTCCTCCGGCAGTGTTGAAGTAAGGCCTCTGGTATTCGGCTCCGGTCTTGTTGTTCTCGTTGTAGTAGTTCATGGCAATCACGGGCTCGCGGCCGCCCTGATACTGGCCGGTCTGGGCAATGAAGTCAAAAGCTCCGTAGAAGAATATCGACATCTCGAGGTTTTTCCAGCGAAGCACATTGTTGAATCCGAGATTCCATTTGGGAACGGTGTTGCCGAGAACTATGCGGTCGTAGTTGGGCTCGATCTTGTAGTCGTTGTTCTGGTCTACGGGACGCACCATTCCGGGTGCAAAGTTGTGTCCGTTGGCGTTGAATTTCTCGATTTCCGCAAGGTCTTCGGGTGAATCGCTCCACAGGCCTGCGCTCTCGTAGCCGTAAAGAACGTTTATGGGCTGTCCAATGAAGAGGTTGTCGCTCACCATGTCCTGCTTTCCGTTCTGGAGTTCGATTATCCTGTTGTCGTTGAACGAGAGGTTGACCGTGCTGTTCCAGGAGAAATCCCTGTTGGAGATGTTGACCGAGTTGAGTGTGAGGTCGAATCCGTAGTTGCGGGTCTTCCCGACATTGTCGTCCGTCTTGTTGTATCCGGAAACCGTGGGGAGAGTGACATCGAATATGAGTCCGTCGGTGAAGTTCTGGTATACGTCAATGACTCCGGAAATCCTTCCCTTGAGTACGGAGAAGTCGAGTCCGACATTGTACTGGGTTGTCATTTCCCAGCCGATTGCGCTGTTGGCGAGGTCTGTAGGGGTATAGTATTCTGTCGTTCCCTGAGATCCGTGCACGACTCTGCCGGTTTCAAGCACGTCCTTGGTCGAATATATGCCTACCGAGTAGTTTCCGGTCATTCCCCAGCCGGCTCGTATCTTGAGCTGGTCGAGCCAGTCAATGTCCTTCATGAACGGTTCCTCGTGCATGTTCCATGCGAGCGCGACTGAAGGGAATCCTGCCCATTTGTGCCCTTCTCCGAGCTGGGAGGCACCGTCGTAACGGTATGATGCCGTGATGGAATACTTGCCCTTCCAGCTGTAGTTCACACGGGCCATGTATGATGCCATCGCAGATTCGGTGAGACTGTTGAAAGCCGTGCTGCCGGTGTTGATGGAGCTTACTGAATCCCAGTTGAGACCCCACCATTTTTGCGTCATTCCGAGAGCCACTCCTGTTCCGTTCATCTTGAAGAGCTGTGTGTTCAGGTAACTTGATGCTTCCTGGAGGAGGGTGACGTTGAGTGAGTGGTCTCCGAAGTCGCGCACGTAGGTGACCATGTTGTCAAGCAGCCACGAGAAACGTTTTGTCGCATCCGAGCTCACGTAGTCCAGACCTTGGGAAACGCGGTTTACGCAGTCGCTGGACATGTATCGGTAATTCTGGGAGAGACTGAACTGCGGCCCGAATGTGGTCCGGAATGAAAGGCCTTTGAGAGGCTCCCACAGTTCTCCGAAATCAAGTTCGGCGTAGATGTTTGCGGACAGGTTGTAGTTCAGTTTTGAATATGCGGATTTTCCGACTTCGTCGACTACTGTGGGAATGGTCGTGTCGCCTCCGGGATAGATTACCCGGTTGCCTTCCGAATCGTAAGGCAGGGCATACGAGAATATGTTGCGTGCCTTGTCGTGAAGGGAGCTGGGGATGTTGCCTGCAATTCCGCCGGAGGCGTCGATTCCGTATTCCTGGTCAGCGACCCTTCCGTTCATTGAACCTCCCATTCTGAACCAGTCGACTGGTTTCACGTCAGCGCTTGCGCGCAGGGTATAACGCGTGAAGTCCTGGCCGATATTGGTTCCCTGCTGGTCAAGATATCCGAAAGAGATGTACGCGTTCATCTTGTCGGTGCCGCCGGATGCGCTTATGCTGTGCTCCTGCGTGACGCCGATCCTGTCGGTGAACTGCGTCCAGTCGGTGGTCTGCACTTTCGAGCCGTCCCATGTTCCGTTGAAGCTTCCGAGGGTTCCGGCCGTTTCCATTGCCTTCCATTCGTCGAATGTCAGGCCCCATCCGCGCAGGATGTTGGACCATGCCGTCTCGTCCGCTCCGTATGCCGTGAAGAGCGACCTGTCGTTGATGATGTTGGGCTCATTTGCGCTCGGGCCGAGGCCTGCGTAATAGTAGCCCCAGCGGCGCCACTCGATATAGTCGGGTGCATTCATCATGGGAACTCTGTCGTAAATCTTCTCAAGGGTCACGGTTCCGCTGTAGTTTAGGGTGAAATGTCCGTCCTTTCCCTTCTTCGTGTTCACAAGGATGACTCCGTTACCTCCTCTTGCACCGTATATGGCTGTCGCGGATGCGTCCTTGAGGATTTCTATCGATTCTATGTCCTGAGGGTTCAGCATGTCCAGGCCGACGCTTTGCCCCACGACGCCGTCAATGACGACGAGCGGGGACTGGTCTGCGTTGATAGAGTTGGCTCCGCGCACAGAGATGGAACCTACTTCTCCGGGCCGTACGCCTGCGGTTGAGATCACCACTCCGGCAGCCTTTCCCTGCAGGGCTTCCACCGCATTGTTCACGGGAATCTGCACGAGGTCTTCAGATGTTACCGAAACCATTGCTCCGGTTATGTCTTCCTTTTTCATCGTTCCGTATCCGACGGAGACTGCGCCTTCAAGCATTTCTGCATCCGTGCGGAGTACAATCGTGATTCCGGGTTCCGGGTGAACCGTCTGGGTGATGTATCCTATGCAGGACACCTCAAGTCTGGAATCGCTTGGAACGGTGATCGAGAATGAGCCGTCAATGTCGCTGATGACTCCGTTTGTGTTGCTTCCCTGCTCCACTACGGCGGCGCCTATCACCGGCTGTCCGCTCTCGTCAAGAACTTTTCCGGAGCAGGTCATGTCCTGGGCTGAGGCCACGGATCCTGAGAACAGGACAGCCCCCCCATAACGCCAAAAGCATTATGGCCGATTTTAAAGAGAAAATAGATCTCATGGTTGTTGTTATTGGTTTTGTTTTGTGTCGACTGCAATTTATAAATAATTTGTTAAATTGCGTCTGATTTAGATAATTTTATGCGCAAAAAATTGAATTGAGAAAAAGACTTTACTTATACTCCTTGATGCCAATGGCCCTGCACTTGCCATTATTGACTTTTAGAAGTAAATTTAGGGGCGGAAAAGAGACCGATAACCAATATATCCATCAATATGAAGAAGTTGTTTCTTTTGTTTTTCGCGCTGTCTTGCGCCGTGGCTGCACTGCATGCCCAGGAAGAGTATCCGCTTGTCTACACCTTTGACACAAAGGACCAGCAGGCTTTTGACCTTAATGTCCCTGTCCCCGACGGAAACTGGCTTGTAACCGTCAGGATCGGGAGCAGGAAACACGCAGGCGCAACCTTTATAAAGGCCGAGTCCAGAAGGCTTTTTGTCAACGACCTCAGGACGGCGAAGGGCGAGTTCGAGACTGTAAGTTTCGTGGTCAACAAGAGAGATCCCGTGATACGCGGGAATTCCGGGGAAGTGGGCAGCGTAAGGCTGAAGTCGCGCGAGTTCGGCAAATTGAATTGGGACGAATATCTCAACCTGGAAATTGGAGGCGATGCTCCTGTGGTTGAATCAATCACAGTGCAGCCTGCATCGGGAGTGACCACTGTCTTCCTTTGCGGTGATTCCACCGTGGTTGACCAGGACAATGAGCCGTGGGCAAGCTGGGGCCAGATGTTCCCCTGGTTCTTTGACAGCTCGGTGGCTGTCGCGAATTATGCCGAGAGCGGAGAGAGGGCCGACAGTTTCATCGGTGCAGGGCGCCTTGACAAAATATTGTCCGTAATGAAGCCCGGAGACTGGGTGTTCATAGAATTCGGTCACAATGACCAGAAGATAGATGCGCAGCCTGGCAAAGGAGCATATTATTTCTTCGCGACGCAGCTCAAGACCTTTATTGACGAGGTCAGGGCGAAAGGCGGAAATCCGGTGCTTGTGTCCCCGACATGCCGGCGCAGCTTCGATCCGGAAGGCAAGATCCAGAACACTCACCTCGACTATCCCGAAGCCATGAAGTGGGTTGCCGAGCGCGAGAACGTGCCTTTCATAGATTTGCAGGCCATGTCTGCCGTTCTGTATGAAGCACTTGGAGAAGAGGGATCGAAGTCGGCATTCGTGCATTATCCCGCCGGATCGTTCCCCGGAATGGACAAGCCTGTTGCCGACAACACGCACTTCAATCCTTACGGCGCATTCGAGCTCGCCAAATGCGTGGTCGGAGCCGTTCAGAACATGGGACTGCCTCTGGCGGAGCATATCGTCAACTATAGCGGCTACAGTCCATACTGTCCCGATTCCCGGGAGAGTTTCAACTGGCCTGCATCTCCATGGCGCGATCTTGCCCCGCAAGTGCTGGAGAAAGACGACAAGGCCAGCGATGCGCGCTGAGTATCCTTCGGATTCCGCTGCAAGACAAACTGTTGCCTGACTGGCGTGGCTGAGGCCTCATGGATGGCATTTCTGCCGTCCGTGGGGCTATCGGCTTGCATATTTGTGACAAAAGCGAAAAATTGCTATAATTGTAATCTGTAAGTATTGCAGGACATGGATGGAACGACGTTCCATTTTTTTTCGGAATTAATGTAATGTATCAGATATGAAGAAGTTTATCCTTTCAGCTGCACTTCTGTGCGTCTCATTGGGAGCCTTTTCCCAAACTACACCGAAGATTTCTGACCTTGACTACACTTTTACAACCGTCAAGGCCAATCCCATAACCCCTGTAAAGGACCAGGCCAACAGCGGAACATGCTGGGCTTTCTCAACCCTCGGTTTCTTTGAATCTGAGGCAATCAGGCTTTGCGGCATCAAGGATACGCTTGACTATCCTGATTTCTCGGAGTTCTTCGTCGTTTCCCATTCATATATGGACAGGGCGGAGAAATATGTGAGACTTGACGGCAAGCTCAATTTCGGCGCAGGCTCACAGGCCGACGACGTGCTTGACGTGATAAGGGAATATGGAATCGTGCCCAATGCGGACATGACCGGAATGAACTACGGCACCGAGCTGCCGGCGCAGTCAGAACTTGATGCGGTTCTCCTCGGATACATATCCGCTGTGGCAAAGAATCCCAACAGGACCCTGACAACCGCGTGGAAGCCGGGTTTTCAGGCCATTCTCGACTGCTATCTCGGCGAGTACCCCGAGACTTTCACTGTCGGCGGCAAGGAATACACCCCTCTCACGTGGCGCGATGCCCTCAAGATAGTGCCCGATGACTACATTACCCTGACTTCTTATACCCATCATCCGTTCTATACATGGTTCCCTCTCGAGGTCGCCGACAACTGGCGCTGGGACGAGATGTACAATGTTCCCATCGACGAGATGATGGCGGTGATTGACAATGCTCTCGAGAACGGCTACACAATTGCCTGGGCCACCGACGTGAGCCATCCCGGTTTCACCCGCAACGGTCTGGCAATACTTGTCGACACTGAGGCCGAGACCACAGGTTCGGATCAGGAGCGCTGGGTAGGCAAGGAGGACGAGAAACCCTCCGCCACTGCAGCCATAGTAGAAAGGGTGCCGAGCCAGGAGACAAGGCAGATTGATTTCGACAACAAGACTGTTACTGACGACCACGGCATGCAGATTTTCGGCATCGCCAAGGACCAGGACGGCAAGAAGTACTATATGGTCAAGAATTCCTGGGGAATAACGGGAAAGTACGACGGCATCTGGTATGCCACCGAGGCTTTCGTGAAGAACCAGACACTTGACATCATGATCCACAAGGATGCACTTACCAAGGATCTGAAGAAGAAGCTGGGTATCAGATGAGCATTATAAGGAAGTATATTCCTGATTTTCTTACGGCGATGAATCTTGTTTGCGGACTCATCGCCATACTCTTTGCTTTCGGTGGACGTCCGGACACGGCTTTTCTCATGATGATAGCCGCTGCCGTCTTCGATTTCTCTGACGGCTTTGCCGCGCGGGCGCTGCATTCCTATTCCGACATGGGAAAGGAACTGGACTCGCTGTGTGACCTTGTCAGTTTCGGGGTCTTGCCTGCCGTTTTGCTGCACCTGCAGATGAAATCGGCGTCCGGAGACTCTTGGGTGTGCTGGATACCCTTGATTGTCGCGGTGTTCAGCGCGCTGCGTCTTGCGAAGTTCAATGTGGACGAGAGGCAGCATTCATCGTTCATCGGGCTGCCGACTCCGGCGAGTGCGATGATATGCGCAGCATTGTGCCACTATGTATACTTCAATCCCGGGGGTGTGGTGGCCGCTTGGGTTTCGGGGAAGGTGTTCATTCCTGTTCTCTCCGTCTGCCTCAGCGCGCTTATGGTTTGCGGCATTCCCATGTTCGCGATGAAGTTCCATCGTGAAGACAGCCGGATCGTCAAGGGCAAGCGGCTCGCATTGCTGGCCGTCGCGCTTGTTTCGGCAGTCCTGTGTGCCGCGTTCGGCCTGACATGGTCTGCTGCCGTGCTTTTGATCTTCGCGATGTATATATTGATGAATGTCATTTTTGCAATATTCAGAGTATGAAGTCTGTCGGTATTGTATTGCTGACCGTTGCCGCCTTGGCGTCAGCATCCTGCGGCCCCAGGGAAATGAATCTTCGCCCGACCATCGCCTATGTCGGGGAAATCATGAACGGCACGCGTGCAAGGGAGCGTTCGGTGATGGAGGCATCCGCTGAACCTGAGCCCTCCGGGAGCATCTGTGTCGTCGGCAATTGGAAAGCCTGCTATGGCTATGCTGACTACTTGTCTGCATATGACCGTCGCGACAATGTGAGCGGTGCCCACAGCGCGGATGCCTTGCCGGACTTTGCCGGCGAGACCATTGCCTGCATAGCGGACGATACGCCCTTCACCTCACGCGCCGTGTCCGGAGATACGCTTGAACTGCGTCGGCAGGCAGTGATGCGGGTAGTGTGTGCATTGGATACGGTTGTGCACATCACCCCGTATGATACCGAAGGCTCCGGGACCAAGGCATCTTCCAAGATAGTGGTGCTGGCTGACCCTTGCCTTGTCGAATACGGCATGTTTGACATAGACACGCTGAAGACTTCGCTGGGAAACTCTGTCCCGGTGGTCTCTCCAATCGGACTGATGCTGGAGTCTGTTTTCAGGCTTCATCGCGGAAGGAACATCAACATAGGCATAATATATGATTCGGAACTGGCGCCTGAAGATATTTACTACAGGCAGTTCAGCCGCATTGCTTCGTTGAACGGGGTCCCCGGGTCCGCTTGTGTGGCATTCCCGGCCGACGGAAGGGACAGCCTTCTGCACAGGCTTGTGGAAAGCTATGCGTCGTCCGGCGGCAACAGGCCCCTTGATGCCGTGCTGGTTGACGCGCCTGCGGTGTCTCCGGACAGTGTAAAGACCGAACTTGCCGGAATGGTTTCCCTGATGAACGAAAGTTCATTGACTTACGGCAAGATGATTTCCGGGGATTTCAGGCTCGTGCACGGTTTCGATGTCGTGGCCGAATACTGCTATGACACCTTGCGCAGCCACAACCTGTTTACCCACAATATTTCCATGCCGGAGGTGGTGCTTTACCGCCCGGTTCAGAATCCTGCTTCCGGAGACGGCGAGATTATACTGATACCAGATTTATATGTTCAAAATTAGCATACAGCCTGAAGAAATAGAGAAGATGCCACTGGGCTCCTTTCCGGGAGAGATACACGTGATTGACAGGGTCGGGCTGGAATATGCCAGGGCAATAGCCTACCTGATGAGCCAGAAAATTGTCGGATTCGATACCGAGACACGCCCTGTATTCACTCCGGGGCATCCCCACCATCATGTCGCATTGCTCCAGTTGTCAGGAGCGGACAAGGCTTATCTGTTCAGGATCAACAAGATCGGCATGCGAAGGCTCATGTGCGCGGTTTTGTCGAATCCAAATATCCTCAAGGTCGGAGCTGCAGTGAATGATGACGTGCGCGGGCTTCAGTACCACAGCAAATTCGAGGCGAAGAATTTTGTTGACCTTCAGAAGATAGTCTGCGAATGGGGCATAAAGGACAAGAGCGTCAAGAAAATGTCCGCGATAATTCTCGGCAAGCGTATTTCGAAGACTCAGCAATTGTCCAATTGGGAGGCCGATGAACTTTCAATTGCACAGAAGATGTATGCGGCGACCGATGCATGGATCTGCCGTGAAATGTATATGAAGTTGCTCAAGAGCGAGAAATCGCCGTTGACACCTGAGCAGCTGATGCCAAATCCTCAGCAAAATGATAAAGGTAATACTGAAGAGGGGGCGTGACGAATCGCTCCGTCGCTTTCATCCGTGGGTTTTCAGCGGCGCCATTGCGCAGATTCAGGGTTCTCCTGCAGAAGGGGATATCGTGGCGGTGTACAGCAGCGAAGGTGAGTACCTTGCTGCGGGCCATTATCAGATAGGCTCAATCGCCGTTCGAGTACTGTCGTTCGATGCCGATCCTCTGGCCCCTGATTTCTGGTTGCGCCGTCTGGGCTGTGCCGCCGATGTACGAAAGAGTGTCGGTCTGGACCCTTCCGGCAATTCAGGAACCAATTGCTTCAGGCTCGTGCACGGAGAAGGTGACGGGCTTCCCGGGCTCATAATTGACTGGTATGACGGAGTATGTGTGCTGCAGGCGCATTCGGTCGGAATGTTCAGGGCCAAGTCCCAGATATGCGACGCACTAAAGCAATTGTTCGGCGACTCCTTGCTGGCCGTGTATGACAAGAGTTCAGGTACGGTTCCTTTCAAGGCAGGACTGAATCCCGTGGACGGCTACATTTACAGGAAGGACGGCTTTTCTGACAGCGAGAGGACTGTCCTGGAGAACGGAAACAGCTTTGTCGTGAATTGGGAACAGGGACAGAAGACCGGGTTCTTTCTGGACCAGCGCGACAACCGTGCACTGGTCGGAAAGTGCGCCGCAGGACGGAAAGTCCTTAACCTTTTCTGCTACACCGGAGGGTTCAGTGTATATGCGATGGCCGGCGGAGCGTTGTCCGTCGACTCTGTGGATTCTTCGGCCAGGGCTGTCCAGCTTCTTGACAGAAATGTTGCGATCAATGCCGAGGGGCGTTCGGCGGAGTGCCGGAGCTACTGCGCTGATGCGATGGAATTCCTCGGTTCATGCGAGGAGGGCCGCTATGATCTCATGGTCGTGGATCCGCCGGCATTCGCCAAGCATCGCGGGGCCCTCAAAAACGCCTTGAGGGCATATCAGAGGCTCAATGCGGCAGCCATTTCCAAGGTAGCGTCCGGAGGACTGGTATTCACTTTCAGCTGTTCACAGGTGGTCGACAAGATCACTTTTGCGAACACCGTATTTTCTGCCGCGGCTCAGACCGGACGCAGTGTGCGTATTCTGGACCGTTTCTGCCAGGGCGCGGATCACCCCGTGAGCATTTACCACCCGGAAGGGGAGTACCTCAAGGGCCTGCTGCTTTATGTTGAATAGCGGCAGACCCCGGGACTAGGATTCAGCTTCAATCAGCTCGAGCAGTTTGTCTATTGCTTCGCTGTCCGGGACATGGCGCAGTACCGGCTGGCCTTTGCGGTAGATTGCCACCTTGCCGTTCCCTTCGCCTACATAGCCCCAGTCGGCGTCTGCCATCTCTCCGGGCCCGTTGACTATGCAGCCCATCACGGCTATGACCACTCCCTTGAGATGGGAAGTCCTTGCCTTGACTTCGGCGAAAGTCTTCTGAAGGTCGTACATCGTTCGTCCGCATCCGGGGCATGCGATGTATTCCGCCTTGTAGAACCGCCTCCTTGCTGCCTGCATTATTTCGTTCGTCAGATATTCCGAAACTCCGGCAGATGCAGGAATCTCGTCGATTTCGTGCTTCAGCAGCCTGGGTCCCCATTCTATTGCAGCATCGAGCATAGGATCTCCCTTCCGCCCCTCCGCCAGATAGCGTGCGACCGGGAGTTCGTTCTCAGGGGGTTCCGTCAGGGAGACTCTTATGGTGTCGCCGATTCCTTCCTGAAGCAGTGACGCTATTCCTATGCATGACTTTATTCTGCCGCTGTCTCCGCCTCCGGCCTCCGTTACTCCGAGGTGCAGGGGGAACAGCACTCCTTCCTGCTTCATCATCTTCACCAGTTCCCGGTAGGCCTGCGTCATCACCACGGTGTTGCTGGCCTTCAGGGAAACCACCACGCTGAGGAAATTCTTGTCAAGACACATTCGTATCCACTCCATCGCGGCCATTGCCATCGCGTAGGGAGTGTTTCCGTATTTCTCGGTAATGTATGTTCCGAGCGAACCGTGATTCAGACCGATTCGTATGGCTGTGCCGTTGTCGCGGCACACGTCGATGAGTCTGGAGAACTGGGCCCTGGCCTTGTCGTGGTCGGCATGGAAATTCCCTGGATTGATGCGGACTTTTTCCACTTCGGGGGCTACGGCGATCGCTGTCTCAGAAGAAAAGTGTATGTCGGCCGACAGCGGCACGTTGCAGCCTTCGGCGTGCAGTCTGTGCCGTATTTCCCGGATGTGTGCCACATCATTGAGCCCCGGCACCGTGATCCTGACAAGTTCAGCGCCGGCAGCGGCCAGCCTGAGGCATTGTGCCGTCGTGGCTTCGACATCGGAAGTGTGTGTGTCGCACATGGTCTGCACGACAATGGGTGCATCTCCTCCGATGACCAGAGACTCACCTATTTTTACCGGAATTGTCTTGAGTCGTTCCATATACTGTGTTGTATGCTTCCTGCCTTATCTGTCTTCTGGTTTTTCCGTTGCGCTTCGTTAACTGGAAATGCAGACCGACAGAGGCTATTATGTCGATCGGATATGCGTAGTTGTAGTAATACTTGCTTGCGTAGTCGGGCTCATATAGACTTGACCATGACCATCGTACCAGACAGTTGAAATGTATTTCCACCGGGTCGAACATCAGGGCAAATCCGAGACCACCCTGGAAGCCATAGTCGATCTGGCTCTCGTAGTCCCTGAAGCTGTTGCTCCACTGCGGGTCGAGGTTGGGTCCTGTCCTCATGATGCTTTCCCTCCATCCGCCGTATATTCCGAGATTGCCCATTATCTTGAAAGGATCCGAGTCGATGTGTATCTGGGCCATTACGGGAACTTCAAAGACCTTCATCGAGCACCATGTCGCTCCGTCGACGTCGGCAGATTCTCCGGTCTCCTTGTCCGGCTCAAAGGCGAAACCTTCGTTTCCCATGGCAACTCCTGCCACGAAAGCGAAGTAGGGGAGAGTGTCGAACATCTTGCAGTGCTTTATATAAGTGATTGAGACGTAGTTCGGAGCCGTGACATACAGCCTGTTGTGCTTTGACGGGCTGAAATATGTGTTGGAAAATGTCACGCCGTACGATACGCCTATCATCGAGTAGTCGTTGATCAGTCCCTTGGAATTGCTTACTTCAGTGCTGTCCTGGCCCAGGACGGACATCTGGCCGGCAGCAAGGAACAGCAGTATTGCGAGGAATTTCTTCATGCCGTGTCAGTTTTTGAACAGCTCAGTTATGTCAATTGTCTGCGAGAGTTCCGATGAGGCGGGAATCGCAATGTAGGAGTCACCGTCTATCTCATAGAACAGGACTTCTTCCGGCTGCCTCCTCTCGAGAACCGATCCAGTGTCCACATAGGAATTGCGGTTGGCATCCTCGGTGATCCTTATGCAGTATTTGCCCTCTTTCAGGTAGGGGAACCTCAGGGTGGCATCGGAATCTATCACGTAATTGCGCAGAACCTTGTTCCTCTTCTCGTCAAGCAGGTCAACTATTATCTTGCGGTCGACGTTGGTGAAGTTCACGATCATCGTGCTCAATTTGTCGTCAGTGGGGAGACTGCACTTGACTTCCGTGCTGTCGGAGTAGAATCCGTTGATGTCCCGGAATGCGTCCTGTGGAATCTTGAGCCGGTACTCATAGCCGGTCAGGAGCTTCTCGTCCGGAATTATGTAGTATCTGCGCAGGTTCAGGCTGTCCCGCTCCACACGGAAAGTTGAGGTGTCTATACTTTGCCGTGGCGTCACATAGCTGAATATCATGGAGTTGAAGTGCTCGTAGATTATCGGGTACTTGAATTCTATGATGTATCCTGTCTGCTCTATGGTTTCAGGGGTGGCGGTCAGCGTGAAGGTGCATGTCGTGTCTTCCTGTTTAATGTCCCTCCTGCTCTTTTTTGAGTATGTCCGCTTGCTGTTGTCCATGGCAAGCTTGATTTCCTCCACTTCCGGCTTGAGCACTCCTGTGGAGTCGGTCTTGTAGTAGTCGACGGATATTTTCATTGTGTCCGGAGCGGCTCTTCTGCTGTTGATCCACAGTTCAAGGCTGTCTCTCTGGAGGTTGAACTGGCTTATGATCTGGTTCGGCCTGAAGTCGTTGATGCTTATGGAATTGATTTTCGCGTCCTGGGCCATGAAGGTGATGTATGCCGACCTCTCGGACGTGCGTTCCCGGTTGACGATAAGCTGTTTCGAGGGGATCTCCTTGAAAAGCTTTATTTCGTATTCGCTGCGTCTTGCCAGGCACGACAGAGTGTCGAGCATGTCATACCGGAGCATCTCTCTTGTGGTGTCGGATGCCGTCATCACGGGTCTCACGGCGGAGTCGCAGAAACCGACAAGCTCGGTCTCCGCATTCAGAAGGTTGTTGTTGTCGGCATCCTTGATGGCATAAAGCCGGTAGAGCGTGTCCTGGATGAAAGGAATGACGAAGAATCCCCAGTCGTCGGTCTTTGCCACGGCATACGGAAGGGTCTTGAACACCGCGGAATCGCTGAAGTCTTTCTGCAGCACGACCGTGGCTCCCTTTACGGGGGCGAGGGTGTTGCAGTCCCTCACTGTACCGGTGATCATCATTGAGTCTATCTTAGGCCCGGTAGAGAAGGCATAGGAGTATCCGGCAAACATGTTGCCTTCGTTGGCGTCTGCAATGGCGTCTGTGAAGCTTATTGTATATGTCGTGTTGGGCCTGAGGTCTTCCTCAAAACTGACGACCAGGTTTTTCCCGCGAAGCTTAGCCACCGGCCGCTTCTGCTGCGGAGGGGAGAGCAGGATGTTGGCCTGGTTCTTTATGCTCACGTATTCATCGAAGGTGAACACGAAAGATGCGCCCTTCGTCGGCACGTTCGTGGTTCCCGGAAGCGGGTTGATTGCTATGATGTACGGCGGAATGGTGTCCTTGGCGCCTCCTGACGGAGCTTCCGTCGTGTTTGCGCAGGAATTCATGAACATCAGCGGTCCGAGTATGGCGCAGATGACCAGAATCAGGGGGATGAACTTCTTCATGTCAGATGTCGGTTCTGACGACATCCTGGATGCCGTCGATTTGTTTCAGCCCTTCCGCCATCTTGGTGAGGATCCGCTTGTCCCTGACAAGCAGCTCGATGTAACCTTCAAATACTCCGTCTTCGGTGGAAAGGTGCAGCTTGCGCATGTTGATTCCAAGGGTCTTGGATATGAAGCTTGAGATCTCACTCAGCAGGCCGAGGCGGTCTATTCCCTTGAGGGAGATGCGCACTGGATATTCCTTGTCGAATGCTGACCATTGCGGCACTACCATCCGGTTGCCGTAGCGGCTTGCCAGCCTTTCGGCAACGGGGCATGATTTCTTGTGGACGATGATGGTGTGGTCGTCGGTGAAGAAACCTATCAGCGGCTCTCCTGGAATCGGATTGCAGCATTCGGCGATCTTGTAGCTGATGTTGTCGGACTGGTCTCCCTTGAGAACGTATTTCTTGTTCTGTCCGGTGGACATCTTGTCCTCGTCAAGTATTGTCTGGAACTGTTCCTGGCCGAGAATGCCGAGCCCGACACGGAAATAAAACTCATCCACGTCCTTGAGCTGGCAGTAGTCCATGAAGCGGCCGAGAAGCCTGTCGCTGTTCTTGTGCCCCATGAGGCGTATCCTTTCCTCAAAGACTTTCTTTCCCTGCTTGGCTATGACTTCCTTGTCGCTGCGGAAATATTCCATGACCTTGGACTTTGCCGTCCGGGTCTGCAGGAACTGCAGCCATTCCATTTTCGGCGTGGCGTTGGCGGCAGTGATTATCTCAACCTGGTCTCCGGACTTGAGCACGCAAGACAGCGGCACGAGCTTCATGTTCACCTTGGCGGCGATTGCGCTGTTGCCTATGTGCGTGTGGATCATGTATGCGAAGTCAAGGGCGGTTGCCCCGTTGATTATGGACTTCTGGTCGCCCTTGGGAGTGAATACCACTATTTCCGGACTCACGAGGTCCTTGTGTATTATGTCCAGCAGTTCCAGGGCGCTGACGTCATTGCTCAGGAGGATGTCCTGGATCTGACCGAGCCACTTGTCGACTTCCGAATCGTTTTCGGAAATGTAGCCGTCATTCTTGTATGCCCAGTGGGCGGCTATTCCCTTCTCGGCGATGTCGTCCATACGGCGCGAACGTATCTGGACCTCTATCCACACTCCTGCGTGGCTCATTAGGGTGCAGTGCAGGGCTTCGTAGCCGTTGTTCTTCGGCCGTGAGATCCAGTCTCTCCTGCGGCTGAAATTCTCGCTGTAGAGGTTGGTTATCAGGGAGAAGATCAGGTATGCCTGGCTCTTCTCGCTCTGCAGGTTGTTGGATGTGGGCTCAAAGATTATGCGCACTGCATAAAGGTCGAAGATCTGCTCGAAAGGCACATGCTTGGTGTGCATCTTGTACCATATCGAATACGGGGTCTTGATGCGCTTCTTGATGGTGAACTTGAATCCTGCTTCGGTGAGGGCCTTGTTGATGGGAGCGATGAAGTCGTCTATGTCCTTGTCCCTTGTGGCGATGTTCTTGCTGATGCGGTCGGAGATGTCACGGTAGTCTTCGGGCTCCTTGTATTTTAGCCAGATGTTCTCCATCTCCGACTTTACGCCGTACAGGCCGAGCCTGTGCGCCAGCGGGATGAAGATGTACATGGTCTCCGAAAGTATCTTGTCCCTCTTGTGCTCAGGCATGAATTCGATCGTGCGGCAGTTGTGAAGCCTGTCCGCCAATTTGATGAGCACGACCCTGATGTCGTCATTGAGTGTCAGAAGAATGCGCTTGAAGTTCTCGGCCTGCAGGCTTTCGGTACTGGCCGTTGACCCTTTCCTGTCCTCGTTGTCGAGCACGGTCTTGATTTTTGTCAGACCGTCCACCAGAGAGGCTATCTTGTCGCCGAAAAGGCTCCTGATGTCGTCGACAGTGTAGCCGGTGTCCTCGACCACGTCGTGGAGCAGGGCCGCACAGATGGACTTGTAGCCCAGCCCTATTTCGCAGACGACGATTTTCGCTACCTCAATCGGGTGCAATATATAGGGCTCGCCTGACCGGCGGCGCACGTTCTTGTGGGCCTGGTTGGCAAATTCAAAGGCCTTCTGGACTTTGTCTATTTCCTCCTCGTCGCGGCATCTGCGCCGCGCAATCTCCAGCAGGGAGGCGTAGGCTTCGTCAATGACTTTGTAGTCGTCTTTTGTGAATTCTGAAAAACTCATTTACTTGTTCTCACTGTCCCATTCAAGGACTTTGTATCTGTCAACATTATGATATCCGTAACACAGTTCGGCCCCCAGAATTATTATCTGCCAGCTGAGGTTAAGCCACATCAGGAACAGGGGGATTGCGGCGATGACACCGTAGACGCTGTTGAGCCTCCCCACGAACATCTGGGTTTCGAGGTAAATATACTGAAAGATTACGAAAAACACAGCCGTAATCAGCGCCGATTTGAGTGCGTACCTGTATTTTACCTTTGCTGCCGGTATGAATTTGTACATCACCGACAGGGTGAGCACGCTGACCGCGTAAAATCCTGTGTATCCGAGGACTTTCGGGAGGAAGCGGATTTCCGACAAATCCAGCCCGATCAGGTTCGTGAGGTTTGTGTAATATGCTATTCCTGTACCGAAGAGCAGTATCAGAAACGGGGTGAGCCCCAGGACGAGCAGGTAGAACCCGAATCTCTTGAACACGTTGCGCGGTATCTTGCGTATGCCCCACACGTTGTTGAAGACTCTCTCGACCTGGAACATCATCCAGAGTACAGCCCAGATGAGCGTGAGAGCCGAGGCCAGTCCGAGGCCACCGCCCTTGGCCGATTCGAGCAGCTCGTTGGCCTTTGTCGTCAGAATGTCTATATACTCCGGACTGTTGGCGAAGAAGCGGTGAAGGATTTCGGAAATCTTGTCGGAAAGCCCGAGGTCTCCGGTAATCGCGAATATCAGGGCAATCAGGGGAATGATCGCCAGCGTGACGAAATAGCTCAGCGCGACGCACTGGAAACCCATTCGGTTCTGCGTGAACGTGTCTATCGTGATCCGCAGGACCTTGATGTGCCTGACCAGGGCAGCGTATCCTTTCGGGCACGCTGACGTGTCGATTGTCCATATCCTGTCGGTGAACAGGTCGAATATCTTGTCGGTCAGTCCCATCGGTGCATCAGAATAATGAAAGTTCGGTTACGGATTCGCCCGAAAGTGAACCGCCGGGAATCATTTTCCTGAATTCTTCCTCGGAGACCACCGGGATTCCCAGCTTCTCGCACTGCCTCAGCTTCTCCGGTCCCGGCTTGGTGCCGGCCAGCAGGAAAGACGTCTTTCCGCTTACGGAAGAACTGGCCTTTCCGCCATGTGCTGCTATCAGGTCCTTCATCGCGTCGCGGCTTATGCTGAAGTTCCCGGAGATGACGATGGTCTTGCCTTCCAGGGCCGACGACAGAAGTTTGCCCGGCCCTTCCGCAGAGAACTGCAGTCCTGCTGCCTTGAGCCTGTCAATTTCCTCAAGCTGGACCTGGTCATGCATAAAGTCATATATGCTGGTTGCCGTCACGTCTCCGATGTCTGCAACTTTCAGCAGCTCGTCCCTGGTGGCTCCGGCAATGGCGTCAATGTTGCCGAAATGCCTTGCTATGCTCTTTGCCGTAGTCTCTCCGACGTAACGTATGCCGATGGCGAAAAGAACCCTCTCGAACGGCACTTTCCTCGATGCTTCAAGGCTGTCCAGGAAGCGCTGCGCCGACCTGTCTTTCCATCCGTCGAGGGAGGTGAGCTGCCACTTGTTCAGCCGGTACAGGTCTGAAGGATTGCGCGCCAGTCCGCGGTCGTAGAGCTGTTCGACCGTGACTTCGCCTGCCAGTATGTCCATCGCCTTTCGGCTTGTGAAATGCAGCAGCCTGCCCTTGATCTGCATGGGACAGCCGTCCTGGTTGGGGCAGAACCATTTTGCCTCGTCCTCACTCCGGACAAGCGGAGTGCCGCAGTCAGGGCAGTTTTTGGGAAATTCCGGCCTTTTGGCACCGGGATTCCTTTTCGACATGTCGACACCGGTTATTTTCGGAATGATTTCCCCTCCTTTTTCGACAAATACCCAGTCTCCGTCGCGTATGTCGAGCTGTTCCATCATGTCGGCGTTGTTGAGCGTTGCCCTCTTGACCACAGTCCCGCTGAGCTGGACCGGTTCGAGGTTGGCCACTGGCGTGACGGCACCTGTCCTGCCGACCTGGTAATCGATGCCGAGCAGCTTTGTGCATGCCTGTTCCGCCTTGAATTTGAAGGCCACGGCCCATCTGGGGAACTTCGCCGTGTAGCCCAGCGTGCGCTGGCAGTCAAGTTCATTTATCTTGATTACTATGCCGTCGGTTGCAAACGGGAGGAATTTCCGCTGTTTGTCCCAATAGTCTATGTATTCGCGGATTTCAGTGATGTTGTGGCAGAGCCTGCGCTTGTCGGATACAGGGAGACCCCAGCTCGCGGCGGCGTTCAGCGCGTCCCAATGCGACCCGAAGGTCACTGATTCCGCGGGAATATGGTAAAGCGTGCACATCAGGCCCCTGTGCGCGACTTCTTCGGGGTCGGCCAGCTTGAGTGAGCCTGATGCCGCATTGCGGGGATTGGCGAAAGGCGGGTCCTCGTTGTCTTCCCGCTCGCGGTTGAGGGCGTCAAATGCCTCGTAGGGCATAAGTATTTCCCCTCTTATCTCGAATTCCTCGGGATAGTCACCGTGCAGGCGGTGGGGAATGTTGGATATTCTCAGCGCATTTTCAGTCACGTCGTCTCCGTATATGCCGTCGCCTCGTGTAAGCGCCTGCACGAGGCGGCCATTCCGGTAGGTGAGGCATATTGCAGTCCCGTCGAACTTGAGCTCGCAGCTGTAGCTGAACTTCGCCCCGTCCAGTGTCTTCTCGGCGCGGGCAGTGAATTCCTCGATCTCGGAGATGGAATAGGTGTTTCCGAGCGAAAGCATGGGGTAGCGGTGAGGCTTTTGCACGAACCCGGTCCTTGCCATCGGCTCGGCATTTTCGCCTGCAGGAGCCTCGAGATCGGAGCCCACCTTGTGTGTGGGAGAATCCGGGCTGTCGAACTCGGGAAATTCGTTCTCGAGCCTTTCGAGTTCATGCATGAGATTGTCGAACTCAAAATCGGACATTGCCGGGGCATTGTCCACATAATAACGCCGGCTGTTCTCTTCAAGCAGTCTTCGGAGTTCGTCTATTCTGGTCTTGGCCTCAGTCTTTTCCATAAACTGCAAAATTAAGAAGCAGTTTGTTCTTTATCAAAAAAAACTGCAGCCCTCCATTGGACTGCAGTTCTCTCCGGGGTTTGTCCCGACGTCATCTGATGACAATCTCGCTGCGGTCGGGACCGGTTGAGATTATCCTTACAGGGCAGCCGGTCTCCTTCTCTATGAAGGCGACATAGTCCTTCAGTTCCGCGGGGAAATCCTCGTAGTTGCGGATGCCGCGGATATCGCAGTTCCAGCCCTTGAATTCACGGTAAACGGGGGTAAGGTCCTCGCCGCACTCGAACGGGAACCATTCGGTGCGCTTGCCCGCGATTTCGTATGCCGTGGCGACCTTGATGGTTTCGAAACTGTTCAGAACGTCGGCTTTCATCATTATGAGTTCGCTCACGCCGCTCATCATGACGGCATACTTGAGAGCCACCATGTCGAGCCACCCGCAGCGGCGGGGCCTGCCGGTCGTGGCTCCGTATTCGTTGCCGATTCGCCTGAGCTCCTCTCCTGTAGCGTCAAGAAGTTCGGTGGGGAAGGGGCCGCTGCCGACTCTCGTGCAGTATGCCTTGAATATTCCCATTACCTTTCCTACCCTGGACGGTGCTATTCCGAGTCCTGTGCAGACCCCGGCCGCCATGGTGTTCGAAGAGGTCACGAACGGATATGTCCCGAAATCGATGTCCAGCATTGAGCCCTGTGCGCCCTCGGCAAGAATAGGCATGTCCTGGTCGAGGCAGCGGTTCACAACGATTTCGCTGTCGATGAAGTCAAAGCGCTTGAGCTCCTCGACAGCGGCGAGCCACTTCTGCTCATATTCGCTGATGTCGTACTTGAAGTCGTACTGGGCGAGCAGACCGAAATGCTTTTTCCTGAGAGCCTCGTAGCGCTGCCTGAATTCGGGCGACAGGATGTCACCCACGCGGAGTCCGTTCCTTCCGGTCTTGTCCATGTAGGCGGGGCCGATTCCCTTGAGGGTCGATCCTATCTTTGACTTGCCTTTTGCAGCCTCGCTGGCAGCGTCAAGCATCCTGTGGGTAGGGAGGATGAGCTGTGCCCTCTTGGAAATCTGCAGCCTTCCGGTAATCGGACCGGTCTTCTCTTCGATGCTGTGGATTTCTTCAATGAGAATCACCGGATCGACAACCACTCCGTTGCCTATTATGTTCATCGAGTCCTTGCGGAAAATTCCGGAAGGCACCGTGTGCAGCACAAAGCCGTCACCCCCGAACTTTAGAGAATGGCCAGCGTTGGGCCCGCCCTGGAAACGGGCTATGACCTTGTAGTCAGGGGTCAACACGTCGACAACCTTGCCTTTGCCCTCGTCTCCCCATTGGAGTCCGAGCACTACATCGAGTTTCTTCATTTCTTATAAATAATGTATTACTTTCAAATTCGGCAATACTGCCGCAATAACAGCCAATAAAGATAGGGAAATATTCCGAAACGGACAATGCCGGACGGCATCATGCGGCCGCTTCTTTTCCGGTGAGCCTTGTGTGCATCCACTTGTCCCCGCGTATCCGCACGGCGAAAATTATACCCTTGATGCTGAGTTCCACCGCCATTGCTGTCCAGTAGCCCATGAGCCCCATCCGCGGAATCAGGACCATGGCAAGCCCGAGCCTGATGACCCACATGCTCAGCAGGTTGATTGCAGAGGGCACCAGCGTGTCGCCGGCCCCGACGCAGCAGCCGTAGGCCACTATGCTCACCCCGAACAGCAGTTCCGCCCATGCTTCTATCCTGAGGCACTTCGCCCCGAGCTCTATCACGGCGGGGTCGTGGCTCATCATTCCCATGATCTGGTAGGCGAAAAGCCACATCAGTATTGCCAGAATTGTCATCATGGCCGCACCTGTGGCAATCGTTATCCTCGCGAACCGGCGTGCCATCGTCTTGCGTCTGGCACCCAGGCTCTGCCCGATCAGCGCAGTGGCCGCATCCTGCATCCCGTAGCCTGGAAGATAGCAGAAGCCTTCGGCGATTATTGCGAAGGAATTTGCCGCTATCGCCACTGTCCCCAGAGGGGCAATGATCACGGTTGCCGCTATGTAGGCGCCCCTTGTGACCAGGTTCTGGAGCCACAGCGGCCAGCTGATCCCGAAAGCGTTCGAATATATCTCCCGTTGCGGGGGCATGCTTCCCGGCACCGCTTCGCCCTCAGCTTGTCCGTGCCTTATCCCGGCGTGCCCGAGTTCGCGGCTGGATGTGAAAATGTACACGAGCAGGAACAGCCCGGCAATCAGCATGGAGAGTCCGGTGCCGATTGCCGCTCCCGTGACTCCCATGTCGAGAACGAAGATGAACAGATAGTTGAACGCAACGTCAAGTACGCACATCGACATGCTCGTGATGCTCGGCACCTTGGTGTTCCCGCTTGCGACAAGGGATGCCTGGCAGTAGACGGCCAGCTGGAATGCGGGAAGGAACATTGAGTAGATTCGGAAATATGAGGATGCGTCGCCCTGAATCTCTGCGGAACCCCCGAGCCAGCCGGGGAGCACTCCGCTCACGGATATTCCAGCAAGTGAAAGGAGCAGGCTTGCCAGCAGCACGGC
>CABUIX010000021.1 GCA_902491795.1 uncultured Bacteroidales bacterium | reverse complement strand
CTGATCGAACTCTTCCTGGTTCTTCGGACGGATGAACATGTTGGTCACGAAGTGAGCCTGCCATGCAACTTCCATGATGAAGCGTACCTTCATGCGGGTGTCCTTGTGGGTTCCGCAGAAGCCGTCGACAACGAAGAGCCTCTTTCCGGAGAGTTCCTTGAGTGCGATATTCTTGAGTTCTTTCCAAACTTTCTCTGAAAGTTCGTGGTTGTCATTGGGGTACTCCGGAGTGTTCCACCAAACGGTGTCCTTGGAGTTCTTGTCCATGACGATGTATTTGTCCTTGGGAGAGCGTCCGGTGTAAACTCCGGTCATCACGTTGATGGCTCCCAGCTCGGTTACCTGGCCTCTGTCGTAGCCTTCAAGCTCGGGCCTGGTCTCCTCATTGTAGAGGACTTCGTAGGTAGGATTGTAGAGAATCTCAGTGGTTCCCTTAATCCCGTACTTGCTTAAATCAATCTTTGACATAGTATGATTTTGAATTAAGAGTTTATGTTAAAAAAGTACTTTCATTCAAATCGTGCGAAGATAACAAGGATTTATTACTTTTCCAAGGTAATCGCCATCAAACCGATTACCACGTCGTTTGAAAGTGTCGTGAGCGTAAGGCTTTCGAGGGTCTTTCCGGGAGTGAGCGGCATCTTGAGAATCTGGGCCGCACCGCCGGGGATTCCCCTGTCCGTGACCTTGACGGCGTCGAGGCCGGGGCCGGCGTCGTTCTCGGCGGCTGCATAGAACTCGGCGTTGACCTCGCGGCTTACCTCACCGTTGCTGAACAGAACCCTGTAGGGCTTTTTGGGAGCGACCCAGAAGGCGTGACTGTCGGTGTAGTAGTCCTGCTGTATAGGGCACCAGTTCACGGGGTTCTCGAGTGGCATCACGTCGCAGCTGCCGTCGGTGTAGCGGACTGTTATGCGTCCGTTGTCGATGCGGCTCTGCATGTTCTGGGTGCTTCCCGCGAGCAGCAGGTAGGCGTATCTTGCCTTTCCGTCAAGCCGGACGGTCACTGAGTCGGGATAGTTGTCCCACAGTGAGGTGTAGATTATGTTGTGGCCCTCGGCCGGTGTAAGGAACTTGACCCCGAGTCCGGTGTCGAAGACGCCGTCAATGGCTGCCTTGCGGAGCCCGTCGTCCTCTATTTCAGGATGAACGTGCGGGGTGCACCAGTCTCCGGCGCCCTGCTTGGGCAGCTCGAGAGAGGTGAAGGGAGGCCTGGGCGACAGGTATTCGTTCTTGAATATGTCATCGGCGTTGGAGTTGAACCATCCGCTGATGTCGACCGTGCGCGTCTTACGGGCGGCGTCGCGGCTTATGTCTTCAAGGCCCATCGCTGTCATGTACTTTGCCGATGTCGACTTGTCCCTCTCGGAGAGTATGGTCTTGTGGCGCAGCGGCTCGGGGAGTTTCCTGCGGTCCACTACTATTGTCTGGGTGGAGGAGGAGTTTCCTTCCGTGTCGAGGTATGCCCCGCCTCCGGCATCGGTGCGGACCACTATCTTGAGCGGCTGGGTGAAGTTCTGGGTGACCTGGTAGATGTCGTAGTTGCCTTCGCGCCGGAATGAGTAGCTGAGGTAGGGGGTCTTGATTGAGGCCTCGTCCCAGTCGTCGGGGAAGGCCTGGCGAATGATGCACTGGCCGTTGAGCGCGTCGGGCTGGATTCCGAAAAGTCCGTTGACCACTGCCCTGGAGGTCACGCCCACGTTGTCGGCGAAGTCCCTGTAGGCCTCGGTCTTGGCCTTGTCGTAGTAACTGATCTGTCCGAAGTTGCCCGGGCAGGCCCCGAGGTACATCTCGTCGAGGATGTCGGCTTTGAGGAGCTTGAATCCGGAGTCCCTGCGTCCTGCCTGAAGGTAGGCGAGTGCCATGTTGGCGACTTCGGCGTGGGCCACGTTGTTGGTGCTCCATACATAGGGCAGCCAGTCGGTGGTTGATATGGTGAACAGGTCCTTCTCTGGTTCGGGAAGGTCGAGTCCCAGCGTCTGCACGGCGGCCTCGTTGTACTCGTATTCAACAGGGATGTGCGGGATGGACCTGTCGACATAGCAGGTTGCGCGGTAGGCCTGTTCTGCCGTTCCGGCTCCGCAATCGATGGGGATGTAGACGCTCCATATCGCCGCGCTCTTGTGAAGGCGCTTGAGCCCCATGTAGTCCTGGTACTCCGCCCAGTAGCCGAGGTCGTCCATCCACAGGCGCTCGTTCATCGCCTTGAGTATCGCCTCTGCCTCCTTTCTGTAGGGTTCGGGATCTTCGCCGATGATTTCGGCTATCCTGGCTGTGAGCAGGTTGCCCCTGTAGTTGTAGGCAGATGAGTGGGTGACGGCTCCTCCGTTGTAGTAGAGGGCGTCGCTGGCCCAGATGCAGCAGAAGGCGTCGTAAAGGTGGTCGTTGTCGGCGTCGAAGTTACGCTTCTCCCATTCGTGGTGGAGCTTGAGGTAGGGCCATATGCTGCGCAGGAATTCCGGGTCGGCATCATAGCTGACATGGCGCAGCAGGGCGTCGATGTAGTTGAGGTTCATGTCGTAGTGGCTCATCTCGTCGGTGTGTCCGGGCCGGCGGCAGATGTATCCGTTGGAGTAGATCGGGGTGCCCCACTTCTTAAGGGATGCTGCCATGTTGTTGGCCGTGTCCTGCTGCGGCTGGGGTAGGGTCGGGGGCACGTCGGTCACCATGCTCTTTGTATAGGTGATGAAGTGCGATTTCGCCCTGTCGTTCCATCCGACCACATCGCCGACATAGGCTCCTCTCCACCCTGCAAGGGGAGTGCGCCAGCCGATCGCACCGTGCAGGAAGGTCTCCCCGTCCCAGATCCCGTCGGCAGCCGCCATCATGTTGGCCCCTATGGTGTTGAGGAAGGGGTCCGGAGTGTTGATCTCGACTCTGGTCACGAGTTCCTGCCGTGCCGCTTCCTCCTTGTTGAACAGAGGCCTTCCGTCGGCAGCGTCGAGCACCGAGAGTTCTCCGGCTCCGCCGTCATGCGTGTAGACAAAATAGGTCTCGCCGTTGGCGTTCCATTCCGCCGTCTGTAGGTCGGTTTCTCCCTCAGAAGGCTCGAAGTTCTCCCGCGGGTCCATGCCGAGGTCACCGTCGCGCGAGAACTTGGTGCTGGCTATGCGGCATCTGCGCGCCTGTAGCTCCACCGGTCCGTCGAATCCTTCGGCGATGAATCTCCATATCGCGCCTTCCTCGAAGAATGACGCCATGGTGTAGACGCTGAGGCTGCCGCCTCCCCAGTTTTCGTCGCTTAGAGTATATGTCCTGCGGCCTCCCTGGTAGGCTGCCTTGCAGAAAGAGGTCTCGTCGAGGCTCAGTGTCTTGCCGTTGAAGGTGAGCAGGAAGCGTATGTTCCAGCTGTCCTGCTTGTCGTACACGGCAAACACCGGTCTGTCACTGGTTTCAAGCCTGAACCGCGTGTGGGTTCCGTAGAGTGCGCGGGTGTAGCGGCCTTCTCCGTTGAGGCAGACGATGTCTCTGCCCTCGGGGAAGTAGGACATTGTGCGAGTTGTCTTGGCCGGCGAAATCACCGGGACAAGAGTCAGGGCCGAGATGACGAGGGCCCTCGTGATGCGGGTAAAAGTCATAGATGGATATTGGTCAATAATTTTTCAAAATTACCTTATATATTTAATATGGCAAAATTCGGATCGGCTTTTTAACTTTGCATCATGACTGCTCTGGAGACGCTTGAGAAATACTGGGGCTACGGTTCTTTCCGCCCCATGCAGGAGGAAATTGTGACGGCCGCGCTGGAGGGCAGGGACGTGCTTGCGATTCTTCCGACCGGCGGCGGCAAGTCAGTCTGCTTCCAGGTCCCCGCGATGATGCGCGAGGGTCTGGCCCTTGTGGTCACTCCGCTGATTGCGCTGATGAAAGACCAGGTGCAGAATCTTGCGGCCAGGGGCATACGTGCGATCGCCGTGCATGCGGGAATGAACCGGCGTGAGGTCGACACGGCCCTGAACAATGCGGCCTACGGGGGATACAAGTTCCTTTATGTCTCGCCTGAACGTCTTTCCACCAGGCTGTTCCGCTCCTATCTCGATGTGCTGAACATAAGCATGCTCGTGGTCGACGAGGCGCACTGCATTTCCCAGTGGGGATACGACTTCCGGCCCGACTATCTTGAGATCGGTAAGCTCAGGGAGCGTCTCGACGTTCCTCTGATTGCCCTGACCGCCACCGCCACGCCGAAGGTCGCCGAGGACATAATGGAGAAGCTTGCGCGTCCGGCGGTTCCTGGAAGGAAAGATGACAGCGGCGGCTTCGTGCTGCTGCGCGGCGGCTTTGAGAGGCCCAACCTTTCGTATATCGTGCGCCGCTGCGAGGACAAGAGCGGGCAGCTTCTCGGGATCTGCAGGGGAGTGCCTGGAACCGGCATCGTCTACATGCGCAACCGCAGGAAATGCGAGGAGACGGCGGCGATGCTGCAGGCCGAGGGCATCAGCGCTTCATTCTATCATGCAGGGATGAGCCCCATGCTGCGCGAGCAGAGGCAGGATGCATGGAAGCGCGGGGAGATCCGCGTGATGGTGTGCACGAACGCGTTCGGAATGGGGATTGACAAGGCCGACGTACGCTTCGTGGTGCATCTTTCGCCGCCCGACAGTCCGGAAGCGTATTTCCAGGAGGCGGGAAGGGCCGGCCGCGACGGCAAGCGCTCCTATGCTGTGCTGCTGTGGAACAGCCGAGACATCCAGCGTGCACACCAGATGCTGAGCCTCTCTTTCCCTCCTCCGGAGTACATAGAGGACATTTATCAGAAGCTGCACATTTTCAACCAGATAATCTATGACGCGGGTGAGGGCTTCCAGCTGCAGTTCGACATCGACAAGTTTGCCGCTCACTTCTCGCTCAACATCGCCCAGGTGCGCAATGCTCTGAAGTATCTTGAGGTCTCCGGCCACATAAGCTATTCGGAGGACGTTACCGTCGACACGCGCGTGAAGATACTTGCCGACAGATCTGACCTCTACGACATCGAGCTGCCTGATCCGCGAATGCCGGCAGTCCTGGAATACCTGATGCGCAAGTATCCGGGCATCTTCAGTTTTGTGGTGCCTGTTGACGAAGAGATGATTGCTTCTGCCGTCGGGGTGGGTGTCCCGCAGCTTCGGCAGCTTCTGTATTCGCTTTCGCTGGAGCACGTGATCAAATATATCCCGGCATCCAGAAGCGATGTCGTCCTGCTGCACCACAACCGTCTGATGCCCGGAAACCTCGATCTCCAGATGCAGAAGTACGCTTTCCTGAAGGAGAATGCCGAGGCGCGCGCGGACGCGATGGAGGAATATGTCTCCGAGACTGACGAATGCCGCTCGCGCTGGCTGCTGCGGTATTTCGGACAGGAGGAGTCGCACGACTGCGGCACCTGCGACGTCTGCCGCTCGGGAGTGCCGGCAAGACGGCGTCTGCTCGCCTTCGCTCAGGAGCATCCCGGCTTCACGCTTGCGGATCTCAAGGCATGGTGCGGCGATCCTGCCAACGGCCTCCCGCGCAATGTTCTCGAAATCTATCGCCTCATGCTTGACGATGGCGAAATCCCCGCCCCAGCTGGAATTGAACACTGAACTGGTGGTCAGGGATTCGGTTTGCATCATAAATTAGTATCTTTGCATCCGCAATGAACAATGCTAAACTCACTTTCCTGGGGTCCGGGACTTCCCAGGGCGTGCCGATGATAGGCTGCGACTGTCCCGTCTGCAAATCGACCGATCCTAGAGACAAGCATCTGCGGTCTTCGGTGCTCGTGGAGTATTGCGGTCTGACGATCCTGGTGGACGCCGGGCCTGATTTCCGTTACCAGATGCTCCGCGCCAACGTGCGGCATCTAGATGCCATTCTGTTGACCCACAACCATAAGGACCATACCGGTGGGCTCGACGACATCAGGGCCTTCAATCTGATTGAGCGTCATCCGGTCAACATCTACTGCGAGAAATATGTCGAAGATACCCTGAGGCTCGAGTATGACTATGCCTTTGCCGAGCACAAGTACCCCGGTTCTCCGGAATGGCGTGTGCACAGGATAGACGCTTCGGCCCCTTTCCTCGTGCATTCGAATGCAAACGAGGAGGTGCTTGTCTGGGAAAAGGGTTTTGGCTATCATCACCTGGCTCCGACATCCGAGGCCGGCGCTTCAGCCGAGGTGATTCCCATACAGGGCTGGCACCTCAGTGACAAGTCGATTTCCGTTCTGGGCTACCGCTTCGGCAACATTGCCTACATGACCGACATCAAGCACATCGACGATTCTGAATACGAGAAGCTCAAGGGGCTTGACTATGTTACTCTTGGCTGCGTGAAGCCGGAGGAGCACCGTTCGCATCCTTCTCTCCAGCAGTGTCTGGATTTCTTCGAGAGGGTGGGGGCCCGCGAGTCCTACATCACGCACCTTTCGCACCTGCTTCCAAAGTATGAGGATTTCTGCAAGATCCTCCCGCCGCACGTCCATCCGGCATACGACGGCCTGGTTCTGGAATAGCAGCTTGATATTCAACACAGATGCAGTCCGCAAGAGAGGCTTTTTTCGCCTCGCGAGCGGACTGCATCTGTGTTGAACCGGAAAATGCAAAAATAGACAGAGCAGCATGCGAAGGAGGCTTTTTTCGCCTCATGAGCATACTGCCACTGTCTTTATTTATATTATAACATCTACCAGTTTGCCGACAAGAGCCGGATCATACGGCCGCGAAACCCGGATATAGTTTCCGGTATACCCCTCCATATTGCCGCTGCGGTCCGTAGACTCGAACAACACCCTCTCACTCACCCCGCGGTTCGCCTCCACGAACTCCGAATGCAGCCTTGCACACAGTTCTTCGATAACGGCGACCCTGCGGTGCTTTTCTGTTTCGGGCACCTGGTCAGGCATGGCAGCCGCCCGGGTCCCGGGACGTTTAGAGTAGGGGAACACGTGGATGAACGCGGGCCTGATCCCCTCGAGAAAGCGATAACTCTCAAGAAAAAGCTCCTCGGTCTCCCCGGGCAGTCCCGTCATCAGGTCAATGCCGAAGAAAACCTTCGGAGAGCCCGGAGTCTCCATGCGGCTTCTGATGTATTCGATCTTGCGGGCGAAAAGTGCAGTGTCGTACTTCCTCCCCATCCGCCGCAGCAGCTCGTCCGAACCGGTCTGCAGGGGAATATGAAAATGCGGCTGGAATTTCGTGCCGGAGGCGATCCAGTCGACCGTCTCTTCTGTGAGCAGGTTGGGCTCTATGCTTGATATCCTGTACCTTTCGATTCCGTCAACCTCATTGAGAGCCTTCAGCAGGTCAAGGAAGGTCTCGCCTGTGGAACGGCCGAAATCGCCGGTGTTCACTCCTGTCAGGACAATCTCCTTGACTCCTTCGGCGGCAATGAGTTGCGCATTCCTTACGCATTCAGATATCGGGAGGTTGCGGCTCCTGCCCCTGGCGTAGGGAACGGCGCAGTATGCGCAGAAGTTGTTGCACCCGTCCTGTACCTTGAGGAACGAGCGGGTGCGCTCGCCGGTGCTGTAGGCCCCGAAGATGTCGCTGACATCCTTCCCGACTGGAATGCCGAGAGTCTCCGGCACGACCAGAGCCTTTTCCGCAGCCCCGTACACTCTGCTGACCCCTTCGATCTTTTCGATCTCGCTGCGCCTCAGTTCCGCGCTGCATCCGGTCACGATTATTCTTGCATCGGGATTTGTCCGGTGGACCCTGCGTATCATGTTGCGTGACTTGCGGTCGGAGACAGAGGTCACGGTGCAGGTGTTGACAAGATAGATGTCGGCTTTCTCGGTCCAAGGGACCACCTCGAGTCCGGCGCCCTTGAATCCGCGTTCGTATGTGGATGTCTCGGCGTAGTTGAGCTTGCAGCCGAGTGTAAGGAAGGCTATCTTCATTTGTCTATGCTAGAATTATGAACACGCACGGCCGTTTGCCTATCGTCGGGACTGCCTTTTTCCAGCCGGCGACCGTGTCTGTCCTGATGAACTGAGAGGGGAGCGTGATGTCGGCAGCGATGCAGAGCCTCGTCTGCGGTGACAGTGTCCGGAGCATGTCTTCGATCAGGGCATCGTTGCGGTAGGGGGTCTCGATGATGATCTGGCTGCGCCTGGCTGCGGCGGACTGCTTCTCGAGGTTCTTGAGTGCATTGCGCCGCTCTTCAGGCTTTGCCGGAATGTAGCCGCAGAATGCGAACGACTGTCCGTTGAGTCCTGAGGCCATGAGCGCGAGCATCAGTGACGACGGTCCTACGAGCGGTACTACCTCTATGCCCCTGCGGTGGCACAGTGCGACCAGGTCCGCTCCGGGGTCAGCCACGGCCGGCAGTCCGGCTTCGGAGAGCAGACCCACGTCTTCCCCGCGGTCAAAGAGTCCTCCGAGGGCTTCAATGTCAGCTGCCGTGCTGTGCTCGTTGAGCTCGTGGAACTCCAGTTCGGCTATGTGTCCCTTGAGTCCGTATCTCGACAGGAACCGCCGGGCCGTCCTGGTCTCCTCCACAACGAAGATCCTCAGGGAGCACGCCTTGTCGATCACGCTCTTGGGAAGGACTTCTGCAGGGTCATTTTCGCCCAGTGGTGTCGGTATCAGGTAGAGTTTTCCCTTGTTCATTTTCGATTCGTATGACTGACATGTTCGCTGCTGGAGCCGCGGTGCTGTCGGGCTTTTGGCTTTCTTTGGCCTTGTTGGGGCTGAAGATGCTGCGCCAGAGGTCGTTGAACCTGGCGTATTCCTTCTGGTAGCTTATGCCGACTCCGTTGCGCTGCGAGTAGTCGAGGTAGTTTGAATATTCGTCGGCCGAGTGCGAGAAGAGGTTGAGCCTGAACTTTCCCTCAGGGTCGAGTTTTATCTGTATGTCCAGGTCCCCGACAACATCGCCGTTGGTGGCGGTGGAGCTTCCGTATCTCCTGCTGCCCACGTTGCCTCCGACGAGCACCCTGTTGTTGAAGAGCTGGGTCGAGATGGCCACGTCGAAAATGTTGGTTCCGCTGGAAGCGCTCTGGTAGCCAATTCCGACGTCCACGGGGATGTCCAGCTTCTGCAGGATAGAGTTGAGCTGGTTGGACATGAGTTCCGTCACGTTGGAGAGCAGGATGTTGGATCCGTTGACGACTCCTGACTGCTCGTCGGGGATGAACGATCCAAGGAGCAGCAGTGCGAGGAACTGCTTCTGGACCTTGTCGTCGGTGTTGAGTGCCGTCTCAACCTGTGACTTCACGGTAGGGTTGAGGTCCGGGACATCAATGCTGAACGAAAGCCTGGGGTCCCTTACGCTTCCTGCAATGTTGATTCCGCACAGCACTTCCCTTGTCGAGCCTGCCGATGACTCGGAGTCCGATCCGTCCGCTATTAGCGACGAGAGCGAGGTCTTGAGACTGTAGACGGCATCGAGGTTGAGTTCGGTGTCGGGTATTCGTCCGCTGAATCTCACGCTGCTTCCGTCTTCGATCCTGAAGTCGCGGTTGAGGATTCCCGGGATGGAGAAGGTGTAGTTTCCTTCGCTGATGATGTAGTCTCCGTTGATGTCGAAGAGTGCGCTCGCGGGGCGGAGGTGCAGGTTCACGCTGCCCTCGCCGCTGAATGACGCGATGCTGCCTTCGGACTTGTCAAGTTCTATGAATGCCGTGACTCCGGGGTGGGCTGTTATCCTGGCCTGGATGTCGATGTCTCCTCCGGCCTTCCTGCCTGTGTCGAAATTTGAAAGCATCTCGTCGTAGGGGTCAACGGGCTTCTGTGGCTGCGTGAATGTCAGCAGGTTGCTGGTGCTGCTCGAAATGCTTTCGGATGCGGGTATGTGGATATTTCCTGTGCCGCTGGTCCTTATGGCCGCCTTTATTCCCAGGGAACTGAACGGACCTGAGGCCGAGGCGTTGCCGCTGACGCTGAGCCTGCCGTATATTCCGCTGCTGCCGCCTTCGCGTGCATCGACCACCCTGAGGTCGTCGAGTGTCGTCTGGGCGTCGAGCTCGAAGTTGGAGAGCCGCTTGTGCCTTACGGCTCCGGTGATGTTTCCGCTGCCGCCCGCACCGTCGCTGACCAGAAGGTTGTCGAAGTAAAGTCCGCTGTTGTCGAGCCTCAGCGGGCCGCTGATCGTGTAGTTGACCCCGGTGTAGGCGACTCCGAGCATCAGGCCGTCGACATGGAGGCCGTTGCCGGATACCGAGAATCCCGAGGAGTCTCTTGCAAGGCTGACTTCTCCGCTAAGGCTTCCGCCGACCTCATCGAAGACGCCTGTGAGGAAAGGCCCTGCAACGGATGCGGGCAGGCTGTCAAGTCTTGCGGTCATTTTGAACGAGCCGTCGTCGAGCCTGTATCTTCCGTCGGCTGCAAGGGCATTCTTGCCGGCGATTCTGTGTCTGAGGATTATGCTGATGTCCTCTCGCTGCTCTCCCAGGGCGCTTGCGATGCGTATGCTGCCGGCGTCGGTGCCGCCGATGCCAAGAGAGTCGAGACGGAAGTTCATAAGCAGCCCGGGAATCGGACTCGTGCCGGAGGTGAGGAGCATGCGCCCTGCCGCCGTGCCCCTGATGCCCAGGGCTTCCGGAAGGAATTCGTCGATAAGCGAAAGGTCAATGTTGTCGGCAACCAGCGACAGAGTATCCGCCTTTTGTGTCGAATATCCTCCATCGATGTTGATCTTCTGGTTGTCCTTGCTGATGCTGAATCCGTTCACGGTGAGTTCGGAGCCGTTGTAGTGTATCTGTGACTCGTTGAAGATCCACATTCCTTCGGCTGTGGCTATGTATGAGTCCTGCGGGTGGGCGGTGATGGACAGCAAGCCTGTGGAGTCACGGGCTATGCTGCCTTCGACCAGCAGCTGGCCGTCCTTGCCTCCTCCGGCGAAGCTGTCGAAATTGAGAGCAAGGTCAAAGCTGTTGCCGGCTGCGGTCGCGGTAAGTGAAGGTGCGCTCACAAGGATGTTGCCGGTCCGGAGTTCGGTGCCGTAGAAATTGGCTTCCATGCCCGTGGTGTCGCTGTCGAACTGCAGGTCAACGTTCTTGACGTATTCCCTTCCGAATGCAAGTCTGGGTGAGCGGAGGCTGACGTCCATGTTGCCGTCGGCGGATACCGAAAGGGCGAGTCTGGTGCTGTCGGAGATGTAGAGCCCCGGCATCACGAACGACATGAGTTCGCGCGAGTCGTGGAACTGGGCCTCGAGCCTGTATTTGGAATATTGCTCCTCGTGAATTTCTTCGCCTGCCGGGTATATCGCGGAAAGGTGCCTGCGGAGCGTAATGTCCTGGATGGCCTCGATGAACCCTTCGACTGATCCTGTTCCGGAAAACGAAACTGCAGCGAAGGGGGAGTCCAGACCGAAGCATTGTTCTCCGTTCTGCATATATGCGCGGAATTCAACGTTGCCGACATTGGTGCGGCCGTTCCGGTTCTCGACTTCTATGTTGTCGAGGCTTGCGTGGCCCTCGATCGCCGTTCCTGCCGTTGAGATGTCGGCATCCACTCCGAAACCGGTCCTGGAAATTCCTTCGCGCTTGTCTATGCCGAGCTTGTGAAGGTCGATGTTTGCTGCCTTGCCCGTGAGCTTGTAGTTCGACGGCGCTCCGTCCTGACCGAACGAGGCTGCAGCGTCGAAGCTCAGTTCAAGAGTCGGGTCAGTGCTCTTCACCTTGCAGACCATGGTGTTGTCGATGTAGCTTCCGGATGCCGAAATTCCGGCGTAGTCTATGCCGTTGTAGTTGATGCTCCGTATTCCGAGAGTGTCGAGCCTTACGCGGCTCATGCCGTTGTCGATTCTTGCCGCGGCCCTTGCTTCCAGGGTGCAGTCTCCGAAGGGCAGTTCGGGATACAGGCTGTTGATCTGGAGCCCGTAGGTGTTGAGCGTGCCTGAGATTTCAAGGCCCCTGCTCCTGCTGATGAGGTTGCGCACGTCAGCGTTGATCCGGAGCCCTCCTGCCGCTGAATGCAGCAGGGCGCTGGCCTTCAGCCTGTCCAAAGGCCCTTCAGCCGTGGCGTCGAGTGTGAAGTGTATTCCGCGGGCATATTCCGTAAGGTCGGGAAGATCCGCCCCCGGGAGCCATTCCGCAAGCAGCCCGGACAGGCTCCTTGTGGTGAACTTCAGGCCCTCTATCTTGATTCCGGCCATCATGCGCCCTGTGTCTGGAAGGCCGATGGCGTTCCCGCTCACTTTTCCGGCGACACCGCTCTCAATGTCCCTGAAGACGAAATCGTCGACGCGGAAATCGTTGACATAGCCCTTGAACATGCAGCTGCTGACTTCAAGCGTCGAGTTGACATTGTCGGCAAGCCCGGCAAGGTATTTCAGGGTAGGGATGCCCACTTCGGATTTGCGCAGTTCGCATTCGAGAAGGACCTCCTCGGTGAAATTCTTGAAAGCCTTCGGATGTGAATAGGTCATCGAGAAGTTCTTGACGTTTATTTTTGACCACGGGTCAGTAAGCCTGAAATTCTCGATCTCGGTCTTGCCCTGTCCGGCCACGCACCTTCCGCTGGCACGGAGCAGCCGGTATCCTGACTTTTCGGTCAGCGTGACCTTGTCCGCCACTCCGTACATGCGGCCGCCGGCGAAGCGGAGACCGTGTCCGTTGATGTCGGCTGTCAGGTCCAGGTCATCATAGTTGAACCCGTAGCCGGGGTAGTCACTCAGCTTTTCTTCGAAGTTGTTCAGCCTGAAGCGGAAGTTCCGGATGCTGACTTTGCGAATGCTGAAGATTTCCGGTCCGGGCTCTGCGGGCTCGTCGTCCGAGGTGAGGTTGAACATGCGTTCGAGGTTTGTCCTGCTGTCGGGCTCCACCGCGAGGTGCAGCATGGCATCGCTGACATTGACCCTGCTGATGTGGATCCCTCCGCCGCTGAAGAGGCTTGCAAGGCTGAAGGTGGCCGTTATGGTCCTTGCCTTGAAGAGCGTGTCGACAGGCTCCCATCCTCTCCCGTTGATGTCCTCGCTGTACGGTGCCTTGTCGGCGATGACGGCGTTCTTGAGCAGCAGCACTCCTGAAGGCATGACCCGAAGTTCGTCGTACTCGATAGTCCCCTCGAGTTTCTCCGTGAGCCTGTCGAGGACTTTCCGGGTGATTTCCGTCTGTACGTAGGGCGTCTGCACCGCGACGAGGCACGCCAATATCATGACGGCCAATAAGCCGGCTATACGCGCTGCTATGTAACTTCCCTTTCTATACATCCGTAACTTACAAAGATAGCATTAATCTCCAAAGATTGCAGGAAAAAACAAAACAGATTCTTAACTTTGCAGCCATCAGAACAGAAGTTATGGCAGACATTATACTCGGAATAGAATCATCATGCGATGACACTTCGGCGGCCGTGATCCGTGACGGCTATCTTCTGTCGAATGTCATTGCCAGCCAGGACGTGCACAAGGCATACGGCGGTGTGGTGCCGGAGCTTGCTTCACGCGCCCACGAACTGAATATCGTGCCGGTGGTCAGCGAGGCGCTGGGCCGTGCCGGCGTGAAGGCTTCGGACCTCACGGCAATAGCATTTACCCGCGGTCCGGGTCTGCTCGGCTCGCTGCTTGTGGGTACCTCTTTCGCCAAGGCCATGGGAGTGGCGCTGAACATCCCGATCGTGATGGTCAACCACCTGCAGGGACATATCCTTGCCGATTTCATCAAGCAGGAGGGCAAGGAGCCCCATCAGCCGAAGTTCCCGTATCTCTGCCTCCTGGTGAGCGGGGGCAATTCGCAGATAGTTCGCGTTGACGACCCCCTGCACTTCGAGATTCTCGGACAGACCATCGACGATGCGGTCGGCGAGGCGTTCGACAAGTGCTCCAAGATGATGGGTCTCGGCTATCCCGGCGGTCCTGTGATCGACAGGCTCGCCAAGCAGGGCAATCCCGAGCGCTTCAAGTTCGCCAAGCCCCATGTGCCGGGCCTCGACTACAGTTTCAGCGGAATCAAGACTTCGCTGCTGTATTTCGTTCGCGACGAGCTCAAGAAGGATCCCGAGTTCATGGAGAAGAACAAGGAGGACATCTGCGCCTCGTTCCAGAAGGCGCTGATTGACATCCTTCTCGACAAGCTGATTAAGGCTGCTTCGCAGACAGGTATCAGGGAGATCACTATAGGCGGCGGTGTCTCCGCTAACAGCGGACTGCGCTCCCGCATTGAGGAGGAAGGCCGCAAGCGCGGCTGGAATACCTATCTTCCGGAATTCAAGTTCACCACCGACAACGCGGCGATGATTGCCATAGCCGGCTATTACCACTATCTCGCCGGTGAGCGCACATCTCTGGATGTCGCTCCCGTCTCGAGAATGGCTGATTTCTAGACCAGCGCAACTTCTTGAAGATGAAGGAATTCGAAATTGTCTGTCCGTTGACCCGCGAGCCTCGCCTCAAGGAGATTGAGGCCAAGGCCGGCGGCCTGAAGTGGGTGCTCAGGAAGCGCTCGATAGATGCGCGCAAGGAACCCGTATGGCGCTACCGGTATGAGGCATATTCGCCTGAAGACAACTATGTGCCGTACAGCCTGCCGGAAAGCCGTGACGTGCATGGGGCCGATCCGGTACTGGTCATCGGTGCCGGTCCAGCCGGAATGTTCGCTGCCCTGAAGCTCCTCACTCTGGGGCTGCGTCCGGTGATTCTCGAGCGCGGCAAGGACGTGCACGCCCGCAAGTCTGACATGGCCGCGATAAACCTTCGCGGGGAAATCAATCCGGATTCCAACTACTGCTACGGCGAGGGCGGTGCCGGCGCGTTTTCCGACGGCAAGCTATACACCCGTTCGTCCAAGCGCGGCGACATACGCGAGGTGCTTCACAATCTGGTGAAGTTCGGCGCCTCGACCGACATACTGATCGACGCTCATCCGCACATCGGTTCCGACAAGCTGCCGCTGATCGTGGAGAATATTCGCAAATTCATCACGGAGCAGGGAGGAGAGTATCATTTCAATTCGCGTGTGACGGCTCTGCGCAGGCTCCCCGACGGCAACTGGGAGGTTGAGACCGCTTCCGGCGACCGCTATTCCGCTCCGAAGGTCATTTTGGCGACCGGACACTCGGCGCGCGACGTGTACGAGATGCTGCAGGGTATGGGCGGAACGCTTGAGGCCAAGGGTTTCGCGCTCGGAGTCCGCGTTGAGCATCAGCAGGAGAAGATCAACTGGAACCAGTATCACGGCCAGTGGAAGCCGGGGATGCCTGCGGCGGAATATTCCTTCGTCGAGCAGATAGACGGCAGGGGAGCGTTCTCTTTCTGCATGTGCCCTGGAGGCATACTCGTGCCTTCTTCGACCGAACCCGGGACGGTGGTTCTCAACGGCATGTCCAATTCTTCCCGCTCCGGCAAGTTCGCCAATGCCGGAGTGGTGGTCCAGATTGAACCGGAGGATGTGCCGGGCGACGGACCTTTCAGGCTGATGGATTTCCAGCACTCCGTTGAGGTCGCGATGTTCGACTGGAGCTTCTCGCAGGGGGCAGTCAACCCGATGACAGCTCCTGCGCAGAGGATGGAGGATTTCTGCAACGGCAGGATGTCAAAGACCCTGCCTGAGACGACGTACCGGCCGGGGGCGGTGAGCGCACCGCTGCATGAGCTGCTGCCTCCGATGGTGGCCGGAAGGCTCCGCAAGCTGTTCCCCCGCATCAAGATGCGCAGTTACTACACCAATTCGGCCCTGCTTCTCGGTGTTGAGTCCCGCACCTCGTCGCCGGTGAGGGTGCCGCGCAATCCCGAGACCATGGAATATGTCTCCTTCCCGGGGATATATCCCTGCGGAGAGGGTGCCGGATATGCAGGAGGCATAGTCTCGAGTGCCCTTGACGGAATCAATGTTGCTGCCGCGGTGGCTTCTTCCCTTTTTGCGCGGCGTTCCTGAGAGTTTGTCAGTGGAGTATGACTCCGCTTCCGAGCATCTCGCCGTCAGGTGCGTACCACACGGCGAACTGTCCGGGCGTTATACTGCGCTGTGGTCTGTCGAAAAGTATGAACAGGCCGTTTTCCCGCATTATGAGCGTCGCGTCTTCGAGAGGCTGGCGGTAGCGTATGCGTACGCGGTATCTGCGGCTGCTTCCGCTTTCCATTGTCTCAGAGGGCCGTATCCAGTGGATGTCTTCAGGTGCGATGTGCAGGCAGCTGCGGCTCAGTCCCTTGTGGTCTTCTCCCTCTCCGACGTAGATCCGGTTCGCATCAATGTCGGTGGCGATAACGAAAAGCGGTTTTGCGTGTCCGCCTATCGAGAGTCCGCGGCGCTGTCCTATTGTGTAGAACTGCGCTCCCTCGTGTCTTCCTATGATTGCCCCGAGCGGGTTGGCTTTCCAGCGGGTCTTCTTGACGTGGTGCTTGCCTGAGCGGTAGGTCTCCGTCTCGAACTTGATGTCGGAGTAGTCCAGCGGCCGGGAGATTTCCTCTAGTTCGGCGTCCGTGAGCGAGCCTTGCCTGGCCTTTTCCACAAGTGCCGTGTCGCGCAGGTATTTCTCCGACTGGGCATAGTATGCATCGAAGACTTCCACGACGTCGCCCTCGACTGACTGGAGCTTCTGCTGCAGGAAAACGGGGAGATCGACCTTGCCGACGAAGCATATTCCCTGGGAGTCCTTCTTGTCGGCGGACGGCAGGTCGGCTTCACGGGCGAGCCGGCGCACTTCCGGCTTGCAGAGGTCGCCGATGGGGAACATGGCGGCACCCAGCTGCTCCTGGTTGAGCTGGCAGAGGAAGTAGCTCTGGTCCTTGTTGGGGTCTGTCCCCTCGAGAATGCGGCAGGTCCCGTCGGGCAGAGTCTCCTTGCGGCAGTAGTGTCCGGTCGCGACCATGTCTGCCCCGAGGCTCCTTGCCGCCTTGAGGAAAGCATCGAACTTTATCTCACGGTTGCAGAGCACGTCAGGATTCGGTGTGCGGCCGCGGGAGTATTCGTCGAACATGTAGTCGACGACACGCTTGCGGTATTCCTTGCTCAAGTCGACAAAATAGAAGGGAATGCCTATTTTCCTCGCCACGAGTTCCGCGACGAACTTGTCTTCCTCCCATTCGCAGTCGCCATGGAGGGTGCCTTCGGTGTCATGCCAGTTCTGCATGAACATCGCGAACACGTCGTATCCTTGTCTTTTGAGAAGCAGGGCGGCCACGCTTGAGTCCACGCCGCCCGACAGTCCGACACATATCTTCATAGACGGCAAATTTATATGTAGTTTTATATTTTGCCAAAAATTGTTACATTTGAATGCTTTATAACCACATTTCAATGACAGACAAAGAGATAAGAATAACTTATACCGAATATTCCTCGCGCGAAGACATGAGTCCGGAAGACCGGGAACTCGTGGAAGCGGCAGTGGATGCCATGGGAGGGGCGTATGCTCCGTATTCACATTTCCATGTTGGAGCGGCCGTGAGACTTTCCGGCGGTGGCATTGTCAAAGGCGCAAATCAGGAAAACGCGGCGTTCCCCTCAGGGCTTTGCGCTGAGCGCACGGCAATGTTCGCGGCCGGGGCGCAGTATCCCGGAAAGGACATGCTCAGCATAGCAGTGGCCGGTGGTCCGCTTGGCCGTCTCGGCCCCAATCCGGCTTCTCCATGCGGCGCTTGCCGCCAGGTTATGGCCCAGTATCAGGCCAAATCCGGCAAGCCCATGAGCGTGCTGCTGGTCGCATCGGACAAGGTGCTGAAATTCAGCAGGGTGGATGACATTCTGCCTTTTATCTTCAACAATATTTAAAGTCTGCTGAATTTTTACTATCTTTGCAGCCGGGGAAAGTCGTACACGACCAGCTCCCTCTGAACTCCCCCAGGGCCGGAAGGCAGCAAGGGTAGGAGGTCGTAGCGGTGCGATGTGCTAAGCTTTCCCTTTTTTTTGTTTCCTTTTATGAAATCAGACATTGTCGTTGTAGGCGGCGGAGCTTCCGGATTGATGGCTGCGTATTCGGCCGCTGATTTTCTCGTGCGCTCCGGATCGGACGCCCAGGTCCTGCTGCTCGAAAAGATGCCCCGTCCGGCCCGCAAGATCATGATAACCGGCAAGGGGCGCTGCAATTTCACGAATCTGAAGGACTGGAACGGTTTTTCTTCCCATGTCAGGGTGAATTCCGGTTCGCTCAGGGCTGCCTTTTATAATCTGACTCCTGAGGCTCTCGTGGGATTCTTCGGCGAATACGGGATGAAGTCGGTCGTCGAGAGGGGAGACAGGGCATTTCCCGAATCTCATTTCTCTTCCGACGTGGTTGATGCCCTTGTCCGGGCGTGCAACTCCAAGGGCGTCAAGATACAGTGCGAGGCGGAAGTTGCGTCTGTCGAACGCAGGGGAGACGGGTTCCTTCTCGGCTTTCCCGACGGGAGTGAATGCGAGTGCCGCAAGCTTGTGCTTGCCACCGGGGGACTGAGTTATCCGACTACCGGATCGACGGGTGACGGCTACCGCTGGGCGTCTTCGCTTGGTCTCAGGCTCGTGCCGACTTTCCCTTCCCTGACCGCACTGGTGCCTTCGGGATACAAGCTCCCGGAGGAGATCAAGACTGATCCGCAATTGCCTCACCATATCGACAGAAGCGTTCCCCTTTCCGAGATTGGGGAGAAACTTTGCGGTGTGCACCTGAAGAACGTGGGCATGACCCTGGAGATTGACGGGAACCCAGTGGCCGAGGAATTCGGGGATGTGGATTTTACCGACGGCGGAATCGAAGGCCCTCTCGGTTTCCGTTTCAGCCGTCAGGCCGTGAAGGCCATGATCAACGGCGGGCATGCCGCGCTCGTGATTGATCTGAAGTCGACCGTTCCGGCTGCCGAAGTTTCAGCGAGGGTGAAGCAACTTTTTGCGGAGATAGAGGCAGATCCCCGCTCCGAGCGCATACGCGAGAAGGAGAAATGCCGCATCCTGCTCGGAAAACTGATGCCGTGGGATCTGATTCCCGGCTTCACTGCAATGCATCCCCAGATGTTCACGGTCACAAGGGACAGGAACCGCAGGAATGTCGTGAAGGTCAATCTTGACGTCATTGCCGGGGCCCTGAAGTGCTGGCGGTTCCCGCTTGCCGGCTTTGTCGGCTATGAGCGGGCTGTTGTCACCGCAGGCGGCGTCGCGATGGACGGAATCGTCCCGAAGAGCATGGAATCAAAGGCGGTTCCCGGACTGTATGTCTGCGGGGAGCTTCTGGACATCGACTCCGATACGGGTGGATACAATCTCCATTCGGCCTTTGCCACCGGGGCACTTGCGGGGCTTAACGCTGCCAAGGCGCTGCTTGCGGCAGGAAACTGACAATATATTGAATATGGCTTTGGAACTTGAGAAAATACTTCCCGGGAGCAGTGACGCCGGGTTGATGGATGAGGTCAATCTGGAGGCTTTCCCTCCTGAAGAACTGATGAGCACCGATTTGCAGACGGATCTGTGCGCCAGAGGCCTGCTTGATGTATGGGCAGTACGTGACGGCCAGTCCTTTGTAGGATTTACGACTGTCTATCCGTCCGCGAAGCTTGCCTACGTGTTTTTCCTCGCGGTGAGCAGCAAGATGCGCTCTCATGGCTACGGGGCGAGGATTCTGGAGCTTCTGCGCCGGCACTATGAGGGCAGGAGACTTGTCCTCGACATCGAGAGGACTGATCCGTCGGCACCCGACAATGACATGCGGGTCCGCCGCAAGATGTTTTATCTCCGCAATGGCTACAGCGAGAGCGGCTATGTACTGAATTACTGTGGACTTTCATTCGAGATTCTGTACGACGGCGACGGAGGCTTCAGCGTTTCCGACTATCGTGAGATGATGGGCGGAATTGAGGCTATGATCAGATCGTGCGGCTTCGATGTGTTCAAACCGGAAATTTTTCCGATTTGTTGATGCAAGGTTTTCGGAATGTCTGCATTATACCAGCAGAAAGAATTTTTAAAACCGAAAAATCATGAAACGTTTTCTTTTACCGATCGCCCTTGTTTTTGCGGCAGGGCTTGTTTTTCCTTCCTGCCTGAAGGATGACGACTACTACGGGAATTACTTTTATCCCAACGCCATAGTTACGGCAAAGACCTCCGATGCGGGCGAGTTCTATCTCCAGCTCGACGACGAGACCACTCTCAAGCCGGAGAACATGTCCAAGTCCCCGTATGACCGTGAGGTGAGAGCCCTGATCAACTTCACCGACAAGGGCGCCTGGACTGGAACGGCCGAGGACGGCCTGTCATTTGACAGGAGCGTGATTGTCAATGCCATCGACAGTGTGCGCACCAAGGATGCAGTAGCCACTCTCGGGGACAAGAATGACGAGGTCTACGGCACAGCCCCCATCGACATAATCACCAACAGCTGGTATACGGTGCTTGAGGATGATTATCTGACGCTTACATTCTGCGCAGTGTGGGGCAATCCTTATATCTATCACGAGATCAATCTTGTCACCGGGACCGATCCCGAGAACCCTTACCTTGTCGAACTCCGTCACAATCCTCTTGAAGACAATATAAATTTCGGGGGAGTAAAGGCCACGGGCGTCATCGCTTTCCGTCTTTCCGACCTGATTCCGGGAGCCGACCATCTTGACATCAAGTATCCTTCATTCTATGGCGACAGGACCGTCACGATCAAGAGGAATACCAACTATTATACTGGAGACGAAGTGAAGACAAGGTCAGCTTCCGACAATGTGAAGACGACGCTTGCCGTAAAATAACCAGCAAATCCGGATGAACGGCAGCGGCAAGCCGACAAGTGAGGCGGAACTTGTCCGCCGGGCAAAGAACAAAGATACTGCTGCAGTAAGGGCAATATACGACTCGAGTGCGCAGTATCTTTTTGCCGTTTGCCGTCGTTATGCCGGAGATTCCGATGCAGCCGCCGATATCCTTCAGGACAGTTTCGTGAAGATTTTCTCCACTATCGACAAGTTCGAATGGCGGGGCGAAGGATCCTTGATGGCTTGGATGCGCAGGATCACTGTCAACGAAGCCCTGATGTACCTTAGGACGAAGAAGCGTGACGTGGTCATGCCTTATGACGGGGAATTGCCGGAAGGCGCTGCTGACGAAGAGCCTGAGGTTGAAGGAATTCCCATGGAGGAACTCCAGAAGATGATAGCGGAACTTCCGGACGGCTACAGGACAGTATTCAATCTTTATGTGTTCGAGGAAATGAGCCATCGCGAGATTGCCTCTGCATTGGGCATAAGTGAGAATACTTCATATTCGCAGTTCAGCAGGGCGAAGTCCCTGCTTGCCAGGAAAATCAAAGAGTACAGAAAGGAGAATGGGCAATAATGAATGGCAGGGCAAGTTGAGGTCCGGGATGGAAGAGTATTCCGAACCTGTTCCCGCTTCGGTATGGAACGCGGTATCAGCCGGAGTGTCGGCCGCGTGGGACAGACAGCGCAGGGTCAGGCGGCGCAGGCGCATGGCAGCCGGCGCATCTCTGTTCGCTGCCGCCGCAATAGCCGCCGCGGTTGTCCTTCCGGGACTTTCCGGTGGCAGTGCCGGTCGGGCGGATTCCGGCAGGCTGCTGGCTGTTGCCTCGGTGCCGGAACTGCAGGAGGGCCTTTTCCTGATTCCGGATGCTGCTCCGCTTGGCGGGATGTACCGGACTTCCGGTGTACCGGTCGGAAATCCATCCGTGCCCGCTGCAGAAGTGGCAAGGCCTGTGACTGACGTGACATACCGTGAGGATCCGGTCGTCACGGACGCTGAACCGGCAACCGGCGGCCGTCCGGATGTCTCAGAGGGTCCCGGCAGGGACAACAGGCATTATGCTGACGATGAGCCGGCAGATCCGTTCCCGCTGTTGGCGGAGGAGATCCCTTCAGGAAAGAACCGCGGCTCCAGGATTACTCTTGGACTCAGGGCTTCGAATCTCGCTTCCATGTCTTCTCAGACAGGAGGATACGGCGGGATGTACGGTTCGACGGTGGCTCCTGCGCTTTCGGCGGAGCGCGACCAGGTCAACAGTTATTCTTCGGTTCTCCTTGGCAACAATTCCAGGGAGGTGAGCACTCACACGAGGCACTGGCAGCCTGTGAGTGTGGGTGTCGCCGCGTCTCTGCGTGTCAGTGATTTCCTCTCGGTCGAAAGCGGGCTCAACTATTCTTGCCTGGTCGCCGACATGTCTTCGGGAACTGACGAGAACCGCTACGACATCCGGCAGACTCTTCATTATATCGGAATTCCGCTGAGGCTCAGGGCTCCGCTGTGGCGTCCGGGCAATTTTGAGGTTTATCTTTCTGCCGGCGGGGAAGTGGAGAAGTGCGTCTACGGAACATCCTCGACAACCTATATCGTGAATTCGTCGGCGTCTTCACGGGCTGTCTCCAGGGTGCGTGACAACAAACTGCAATGGTCTGCAGGGGCATCGGCCGGTCTGGGTTACCGTTTCAATGAATATCTTGGCATCTATGTGGAGCCAGGTGTCACATGGTATTTCGGCAACGGAGGCCATGTGGAGAATGTCTACAGGGAAAGGCCTCTGAATTTCAGTCTGGCTCTCGGTCTGCGCTTCTATCTGAACTAGCACTGCGCTGATTCCTCCGCGGCTATGAGCATCGCCCGAGAATTGCCTGCTCGTAGGTCTTGCTGACCGGCAGCGGCGGAATGCCCGGGTTGTTCAGCAGGATGGTGTAGCCGTTGGTTTCTTTGGTGAGGGCCTTGATCTTGTCGATGTTGACGATGTACTTGCGGTGGCAGCGCACGAGGCTGCTTCCCCTGAAACTTTCTTCAACAGTCTTCAGCCGGCATCTGAGAAAGTAGCTCTGGAGTTTTGACTCGCTGTCGGTGTACCAGACTTTGATGTAGTTGTCGTCGGATTCTATGAAGAACAGGTTCGACAGGCTGACCGAAAGGCTCATGGTACCCCTGTTGTCGAAGATGCTTATCTTCTTTTCGTCTTTCTCCCCGTGGGGCTCGTCCGACACTGTGTCGCTGTAGTTCATCAGCCTTATCGTGTTGTTCTTGTCGATGATGGTGAAATACATGCCGGCAATTATGTAGGGTATGACGAGCGAGGTGAAGCAGTAGACAAGGGCATTAAGGAAGATAGACGCGAAACTGGCGTCCTTGATCCTGATGACTCCGGCCGCGTCTCCCTTTATCGAGAACATGGTGTATAGGAGGCAGATCACCATGACTTCGCACAGGTTCCAGAGGATGTACTGGAGGTAGTTCATCTTGAACTTGTTGCGGCTTATGTACATGAGCCTCTTGCTGAGGATGATCACGAGCAGGCCTATTATGTAGAAGCTGACGGTATAGCCGAAGGCTTCGCCGGTTCCGAGTTCGAACCATGCGTTGTGCGAGAAAGGAACACTGACAAGCATGAACACCAGCGAAAAGAACGCCGTGAACACCACCGTGGCGGTCAGCTGGTACTCTTCTCTCAGATATTGAGGTATTTCCTTGAACAGTCTTGACATAAATCAGGCTCAAAAATACCTTAAAATTCGCTCTCTTCAAAATCTGGCCTTGGCGTTCTTCCGTCAAGGTCCTCAGGAACAAGGATTTTGACGGAATCATTTTTTGGGGTAATTTTGCACGTTTGCCGTGAGACCCCGGTTGTCCTGCGGCATTAAAATGAAGAATCTATGATAAAGAGCAAAATCTGCGAAATGCTCGGCATCCGTTATCCTCTTTTCCAGGGAGGTATGGCATGGATAGCCGATGCGCGACTTGCCGCTGCGGTATCTGAAGCCGGCGGTCTGGGTCTCATCTCATCGATAAATTTCGGTACCGAGGCGGTCAGGGAGGAAATCCGCAAGTGCCGCAGCCTTACCGGAAAGCCTTTCGGCGTGAACATTATGCTCCAGGCTCCGAATGCCGCCGAGGTGGCCGACATGGTCATTGAAGAGGGCGTGAAGATACTGACGACCGGTGCCGGGTCTCCTGCGGCTTACATGCCGAAGTGGAAGGCAGCGGGCATAAAGGTCATTCCGGTGGTCGCATCGGTTGCCTATGCGCTGAAGATGCAGGAATGCGGCGCCGATGCGGTCATTGCCGAGGGTGCGGAATCCGGAGGACATGTCGGTGACAACCATACCATGGCCCTGGTTCCGCAGATCGTGGATGCCGTGGACATTCCGGTGATGGCTGCCGGCGGCATTTTCGACGGCAGGGGAGCGGCTGCCGCTTTCATGCTCGGAGCTTGCGGGGTCCAGGTGGGCACGAGGTTCCTGGTTGCCGACGAGTGCCACGTCCACGAGAACTACAAGGAGAAGCTCATCAAGGCTTCGGACGTGTCCACCATAGTGACCGGAAAGTCTATGGGCGATGCCGTGCGCTGCCTGAAGAATCCTTTTTCCAAGAAGTTCTTCAAGATGGAGTATGATCCTGCGGTGCCCAAGGAGGAAGTGCTCAAGTTCGGAACCGGCTCTCTGCGCAAGGCAGTGTTCGACGGTGACAACGCCGGAGGAAGTTTCCTGGCCGGAGAAGTGGCCGGGATGATCACGCGCTGCCAGCCCGCGGCAGAGATAGTGGAAGACATCATGGGAGGAGCCGAAAGGCTTCTGCGCGGGGCAAGTGAGCTTGTATATTGACATTCAACGACGCAGCAGTATGGAATACAGAGTGGTTGTTACAGGCATGGGCGTGATTTCCCCTGTCGGAAATGACGTGACGACATATTGGGAATCTCTTGTCCACGGAGTCAACGGAATTGACTACATCAAGGATTTTCCTGTCGAAGGTCTTCCGGTCAAGATTGCCGGAATGATCAGGAATTTCAACGGCGAGGATTACGGCATGGACAAGGCATTCGTCCGCAAGCAGGACAAGTTCGTGCAGTACGGGATGGCCGCGGCCGTCCAGGCGATGAAACAGTCGGGACTCAAGGCTGAAGGCGAGGATGCGAACATTGATCCTTTCCGTCTGGGTGTCTATGTGGGCTCAGGTATCGGAGGGTTCGAAACCCAGTTCCGGGAGAGCGCCAAGATGGTGGAGGACCCCACCGGACGCTGGGTGTCGCCGATGCTGATTCCTTCTGTCATATCCAACATGGCTGCGGGTCAGATTGCCATCCGCTTCAGTGCCAAAGGACCTTGCATCGACGTGGTGACTGCCTGTGCGACTTCGACCAATGCTCTCGGGGAGGCATTCAGGGCAATCCGCCACGGATATGCCGACGCAATAATTGCCGGAGGCTGCGAGCATATGACCACACCTCTTGGGATTGCCGGATTTGCAAACGCGAAGGCCCTTTCGAGGGCGGAGGATCCGAACTACGCTTCGCTTCCGTTCAGTGCCGACCGCAAGGGTTTCGTGATGGGCGACGGCGGCGCGGTTCTGATTCTCGAGGAAATGAACCATGCGCTTGCCCGCGGAGCGAGGATCTTTGCCGAGATGGTCGGTTACGGCAATACCTGCGATGCCTATCATTCCACGGCTCCGCGTCCTGACGGAAGCACGCAGTCGAGGTGCATAATGGATGCCCTGAAGGAGGCCGGGTATGATTCGGGGAAGGACAAACTTTACATCAATGCCCACGGGACCGGCACGAAACTCAATGACATTGCCGAGACCCAGGCCTGCAAGCTGGCGCTCGGAGACGCCGCCTACCTTGCGCACATTACATCTGTCAAGTCGATGACCGGACACATGTTCGGTGCCGCCGGTGCCGCCGAGGCGATTGCAACGGTGATGTCGCTCAATGAGGGCATCGTCACTCCGACAATCAATCTTACGGCTCCGGATCCGGAATGCGACCTTGACTACACCCCTTGTGAAGCAGTAAATGCCGAACTTACGCTCGGCATTTCAAACTCTTTCGGATTCGGCGGGCACAATGCCTGCATCGCTTTCAGAAAGGCAAGGTGATTTTTATCTGTGCAGCAGGCCGGAAGCGAAGTCATGCACGGCCTGCTCGCGCACAATCGCCCGCTGGAGTTTTCCTGTGGCCGTGTGGGGCAGCTTGTCGCAGATTCTGTAGTATCTCGGCCTCTTGTAGGCTGCCAGCATCTGGTGGTTGTTCACAAACTGTATGAGTTCCTTCACTGACAGGTTGTTGTCTTTCGGCACCACGTATGCCACGGTGACCTGTTCCCTGAGCTTGTCGGGAAGGCCTACAACGCAGGCTTCTGCAACGTCCGGATGCTCAAGAAGCACACCTTCGACCTGGGCCGGATATATGTTTTCTCCTGCCGACACTATCATGTCATCCTTTCTGGTGACGAGGGTGATGTAGGCGTCTTTGTCCCATGTCCCCAGATCACCGGTGTAGAAGAAGCCGTTGCGGAAGCGCTGGTCGGTCAGTTTGTCGTTGCCGAAATAGTGCAGTCCGGATTTTGTCGGTGTAGCGATTATTATTTCGCCGGTCTCCATGCCGTCGCGGCTCACTGTGTCGTCGGGATCGGCGAACCTGTCGGGATAGATTCTCACCACGCGCACGTCGTCGTCGGTGCAGGCCCTTCCGCAGCTCCCGGCGTGTTCAGGAAGGTCTTCGGGCCTGAGGAAGGTGTTCCAGAAGGTTTCCGTGGTGCCGTATCCGTTGAAGATTCTCGGCGTGAGCACGTTCATGAAGCGTATGCAGTTCTCCTTGTCAAGCGGCGCCCCCATTGTCACGATTCCCTTGAGGCTGGACAGGTCGGCCTTTGTCTGTTCCTGCACGCGGCACAGAAGGCTTAGCACGGCGGGGACTCCGATGAGGAAGTTTATTTTGTAGTCCTGAGTGTACTGGAGAGTCAGTCCGGCGTTGAATTCCTTCATGACTATGACTTCACCGCCGGCATAGAGGGTGGGGCAGGGACCTCCGGAGTGCAGTCCTCCACGGTGGAACCACGGTGTCATGTTCATGGTCCTGTCGTTGTTGGACAGTGGAAAGTGCATTATCACGTCGTGGGCTGACAGTACCTCGTTGATGGAGTAGAGGGGCACTCCCTTTGGCCGGCTGGTAGTTCCTGAGGTGTAGAGTCTGGTGCATTCGTCGTAGATGTTCAGCCTGCAGTCCGGCACCGGTTCGGCTTCGCTTTTCCCATTGATGAATTTCTCCAGCCCCGTGTGCCCTTCAGGTGCAGGGCGCTCGTTCCCGACTGTGATTATGTGTTCAGGCTTGTGCTCGCAAAGCTCAAGAGCGGCTTTGACCTTTTCTTCCATCGAGCATTCGTAGACGAAGACCTTCGGCCTGGAGTCGTCGATGTTGAGCGCGATTTCTCCGGCGGACATGTAGTAGTTGATCGGGCAGTTGACTGCACCGAGCTTCTGCGGCGCTATGTAGCAGAGCACGAATTCTGCGGAGTTGTGAAGCAGGTACATGACCATGTCGCCATGCCGGACCCCGCTTTCCTGCAGGGCATTCGCGAGGCGGTTCACCTTTGCGTTGAGCTGCCTGTAGGTGAATCTCTCTCCGGTGGCCGGGGTGAACAGGGCAGGCCTGTCGCCATAGCGGCGCACATTGCGCATGAAGCCTTCTATCCAGGTGAAATTGCTCTCGAAAGTTTCCTTGAATATTTCTTTGCGGTCCATGGTCATTCTGCTGATACTATTATGCTTGAGTTCTGGCCTCCGAATCCGAAGGCGTTGGACATTGCAGCCATGATGCTGCATTTTCTGGCACTCCCTGTGATTATGTCAGTGCCTTCGCATGCCGGATCAAGTTCTTTAGTGTGAAGCGTGGCCGGAAGCATTCCTTCCCTGCATGCGAGTACGCATGAGATCACTTCGGTGATTCCTCCAGCTCCCATCATGTGCCCGGTGGCTGCCTTGGATGAACTGACGGCCGGACTGCAGCCGGCGAACACGTCCTTGATAGCCGATATCTCTATGCTGTCGCCGACCGGTGTCGAAGTGCCGTGGGCGTTGACGTATCCGATGTCGGAAGGATTGAGTCCGGCCTGCCTGAGCGCTTCCCTCATGCAGGCTTTTGCCCCATGCCCGTCGGGTGCCGGGGAGGTTACGTGGTATGCGTCATTGTTGTTGGCGGCTGCGACTATGTATCCGAGAATCTCGGCGCCTCTCGACTTTGCGTGTTCCTCGGTCTCGAGCACCAGTGCTCCTCCGCCTTCTCCCATCACGAATCCGTTGCGCCTTGTGTCGAACGGGCAGCATGCAAGTTCAGGGTCTTCCTCACGGCTCAATGCCTTTGCGGTTGAGAGCGACGAGGTGACGAGCGGGCATATTATGCTTTCCGCACCGACCGCCAGCATCGCGTCGGCTTCTCCCGACCTCAGAAGCATTGTGGCCAGCTTGATGGCGTCTCCGCCGGACGAGCAGGCTGTGCTGACCGTCATGCTTGGCCCGCATATTCCATTTTCGATCGCTATCTGCGCGGCTGCAATGTTGCCGAGAATCTTCGGCACGAACCGGGGGCTCACCTTGCTTTCACCGCTGAGTGTCATTTCTTCCTGTGTCTTTGTAATGTCAACAACTCCGCTCATCGAAGTTCCCATGGTGATTCCTGTCCTCCATGCTTCCGCCCTGGTGTCAAGCCCGCTCTGTGCGAGGGCTTCGGCTGCAGCGGCGAAGGCGTATTGTGAGAATAGTGAAGAGTCTCTTGCCAGTCTTTTCGGCATATGGCATTCAGCATTGAAGTCACGGACCAGGGCTGCAACTTTGACCGGGATGTCAGGATTGTCGAACCTGTCCAGCTGCCCAATTCCGGATATGCCGGAGATCAGATTTTTCCAGAAGTCGGCTACGGAATTGCCTATCGGAGTGACAGCACCCATGCCTGTTATTGCGATTCTGTTCATTCTAGGTTTCAGTACTTTAAAAATCCTTCAAAATTAACTAATTCGCCGCTCTTGGAGGCTTGAGTCCAATGGCGTTCGCCACAAATTTCGCCACAAATCTGCCTGGAATCGGGTGTCCAGTCCGTATTGCGCAGGCTGAACGGCACACGACAAAAAACCGGACTCTGTCTCCCCATCGGGAGACAAGATTCCGGATTAAGTCTTTTGAGCCACTCACGAGACTCGAACTCGCGACCTGCGCGTTACGAATGCGCTGCTCTACCGACTGAGCTAAAGTGGCTTGGGACTGCAAAGATATAAAAAATATCCGAAGCAGCAATATTGCGGAGCCTTAAACGTCGCCAAAGATGTCTCAGGCCTTGTCTTCACATTCTTTCTTGCCGCAGGCCATTATCGTGAGGGTTCCAAGAATTCCTGAGCATAGCGATGCAATCAGCACGGCAATCTTGCCTGCGTCCCTGAGGGCTAGCATCACTGTCTCGGTCTGGTCACCGAAAGAGAGAGTGTCGATAAAGATAGACATCGTGAAGCCTATTCCTCCGAGGCAGGCCACGGAGGCAAGCATTTTCCAGTTGCTCTTTGCGGGCATGGACCCGATTCTGGTCTTCACGGCTATCCAGCTGAACAGCATGATTCCGAGAGGCTTTCCCGCGAGCAGACCGAAGAATACTCCCATGGAGACGCTTCCGATAATGCTGTCGTAGCGGAAGACGTTGAGCAGCGAGATGTCGCTGACTGTTACTCCGGCGTTTGCGAGTGCAAAGAGAGGCACTATGAGGAAATTCACCCATGGACCGAGGGCATGTTCGATGCGATAGCTCATGTCCAGAGTTCCGTGTGCGACGGATTCAAGTTGTCTGAGGCATCTGCGCTGTCCGTGGTTGGGGAATGGCTCCCCGCTGTTTTCCGCCAGTTGGTCAAGCTTGGCTATGAGGTTGTTGCGCTTGTGGTAGTACTGTGACTTGTTGTAGAGCGGGGCGGAAGGAATCAGGAAGGCCATTACAACCCCGGACATCGTCGCGTGTATCCCGCTGTAGTAGAACAGCACCCATACCAGCAGAGTGCAGAATATGTACGGGAACATCCTTTTCTCTCCGAGCCGCCGCATCAGGAAGACGAACGCGATCACTGCTATCGAGAGTCCAAGAAGCCCGATGTCTATCCTGCCGCCGTAGAAGAGTATGACCACGAGTATCGCTATCAGGTCATCCGTCACGGCGAGTGCTGTCAGGAAAACCTTAAGCGAAACAGGCACCCTTTTTCCGAGCATAGAGATTATGCAGACCGCGAAAGCGATGTCCGTGGCAGTCGGGATTCCCCAGCCGCCGGCGGCAGCGGTCCCGTGATTGATTGCTGTGTATATCAGAGCCGGCACGATTACTCCGCCGAATGCTGCAATTACCGGAAGCATGGCCTTCTTCGGGGATGACAGCGCTCCCTTTGCAAATTCCCTCTTGATCTCCAGGCCGACGAGAAAGAAGAAGAGGACCATCAGGATGTCGTTGATGAATTTCTCGACCGTCATGTCCTTCGGGAACAGCACGTTGACGTCTCCGTCAGCACTGAAGAGGTGCAGCTGGATGTTGGTCTCCAGTATCGAGTGGTACAGGTGCCGCGTCTGGGGAATATTCGCGAGCGTCATCGCAATCAGGACGCATGCCAGAAGAATTACTCCAAGCAGCCACGGCTTGTGTGCCAGCCGGCTGCTCCCTTGGTTGAACTTTACTATGCCCTTGTTCCAGGAGTAAAGGGGCGGAATGATCCTCATTTCGTTATAGTTAGAATTAGAATATGATCTTGAAGTCCAAAAGGTAGTTGCCGCAGCATTTTCCGCTTATGCTGCATTCTTCCTTTTCTTCCCTGGAGCACAGCGGCTCCCTGGACTGCAGTTCGAGGCACACAAGGTCGCCTGTGCGCACATAGCAGTATTGCGTCACCTCCTCGAGCAACTTCTCCACTGTCGCGGCAGGCGCGAATGATGTTCTGAAAAGCGGTTCTCCGTTTCTGAACAGCTCGGCCTTGTTGCCTTCACGTCCAAGCGTTGCCTTGTCGTACATCGGAGAGGGCAGGAAGGAGGTGTGGTCAAGGCAGCAGGCCCTGGCGTAGCCGTCCTCGCTTCCGTCGATGAAGTTCTCGGGGTAAAGAAGGATTCCGTAGTTTATGCTGTCATAGTGCCTGCCGGCAAATCTGGATGCGATGCACTTGCCGGGTTTGCTGATTCTGGCGAACAGGACCGGACTCCAGCTGATCCTGTCTGCGAAGTCCGGGACATAGAAGTCATCGCTGCTCTTCTTCAGCGTCGTGTCCGGGCGTACGACGGTATTCCCGGATGCGTTGAGGACGACGATGTTCATCTTTTGAAGTTGAATTTCTCCTTCAGGCTCTCGAGCTTGTACTGCTCCTGCAGTTTGGTGAACTGTGCCTTGGTGTCGAGGGGGAAATTGCCCTGCAGCACCCATGCGAAGTAGGAAGGCTCGGTCCTGTATACGTCATGAAGTTTTTTGCCCTTGTGCTTGCCGAAGTTGACGAGCACCTCTCCGTCCTTGTCATAGACCAGGTATCCGCTGAAATCGACATTCTTCTTCGTGTTGGAGAAGGCCGAAAGGAACTTGACGTCGTTCTTCAGTTCGGGATAACGGTCCAGCTGTGACTTGAGGACCTCGCAAGTCGCGACGGTGTCGGCCTCGGCGGTGTGTGCATTGTCGAAGTCGCCGCCGCAGTAGAACCTGTATGCCGCTTTGAGGTTTCGCGGCTCCATCATGTGGTAGATGTTCTGTACGTCCACCATGAGCGGGGAGTGGAGGTCCACTCCAAGGTCCTTTCCTGCGAGCTTCGCCCTTTCGAACTCTTCCGCGAGCATGGGGAGGTCGAACTTGGAGGAGTTGAATCCGGCCAGGTCACAGTCCTTGAGCCACTCGGCCACTTCGTCGGCCACCTCATAGAACGTCGGGCAGTCCTTGACCATGTCGTCGGTGATGCCGTTGACTTTTGAAGCCTCCGGATTGATGGGGCGCTGACGCCTGTTCTCGTAGTCCCATGGCTTGATTTTCCAGGTTTTGATCCTCTCCTCGCCTCCGGGAAACACTTTCACGAAACTCAGTTCGATGATTCCGTCCGACGAGATGTTGAGTCCGGTGCTTTCTATGTCAAAGAACAGCAGGGGGCGCGTGAGTTCAAGTTGCATGGCGGTGTCTATGAGATTACAATAGGCATCATTATTCCGCAGATCTTTCCGCTCTCTTCCTCTTCTTCGGAGGGAACAATGAGCGCGGCCCTTCTGGCGTCTGCGAATTTCATGACCACAGAAGAACTCTGCATGTTCCCCAGCATGTCGAGAATGTGGGGTGACTTGAAGCCGATGCTGAGCTCGTCGCCGTTGTATTCACAGCTGATCTTCTCGTAGGCGGCGAGTGCGAAGCCGAGGTCCTGTGCCGTTATTTCAAGCTGCCCGGGCCTGAGCTCGAACTTGATGTGGTTCGATGCCCTGTTGGCGCACACCGACACGCGGCGTACGGCGTTGAGCAGCTGCAGCCTGTCTATCTTCAGAATGTTGGAGTTGTTCTGTGGAATGACTCTCTTGTAGTCGGGGAACTTCCCGACAATGAGACGGCAGATCATGATGCTGTCGCCGAATCTGAATTCAACCGTGTTCGAATCGAATTTGAGAAGGATGTCGTCGTCTCTCTTGTCTATTGCCGTACGAAGGACATTCGCCGCCTTCTTGTGCAGAATGAAGGATGATTTCTGGTCGACCTTGGCTTCCTTCGTGGTGTATGCTATGAGCTTTTGAGCGTCAGTCGCGACCATGGTGCTCACATCGGTATCGAGATCGAAGAATATTCCGTTCATCACGGGCCTCATTTCCTCGTCGGCTGTCGCAAAAGAGGTATAGCCTATCCCTTCAGAGAGTACAGCGGCCGGGAAAGTCGCTGTCGTGGCGATTTCATTGGCGCCGTTGATGTCCGGGAAATCAATTGCCGGGAAATAGGGCAGTGTCGAATTTCCGTTGCTCCAGATGCATTCGAATGAGCCGTCGGATGTAGTCTTTATGGTGATCGGCTGGTCCGGCAGCGTCTTGAGGAGATCCATCATCTGGCGGGAAGGCACTGCCATGTTGAAGTTCTCTCCTGCGTTCTGCACCTCAATCGAGGTCCGAAGTGTCAGTTCCGTGTCTGAAGCTGTTACTCTCAGCCTGTCTCCTTCAACTTCAAAGAGAAAGTTCTCAAGTATCGGGAGTGTGGTTTTTGCCGGGATGGCCTTTGAGACATCGGCTAGGCCCTTCAGAAGGTCGGCGCTTGAAACATTGAATTCCATATAGTGTTGTTTTAGTATTCTGGCAGTTTTTTCAACTTTCAAATATAATACAAAAAGTGCGATTTCCGAAGATATTTTTGTCTGTATGTCGCTGAAAACGGTCTGCAGCGGCACTTTTCGTTTTTGGCATATAATTTGACACAGCCCACCCTCGGAATTTTAAAAACCTCGATATATGAAAAAAGGTATTTTGATTGTATTGGCCTCAGTGTTGCTGAGCAGTCTCACGGCGTTCGGCATCGTGAAGGCAAGCAGTGCTGACGGCACATCAGGACGTGTGATATACAGCCCGGACGGACAAATGGTGAAGACTGTCAATTTGTCAATGTCGGATTATCCTGATTTTACCTATGCCGCAGAAAATGCAGTGGACGCGGTTGTATATGTACAGGTTACATCGAAAACAAAGCAGAACTACGATTATATAGACCCGTTTTTCCGTTTCTTCTTCGGTGACGAAATGCAGCCGCGTGAGGATGTGCGCAAGGGCAGCGGCTCCGGAGTCATAATAAGGTCTGACGGCTATATCGTCACGAACAACCATGTAGTGGCGAATGCCACCGATGTGCAGGTGACCCTGAACAACAACAAGACCTACACCGCTTCAGTGGTGGGTACCGATCCTGCCACTGACGTCGCCCTCATCAAGATTGATGCGGACAATCTGCCGGTGCTTCAGTTCGCTGACTCCGACAAGCTCCGTCTCGGTGAATGGGTTCTCGCGATAGGCAGTCCTCTCGGTGAGCAGCTCCGTTCAACAATCACTGCGGGAATCGTGAGTGCGAAAGGCCGCTCGATGCCGAATTATGACGGCGAATTCAAGATCGAGTCATTCATCCAGACTGACGCGGCGGTCAATCCCGGAAACTCCGGCGGCGCACTTGTGAACAAGGAGGGCGAGCTGGTCGGCATCAACACCGCCATAGTTTCAACTACAGGATCGTATGCCGGATATTCGTTTGCGGTTCCTTCCAACATCGTGAAGAAGGTGGTTTCCGACCTGATTGACTTCGGTTCCGTCAAGCGTGCGACACTCGGCGTGGTTATGAAGCCCATTGTCGACAAGACTGCAAAGGAACTCAAACTTGACAACATGGATGGTGTCATTGTTGATGAGGTGCTTTCCGGAAGCGCTGCACAGAAAGCAGGAGTCAAGGTAGGAGACATCATCATCGCCATTGACTCGACGGCCATCAAGTCTCCTTCAGGACTTCAGGAGAAGGTGAACAGCTTCTATCCTGGCGACAAGGCCGTGGTCAAGGTTCTGCGCGACGGCAAGACACTGGAACTCAAGGTTACTTTCCAGGAGGGTGTAGACCAGGTCGGCAGTGTTGAGGCAGACGGTACCGTGATGTTCTACGGTGCAAAGCTTGCACCTGCTGACAGAGGAGTGCTCATTGAGGATGCCGGCAACGGAAAACTTGCCCAGGCAGGCGGAGTGGATGGCTTCGTGATCATGTATGTGAACGATCAGAAGGTAAGCAAGCCTGAGGACGTGATCGAGATCGCGAAGAAGAGCAAGAGGTCCATCTTCATCGAAGGCGTAACCGCGAGCGGCAGACCGGGTTACTTCGGCTTCGGAAAGGATGACTAGGCTCATGATTTGACATGCCGAATTTTAAGGATTTTTGATATTTGGTTTCCGGCAGGGCGATGCACCCTGCCGGTTTTTTTGTTTCATAAAATGAACAAAATGTGAAACTTTTTAAAAAGGGCCACGTATATATACACGAAAGTTTCAAAGAAAAGACTATAGAGAAAGATGAGACAACTCAAGATTACCAAGTCCATCACCAACCGCGAAAGCGCCTCTCTTGACAAATATCTTCAGGAAATCGGGCGCGAGGAGCTGGTGTCACCGGAAGAGGAAGTTGAACTTGCCCAGAGGATACGCAAAGGTGACCAGAAGGCGCTCGAAAAACTTACAAGGGCGAATCTGCGCTTTGTGGTATCCGTGGCAAAACAGTATCAGAACCAGGGCCTCAGCCTCCCGGACCTTATAAATGAAGGAAATCTGGGACTGATCAAGGCAGCGGAGAAATTTGATGAGACCAGGGGCTTCAAGTTCATTTCTTATGCAGTGTGGTGGATACGACAGTCCATCCTGCAGGCCTTGGCCGAGCAGAGCCGTATAGTGAGGCTCCCGCTCAACCAGGTGGGCTCTCTGAACAAGATCAACAAGGCTCTCGGAAAGTTTGAGCAGGAGAACGAGCGCCAGCCGTCTACCGACGAGCTTGCCGAGATGATAGACATACCGAAGGACAAGATTGCCGATACTCTCAGGGTTTCAGGCCGTCATGTCAGCGTCGACGCTCCATTCGTTGAAGGGGAGGACAACAGCCTGCTGGACGTGCTTCCCAACGAGGATTCGCCCAGTGCTGACAGGGGATTGACGAATGAGTCCCTGAGCACCGAGATTGAAAGGGCGCTTCAGATCCTCACCCCGCGTGAGCGTGAGATCATAAAGTCGTTCTTCGGCATCGGTTGCCAGGAAATGACTCTGGAGGAAATAGGTGAGCGTCTTGACCTTACAAGGGAGAGGGTGCGTCAGATAAAGGAAAAGGCAATCCGCAAACTGAAGAAGCCTGCGGCAAGCAAACTTCTCAAGACCTATCTGGGCTGATGACTGCGGAGAATCTCATCGCCGCGAAGGCCTCAGAGGCCGTCAAGGCAATCTATGGTGCAGAAATCGCTGCGGATGCCCTTCAGGTGCAGCCGACCCGCAAGGAATTTGAGGGAGACTATACGCTTGTCGTATTCCCTCTTCTGAAGATTTCGCGCCAGGCTCCGGATGCAACAGGAAATGCGATAGGCGAGTGGCTGCTGGCCAATTGTGCTGAAATCGCAGCATTCAATTCCGTCAAGGGATTCCTGAATCTTTCGCTCTCGGGCGTCTACTGGCAGGAACAGCTGGCCTCCGCTTCGTCCGATGCGGATTTCGGAAAGCTTCCGTCGACAGGACGCAGGATAATGGTCGAGTTCTCGTCTCCCAACACCAACAAGCCCCTTCATCTCGGGCATGTGCGCAACAACCTGCTCGGTTCTTCCGTGTCTGAGCTCCTCAAGGCTGCCGGCAATGAGGTGATCAAGGTAACCCTTGTCAACGACAGGGGAGTGCACATCTGCAAGTCCATGTATGCATGGCAGCAGAGGTTCAACGGGGCTACCCCGGAGAGTACCGGCAAGAAGGGAGACCATCTGGTAGGCGACTGCTATGTGGAGTACGCCAAGATGGAGAAGGAGGATCCTTCCGTTATCGACAAGGTCCATGAGATGCTTGTCAAGTGGGAGGAAGGTGATCCTGACGTGCGCGCTCTCTGGGAGAAGATGAATTCCTGGGTGTTCG
>CABUIX010000020.1 GCA_902491795.1 uncultured Bacteroidales bacterium | reverse complement strand
CGTCCAGTTGACAAGGTCCTTGCTGGCACGTGCCATTACGCGACCGCCTCCTCCTGTGGAGTACATGTAGTATGTGCTGTCACTGCTGTCGGCATAGATGAAGGGGTCACTGCATCTTATGCTTGTCAGAGGGATATTGTAGCCCCTGTACCGTTCTTGTCCGCAGGCATTGCAGCATGACAGAAGGTATGCCATAGTTACAGTTGATGCAATTATAATTTTGTACATGAAATATTGTTGTCAATAATTTTTTATAGAGTTCAAATAATGTTTCGCCCAGACATTTGAAGGGTTGAGCTGAAGAGATTCGGTGAAGAATTTGCGGGCTCCTGCCGTGTCGCCTTTTGCCATAAGAACGAGTCCCTGCACATAAAGGTTCCTTGCATTGATGGCATTCCTTGACCCGTCTTCCCCGAATTTGGAGTAAATGTCCACAACAGAGTTTTCGCTCTGCCCGAACTGTTCGTCAAGATATTTCTGAACCTCGTCCAGAGTTGCGTTGAAGTCTTTGTCGTTTCCTAACAGTTTGTGTGACATCGCCACATAGTATTTGCTCTCATCGGCGGTGTCCGTCCTCCTGCGTCCGCCTGCTGCTGTGCTTATGCATTTCCTGAAGGCTTCTGCCGCTTTTGACTCATCGCCCAATGCTTTCCATGCGAGTCCCTGGTGATATGCTACCTTGGCTACAGTAGGTCCGGTGGACAATTCGTTGGTTTCCAGGTTCCTGGGGAATGTTCCGGCAGCAAGGAATTCTTCGAGCGCTTTCTTGTTCTGTCGGCGTTCAAGCATCTTCAAGCCTTTGAGGAGGTGTGCATCCACAAATTGTGTGTATACGGTCTGTCCTCCTTCCCATACGCGGAAATGCCTTGTGCCCAATATGTCAAGCGCTTTGTCGTACTCTCCGTTGTCAACGTAGAGGTAAACCAGTCTTGAAGTTGCATCGTCGGACTTGAAAATCGTTTCCTTGTTCTTTACGAGACGGGCCAGCCTTTCCTTTGAAGGAACCCGGAGAGCTTCTTCGAGGATGTCAAGCTCGGTGAAGAATTTGGGATCGGTATTGTCAATCTCAATGGCTTTCCTGTAGAATTCTGCTGCTGCAGCCTTGTCGCCGAGGTATTTGTCGGTGGCGAATCCCAGGTTCCGGTATATCATTCCGTAATCTGATGTCATTGCTGCGGCTTCCTCCCATGCTGCAATGGCTGCATCTTTCTGTTCGCGGTAATAAAGAAGATTGCCTAGATAGTACCACGCTTTTCCGTCTTCGGGGTTAAGTTTTGTGACATCCTCAAGCATCAATTTCTCTTCGTCTCTGAAAGGGAAGCAGTAAACAGGTGACATCTGGGCGGCCGTTCTGTAGTACTCGAGTGCTTGGGCTGCATCGCCGTCAAGATGCGAGTACCATCCTGCCATATAATTCAGCAGCGGCGATGCCGTGAAAGGCTCTACAGCATTTTTTTGCATAGGAGTGGATGCATATTGGGGGCAATTGGCCATCGTGTAGTCAAGCAGGCCGACAGCCTCCTTGTATGCGCCGACGGCGCCGTAGTAAGTGCAGACCTCGATTATTTCCTGTAGAGGAATACCCATATGAGATATGATTCTGTCCAATGCTTCGGTATCGTTCTCGAGTCTTGCAAGTTCAATTCTGCTAAGGAAATCCAGTTTGTCGAAGTCAATGTTCTCTTCAAGAAGCTTGATGGCTTCGTCCTTCTTTCCGGTGCTGCTCAGCAGGTACGATTTGACGAACTTGGAGATAGTGCTTCTGCCGCTGAGCGCAATAGACTCGTCTATTGTCTCAAGGGCCTCTTCAAGCCTTCCCTGACGTATGTACATTTCTGACAAATACAAGTAAGCTGCGGACTGGAAACCGGGGTACCATGTCGATTTCCAATAATAAGACTCAGCTTCTCTCATCTTTCCGAGATTCTGTGATACCACTCCCAAATAGTAGAACATCTCCCCGTCTTTCGGATTCGTGTGGTAGAGAATTCCGGTCTTGTCGACTTCCGGCATATAGTGCAGCCCTGTAAGTCTCATGTATGCATTTTGAAGATGCTTTTCGGCTTTTCCCCATTCAGCATTGCGGGCATAGTGGATTCCTAGATTTACATTGACTCTGGAATCAAGAGAGTCCCGGCGCAATGCTTCTTCGTAATAAGGAAGAGGACTTACCCTGGCGTTGTGGAATTCTTCGAGGCGTTGTCCGGCGAGCAGCAACTCTTCAATTGTGTCGTATTCTGAAGGATCTTTTGGCCTGTCTGCAGGATGTGGCCTCTGAACTGCAGGCTTGGGTTGAGGACTGTAACTCACGAGTTCGTTGCCTTCATTGTCGTACAGACCGGCGAACAGCTCTTCATCGGGGGTGTCGGCCGGAATGGAAAAGTCTTGGCAGAACGGAGTGTCAGGATCTATGTCGATGACCTTGTCGAAAAGGACCGAATCTCCGGCCTTGACAAGAATGCGTGCATTTTTGCGCAGACTTGTGGAGTTGAATCCTACCATGACCGAATTGTCTGATTCCCTGACAAGGTTTACAGCACCTTCAAGGTTTACATTCTTGGCTCCTCCTATGCCTTTGATGGGGTACCAGTATTGCTTTGTCACGCGTACTTCGTTCGGGCCCAGCCAACTGTAATCAGGCTGGTTGTCGGAAAATGTCCCGACCATCAGTTCAAGGTATGCCCCGTCTTCCTCGGTCAGCATTTCGTTCCATACGCTTTCGGTGCCCCACAGGAAGAATTTTTTGCCCGGAACCACATTATGATTGGCCCAATGGGCAGTGCCGGCGTCACGGCCGAAATCGTAGCCTACGAGATAATCATCAGTATAGTTGACGGCGAAAGTGGAATTGCTGCCTTGGAAACTGGCCCACCAACTGTCGTCGATCGGATTGCCGTTCTCGTCAGTGCGGGCGTATGGCCAGTCGCTGTAGTTGGTCTTGCTGTGAGTGGTTCCGTAGACGGTCTCGGGAGGGAACTGGACCTGATAGTTTTCGTCGCAGTGCACCGAGACGTTTGCCCAATACAGGAAAGACTGCATCATGGGGGTTCTGTTCTGTATCTGGAAAGTGGCTTCAACATAGGATTTCCCAGGGAAGAGGGTGAGCCCTATGTTCCACTTGAGCCTTTGGCGCAATTCGGTTTCTCCAATCCATATTGTCTTGCTTCCGTCGGCGTTTTCTACAATTTCGTATCCTGCATTCAACGTGGATGAAGCACGGTGATGGTGCGGTATGTTCCATTCCACACCTCCGGAAATCCATGACCCTATCATGCCGATCAGAGCCGGACGTATGACGTGCTGACGGTAGAAGAAATTGTATCCTGTCTCCTTGTCTGAGGCCGAGAATATCCTGCCGCCGATTTCCGGGAGGACGCCGATTTCCGTATATTCGTTTTCCAACGTGAGGTACTTGTAGTCCCTGTCTACGCGCTCGTCAGTGAGAATGTCGTAAATTGGGTAGGGATATACATGTCCGGCAGCACCCTGGTAGGTCCTTCCCGTGAAAAAATACGGATCCGGCTGCGGATCCCCGACGAGATAAGTCGGGATTGTCGTGGTTGTTTCTTTCACTTCCACCTGTCCGGGCGCCAGGCCGGCCGTGCCCAGAAAAGCTGTAAGCGAAAGGATGGAATAGAGGCTTTTTCTCATATTGGTTATTATTAGTGGTATACTGCCACGATAATAATTAAAGCTTTCCGTTAAATGGGTCTGTATTATTTCAAATATAGAGTGCAAATCAATCAATGAATTAAAAACATATTTAAAATGAAGAATTTGTAAATAAATTTGTCTGTGCATATAATCCTTGTAATGAAGAAAGTGGTAATAATTCTGATGACTGTCTTGCTGACAGTTCAGAATCTTGGAGCTTGGAACAGCAAACGCCTGGTCAAGATGTTAAGAACCGAAAACGGACTGTCCAATGATTATATAGTTTCTGTTGACATTGACAGAGATGGAACGGTATGGATAGGGACGGAGGAGGGAATGAACAGTTTCGATGGCGTTAGGATAAAGAATTATACCAAGAATATGGGCATACTGCCTGGAAATGCCCTAAATGACGTGATATCAGACCGGTATGCAGACAGGGTCTGGGCTGCAACACAGCGTTTTGGCGTTTCCATGTATGATTGTTCAGATGGCAGTGCGGAAATTTTCGTCCCTGATTTGACGGATAGCAGTTCTCTTATATCCCGTGAGATAACCCATATTGAGCAGGACGATGAAGGAAACATCTGGTTCAGCACTTTCAGAAGGGGTATTGAAAAGTATGAAGTTTCCAGTGGAAGATATATACATTACAATTCCAACACGGTCAGTGGCATGGAAGACTGGATGACGATAAGCTTCGCTATTGGTAATGACGGAAAAATATATATCGGTCATTACAATAAAGGCCTTACGGTATTGGATCCCGAAAATATGACCGCGGTCAATTTTTGTCATGATCCTGAAGATTCTTCCTCTCTTCCTTCTGATGTTATAGGATGTGTGTACAAGGATCTGGACAATAATATTTGGGTGGGGACGAGCAATGGACTAGCTCTGTTCAGGCCTGTCGAATGACTTTAAGGTATATGATGAGAGTAATTCCGGTCTGCCCTCAGGCAGGATATATTCTATAATGGTCACTAGAGACAGACGCATCTATGTCTCTCCGAATTATATGGGAGTATGGACCGCTGATCTTGATATGCTTTCAAGATGTCCGCATTTTGTGCCGTTCTCTGAGGCGGCGGAGATTTCCAACCTTCCTGTCAGGGATATGTGCGAGGATGGGTTCGGCAATTTGTGGATAGGAAGTTATGGGCGCGGAGTGTTGTTCGTTGGCAAAGAGGTGCAAGGATTCAACATGATTTCAGCTCCTGAAGTGTTGTCGGCGACGAATGTTACTGCTGTTGCGGCTTTGAATGATGGAAAACTCTTGGTTGGCACCCACGGGGGAGGAATTGATGTGCTGGACGAAAGTCTTTCCAGATGCCGGATTTCAACTGACCATATTCTTACGGACAAGACTATAACCGGCTTGTTTCAGGATTCTTCGGGAGACATATGGGTGGGTTCTTTCAACGGGATGACTGTTGTTGCGGACTGTTGTTTCTCCAGGAGGCAGACAGTTGACATTATTGAGGCCATCTGTTTCTTGGAAAGTGGGGACAAGATATGGATTGGAGCACATTCCGGGCTCTATTTGGTCGACAGGAAGTCAAGGACCATACTTGAAAGATACTCGGCAAGAGATTTGTTACCGGAAAGCTATCTGCGATGTCTGTGTCAAGATACCAGTGGTAATCTATGGGTGGGCTCATTCAGCAGCGGCCTGATGGTTTTTGACAGGGAGATGAACGAGATCGCAAGGTTCAATATCGAAAACGGTTTACAGTCAAATCTTGTGTCAGCCTTGCTTTGCGTGGGAGAAAAGGTTTATGCCGCAACGGGAGAAGGTCTTATTTGTTTTGAACGGGATGGCAGTAACATACGAATTTCGAGGATTCTGACCATGGCTGACGGAATTTCATCCGATGTTATAAATGCCTTGACATTGGACCATAACGGCAAGTTGTGGTTCAGCACCAATCTTTCAGTTTGTCTGCTAGATTTGGAGAATGGTGCGGTAAAGGAATATCGTAACCATAGTGACAGAGCTTTTCCCATAGGGAACTTCAACGGGAATTCTTGTGCAGTAAACAAGGAGGGGTATATGCTTTTTGGCAGCACCGAGGGTCTTGTGGGCTTCATCCCTGAGGAACTGGAGTATCCTGATATCTCTCCGGGAGTTTCCTTCAGGGAATTACTGTCCCATGGCGCCGATATTTCGGATCACACTTACAAGGCTATGGACATAGCTGGACTTGACGGATTTGACATGTCATGGAAAAATGGTGACTTCGTGCTCACGTTTTCTGTGGATGACTACGGTCTGTCGGAGGTTGTGAACTATTACGGAAAGATAGACAACAGTGCATGGTTTCCTGTTGGGTCCAACAACATCAATCTTAGGGACCTTTCTTCAGGCCGACACTCCGTGATGGTCAAGGCGAGGATACGGGACGAGGAATTCGGTCCTGTCAGCCGCCTGAATATCAGAATATCATATCCTTTCTGGTGGAGCCCTGTTTCTTGGGTCGTTTACGTTCTTCTTGCCGCTTCTGCAATTTGGTTTTTAGCGGAATATGTCCGTCGCAAGAATGAAAGGGAGAACAGCCTGCGTTGCGAACAGGAGGCGGTCAAGATGGCGAAGGAAGCAAATGAAGAGAGGCTTAGATTCTATACCAACATTGCGCATGAGCTGCGTACCCCTCTCACGCTTATAGCCGGGCCGGTGGATGATCTGAAGCACGACGGAGGACTTACCGAAAGTGCTCACCGGAAGGTCCTTTCATTGAGCAAGAATGTTGACCGTCTCCTGGAACTTGTGAACCGCCTTCTGGATTTCCGAAAGGTCGAGACCTCAAATTATGAGATTTCGCTTCGGCCGGGAGACTTGAGCTCTGTTGTGGAAAGCGCAGGCAATGTCTTTTTTGAGTCTAAGACGAATCCTTCAGTAAAGTTCCGCATGAATGTCACCAAGGGTATCTTTGGAGTGTTCGATGCAGAAATCGTTACGGTTATTCTCAACAATCTCCTTTCCAACGCGTTCAAATTTACACCGTCGGGCGTAATATGTCTTAATATGTATCCATTGACGGTTAACGGGGTGCGTTCAGCAGAGATAATAGTTTCGGATACAGGTTGTGGAATAGCAGAGGATCAGATCTCACATATTTTTGACAGATATTATCAAGTTAAAGACGGCAAGTGTGTCCAAGGGACCGGAATCGGCCTTTCTCTTGTAAAAAGTCTTGTGGCTCTGCAGAAAGGAACAGTTGAGGTTGAGAGCAAGGTGGGCCACGGGAGCAATTTCAGGGTCGTGATTCCTTTGGAAGATACTACTTCGCAGGAAATTACGTCAGATGTTGAAAATACGGTTGATGCTGCACCAGTTGGCAATATCGTCGTCGTTGCGGAAGACAATGAAGACATATGTTCATATATTGCTGACACTTTGGAAGACTCCGGGTTCTCGGTATATAAGGCGCACAATGGCTCTGAGGCATATTCCCGTATTGTGGAATGTAATCCTGATCTGATAATATCCGACATAATGATGCCGGTAATTGACGGTCTTGAACTGTGCCGCATGGTCAAACAGGACATGAGGTTCAGCCATATTCCTGTGATACTGTTGACCGCCAAGGGATCAATTGATGACAGAAACGAAGGCTATAAGGCCGGCGCCGACTCGTATCTGGTCAAACCGTTTACGGGAGAACTGCTGAAGAGCAGGATACGCAACATTATGGAGTCACGCAGCAGGCTCGTAAGCCGGTTTGCTTCATCCATTGGCTCTTCTTCATCCATTAATGACACTGAGACAGGATTCAATGAGGTAGACAAGGAATTTCTCAAGAAAATAACCGGTCTCGTTGATGAGAATATGTCCTCAGAATCACTTGATGTCTCTTTTCTGGCGGACAAGATGAACATGAGCAATTCAACTTTATACCGCAAACTCAAGAGCCTTACCGGGCTTTCCGCCAATGAGTTCATACGGAAGATGCGTATGCACAAGGCGAAAGAGCTGCTGTCGAAAGGCGGATGCAATGTGTCCGAAGCAGCATGGAGTGTCGGTATCGGCAGCATAATATATTTCCGGCAGTGCTTTATGAATGAATTCGGGATGCTCCCGTCGGAATTCCGTCGTGGCGGCAAGAGCAGGAAGAACGCATAAAATTTTGAGATGTCGAATAATCAGGCGTTCCGCTACCTTGCCAGGTTGAGGTAGAGAAGGTCCCCTGGAAGCAGGACGGTTTCCCCGTTGGGGATGATGTCGTTCCCCTTGCGGCGTACAAGGACTATCTGGTCTCTGCCGGTGTCGCAGTCCCGGATCTTCTTCCCGGCGTATTTGTCCTTTTCGGCAACAGTATGCTCGGCGAGCTTCAGGGTCTTTTCGCTGTGGTATGTCTTGCTGCACATGATCAGCTTGTCACCTTCGGTCAGGACGGTGTCGCCGTTGGGCACGTCTGAGTTTCCGTCGGGATGGATCACCATGCAGAACAGCATGTTCCTCGGCTTCACTATTTCCTTCACTTTCTTGTCTTTCCATGGATTGTCGGCCGTGATGGAGATCTCGCTGAACGACAGGTTCGCCTCTTCGGAGAAGTCGTTGAATGTCTTCATGACATCGTTCTCACTGTCGATCATGCCGAGTTTTTTGGAGACGATCGGGAGCAGCGAACCCTGGATTCCTATCGAAAGCAGCACGATGCAGAAGACGATGTTGAGGATGTCGTTGCTGAGGGCGTTGTTGTCCATTGTGGCGAATATCGCGAAAACTATGGACGCCGCACCCCTGAGTCCCGCGAACGAAATGCACATCTGCTGCCGCAGGCCGAATTTGCGGAACGGGGCGGTTATGATGGCCACAGCTGCGGGTCTTGCTACAATGAGCATGAACAGGAAGATTCCTACGGCGGGGACAATTACCTTGTGCATCATTGCCGGACGGGCCATCAGACCGAGAAGGAAGAACACGATCACCTGCATGAGTCCGGTTATGCCGTCGAAGAATCCGACCAGGTTTTTCTTGCCTGGAATGTCCGAATTCCCTATGATGATTCCGGCGATGTATGCTCCCAGGTATCCGTTGCCGCCTACTGCAGAAGGTATGGCGTATGAGAACATTGCCGCTGCAAGCATGAACAGCGAATCGAATCCTGAGGTGCTGAAGTGAATGCGTTTCAAAGCAATTGTGCAAAGTTTGGCGATCAGCACTCCCAGTCCTGCACCGAATGCAAGTTGTGCAAACAGCATCCAGACGACTTTTCCGGCTCCGATGCTTCCGTCCATCATGGTCATCATTATGATCGTGAGCATATAGGAGAACGGGTCGTTGGAGCCACTTTCGATTTCCAGCAGGGGAGCCGTGTTGTTCTTGAGCCCCAATTTGCGTGAACGCAGAATTGAAAACACGGATGCCGCATCGGTTGAACTGATTACTGAACCCATCAGGAGGCTTTCAAGCCATCCCCATTTCAGGACATAATGGCAGAACGCTCCTGTCAGTCCGGCAGTAAGCACGACGCCTGCGCTTGCCAGCAGTCCGGCCGGAAGAGCTGCGCTCCTGGCAGCCTGCCAGCGGGTGCCGAAACCCCCATAGAAGATTATGAAGATCAGTGCCACGGTAGCAATGTCTTCTGTTACTGAATAGTCCTCGAATCTTACAGGTACAAGGCCATTGTTGCCGAAGGCCATTCCGAACAGCATGAAGGCCAGCAGCACGGGGATACCCATCCTGTTGGACGCATTGTTCAGCAGAACGCAGACCGTTATTATGATGGCAGTGAATATGAGAGGTATAGTCATGGCAAATAATTCTGCAAAAAAAGTCCCGGCCCCTTGTCGTCAGGCCGGGACATATATGCAAATTCCGGTCCCTCACGCCGCGTCAGATTTGTTCCGCGGCCTTGAAACAGTCGTCAGTCTTGAGGAAGAGGTGGTAGTAGGCGTTGTCGCCGAGTTTTGAGTACCTTCCGACGAGCGCGCGCACCTGCGTCATGATATATTGTTTGTCGGCTGCCCATTCGGCGGACGAGGGGACGAGTTTGTCCTTGTCTTTTGCGAATTTGAGGAACTGCGCCTCAAGGCCGGCCCTGTCGAGATAGTCCAGCAGAGAAGTGTAGTCGTCAATGCCGAGCAACTCGTCCTTGTGGGCGTCGAAATATGCTGAGGCAAAGCGCATTGTGGTCGCCTTGCGGTTGCAGTCAATATAGAATTTTCCTGCCTTGGTGGTGTCGATGGAGACGAACACGTCCGGAAGTATTCCTCCGTCCTCGATCCTCATGCTGTCGGCGCTGACCATTTCCCCGCTGTCGTAGCGCTTGAGCACCTCATAGTCATAATCTTCGGTGTACGGCTTCTGTATGCAGCGTCCTGAAGGGGTGTAGAACCTTGCCACCGTGATGCGCATTCCGGATCCGTCGGTGAAATAGAACGGCTCCTGCACCAGCCCCTTGCCGAACGAGCGCCTTCCGACAATAGTTGCCCGGCCGTTGTCCTGAAGGGCTCCGGCGAGGATTTCGCTCGACGAGGCAGTCCCTTCATTGATCAGGACGCTGAGCCTGATGTCCTGCATCAGTCCGTTGCCGTCGGCCTTGAAGTCTTCACGCTTGCGGTGCAGCCCCTCCATATAGACGATCGGGTCGTCTTTCTTGAGGAACATGTTGGAGAGCATCAGGGCCTGGTCAAGGAATCCTCCGGAATTGTTGCGCAGGTCGAGAATCAGGTTTTTCATGCCTTGGGCGAGCAGTTCTGTTCCGGACACCAGGAACTCCTGAGCCGTGGTTCTGGAGAACTTTGAGAGCCGGATATAGCCGGTCGTGTCATTGACCATGAAGGCGGCATCGACGGAGTGCGTCGGAATCTTGCCGCGGGTGATCTCGAAGGGAATGGTCTCGTCTCCCCGCTGAACGGTAACGGTTACCTTCGAGCCGGCCTTGCCCTTTATACGGCGGACCATGCTGTCCTGCGGGAACTGGACCCCGGCAATCACGGTGGTGTCGACCTTGATGAGCCTGTCTCCAGGCTGCAAGCCGATTTTTTCAGACGGCCCGCCAGGAATTACTTCTATTACCACGGCGGTGTCGTTGGGCACGTTGAACTGTATGCCTATCCCGTCGAAGTTGCCGGCAAGGTCTTCTTCGGACGCTTCAAGAGTCTGTGGCAGCATGTATACCGAATGCGGATCAAGTGCAGACAGTGCTGCAGCGGCGATAGCGTCGGTAACTTTCTTGTGGTCGACTGAATCGACGTAGTTTTCGTCGATGCTCTCAAGTATCAGTTCGACCTTGTGCCAGCCGCTTCCGGCCTTGAGCTGTCCCGGCCTTCCGCTGAAGCGCTGCACTGTCAGCGTGGCCAGTATTCCGATTGCGACGCCGAGCAGCGCCACCAATAATGACCTTTTCATTCAATCAATTTACTTTTTCAACTTCGATACCTGCCTTGCGCAGGAGATCGACTCCGTCGGTCAGACGGTATTCATCCCTGTAGACGACTCTTTTGATGCCGGCCTGGATTATGAGCTTGGAACATTCGATGCACGGGGCTGCCGTCACATAGAGGGTCGCTCCTTCCGAACTGTTGCCTGACTTCGCCACCTTGGTGATTGCATTGGCCTCGGCATGAAGCACATAGGGCTTGGTTATGCCGTTTTCGTCTTCGCAGATGTTTTCAAATCCCGAAGGCGTTCCGTTGTAGCCGTCGGAGATTATCATGTTGTCCTTGACGATCAGGGCTCCGACCTGCCTGCGCTTGCAGTATGAATTGCCTGCCCATATCTGGGCCATCGCTATGTATTTGTCGTCGAACTTGTTCATTATGATCGCTGGTAGAGATAGCGTTTGATGCTGCGTTTTGGAGTGCGCTCAAAGTCTTCGGGCATGAATTCGATCCGGCGTATCTGTGCATAGGCCGGGAGTATCCTGTTGATTTCCGGCAATGCGTCGGTGAGTCTCTTCTCGAGCATGGTGCTGTCGAGACCGTCCAGCTCTCCCTGATGGTAGTCAGGGTATATCAGGGCGGTGAGGCCTCCCTTGTCCTCGATCACGAGGGACTCAACCACGTAGGTCACGTTGTTGATTACGGCCTCAAGCTCCTCGGGATAGATGTTCTGTCCGTTGGCTCCAAGGATCATGCACTTTGAGCGGCCTCTCAGGAAGAGGTATCCGTCCTTGTCGATGACGCCCATGTCTCCTGTCCTGAACCATCCGTCTTCGGTGAAGGATGCCTTTGTGGCTTCCTCGTTCTTGTAGTAGCCGAGGAATACGTTTGGACCGAGTACCTGCACCTCGCCTGGAACATTTTCAGGATCAGTTGAATCTATGCGTATCTTCATGTTGAGCGCAGCCTTTCCGCAGGAGAGCAGCTTGGTTTCGTTCCAGTGCGCGTAGGTGATGATGGGGGCGCATTCAGTCATTCCGTAGCCTACGGTGTAGGGGAAGTTTATCTTGTGGAAGAATGACTCCACTTCCGGATTGAAGGCCGCGCCTCCGAGGATTATCTCCTCGAACTTGCCGCCGAAGGCATTGACCAGTTCGTGGCAGACTTTTCTCTCGAGCACCTTGTCGATCAGTGGCAGCTTGAAGAAAAGCCTGTTGCGGTCAAGTATCGGCTTCAGCTTTGACTTGTAGACTTTCTCTATGATCAGGGGCACGGCGATGATAATGTCAGGCTTGATGTCGGCGAAGGCTTGCATTATTATCTTGGGGCTCGGTATGCGGGTCAGGAAGTGGACATGCATTCCTATGGTCATCTCGAAGAGGAACTCGAACATCATGCCGTACATGTGGGCGGACGGAAGCATGGCGACTACCTTTGAGTTGCTGTCAAGCTGGGGCTCGGCCGTTATCGCAAACATGATGTTTGAGTACAGTGCCCTGTATGGAATCATCACTCCCTTGGAGAAGCCTGATGTACCGGATGTGTAGTTGATCATGGCAAGCTCGTCGGCGCTGTCCTCATAGTAGTTGACATCGTCCCTGGTGAAGCCGTTCGGGAACAGCTTGTTGAATATGTCCGTGATGTTGTCCCTTATCTCCTGCAGCTCCTGGCTTTTGGCATAGATGAACTTGAGGTTGTTCATCCGGACTATGACCTCAAGACCAGGCATCTCGCTCTCGGAGAGACCTTCCCAAAGGACTTCGTCGACGAAAAGCACCTTGGCTTCGGAATGGTTCACGAGATAGTGGATGCTTTCTGCCTTGAATTCATGCAGTATTGGTACGGGAACCGCGCCATAGGTGGTTGACGCAAGAAAACATACTCCCCAGTTGGCCTGGTTGCGTGAGCACAGCGCCACCTTGTCGCCTTTCTTCAGCCCGCATTTCTCGAAAGCTATATGAAGGAATTTGATTCTCTGGGCGACATCCTTGTATTTGAGGGTGCTGCCCTGGTAGTTCGACAGGGCATCGTTGTCCCAATGTTCCTTGATGCTCTTTTCAATGAGCTTGTTTACTGACTGGAATTCCATAAATAAATACCTTTTTTGTTCCAGCAGATGAACTTGCCGGATTTGTACATTACTATGTGGGTGCCCTTTCTGGGCCAGTTTGACTTGGCTTCCTGCGGCTGTGCCGAAAGAAATTTGTCAAGATCGCCGGTGCTTCCGTATACCAGCCATCCGGATACTGCCGCGCAGGCACTGTCATCGGTCAGCGAGAATGCCGAACCGTACAGGGCCGGGATGAATCCCCGCCACGGGTTTTCTTTCGGAAGTGTGTCCTCTTCCGTCTTGGCCGGCCTTGCGGCAACTATCTTTCTGCCTCCGAAGACAATGAGCCCGACCTCGCGGATACCGGTTTCCTTCTCCCAGTCAAGCGGGCTCTTGCCGCTGCGGGCTTTCAGGGTGTCAATTTGTCTGATATATGAGGTATAGCGCACGGAGGCGTCCTGATATTTCTGGAATGCATTGCGGAATTCGGGTTGCGGGACAGGCAGTGAAAGCGCAAATTCTGTGTCGGGAGGCAGAATGTCCCCGAGGCGGCTGTCGGCAAGCGGCAATCCGTTGAACAGGTTTGTGTAATATGAGGGAGAATCTCCGCGCGTTGCGTCCATTTTCCAGCTGCCGCTTCCTTCCGGTGTCAGCGTGATCCAGTCCGCAATGGTCCGCAGGAAGCCCGCAGCCTTGCGGCGGTTGAAGATGCCTTCGAGCAACTCAGCGGGCAGCAGGCGGGATGCGCCGCTGTTCCGAAGAATGGTGAAGGTCCGGGAATTCCCGGCGAATGCCAGCGCGCTGGTGAAACCGTTGGCGTCCAGGATTGAACGCTTTTCCGTGATATGGCGGTTCGTTGCGGTAAGCAGGGCCTCTGACGGAGTCATCACCAGCATCGCATGTTTGCCGACCAGACTGTCCGGAGCATAGTAAGCCGTGAACAGTCCCAGGCTGTCCGCCCTGTCTTCAAGAGCGCGGGCAGCGGACATGCCGGCACTGGACCTTCCTGCATCAATGGCCATGACGGGGGAGAGTTCTCCGTCGAAGCACCAGGAAATCACAGCGGGCGAGTTGCCGACTCTCCCATAGTCAAGTCTCTTGAGCACATTTGTCGAGTCGAGACGCGACACGGCGTCGGTACAACTGCTGTTTACTGATATCGCAAGAGCGTCGGAAGGGACAGCATGAAGGAGTCTCATGACTTCTTCAGGTGCATCCGCACCTTCGCCTGTCCTTCCTGACCCGCAGGAAGAAAGACCGGCCGCGACAAGCGCTGCCAATAATATAATGCGCATTGACTGCATATCGCACAAAGATAACAATTTTGAGCCAGCATCTGCAAATTGTTTGGCGGCGACTTGCCGGAAAGCTTGGCCGAAGATTGCAAAAATTTATGAAATTCGTGGAGAAATCGCTATCTTTGCAAGATTTATTGTGTGAAAATTAATATGCAGGAGATCAGAAACATTGCAATCATCGCCCATGTTGACCACGGGAAGACGACCCTCGTTGACAGGATGATATATCAGGCAAATCTCGTGCGCCAGCCCGAGAACCTGAACCAGCTCATCCTTGACAGCAACGACCTTGAGAGGGAAAGAGGAATCACCATTCTTGCCAAGAATGTGTCAGTAACCTATAAAGGAGTAAAAATCAACATTATTGATACTCCGGGGCACAGCGATTTCGGCGGAGAGGTGGAAAGGGTGCTCAATATGGCCGACGGTGTGCTGCTTCTGGTGGATGCTTTCGAGGGCTGTATGCCACAGACGCGCTTCGTGCTGCAGAAGGCCCTTCAGATGGGCAAGAAACCCATTGTGGTGATCAACAAGGTCGACAAGCCCAACTGCCGTCCCGACGAGGTTCAGGAAGAGGTCTTTGACCTCATGTGCAATCTCAACGCGAACGATGACCAGCTGGATTTCACAACGGTCTACGGTTCCGCAAAGCAGGGCTGGATGTCACTTGACTGGAAGAAGCCTACAAACGACATAACTCCGCTGCTTGACACCATTCTTGAGGTTATCCCGGCGCCTGCCGTGGTTGAGGGAACTCCGCAGATGCTGATATCGTCGCTCGAATATTCTCCCTATGTGGGACGCATCGCAGTGGGAAAGATTACCCGCGGATCCCTTCATACCGGGCAGCAGGTTAGCCTGTGCAAGCGCTACGATGTGATTCAGAAGCAGAAGATCAAGCAGCTCATGGTTTTTGAGGGCCTTGGAAAGTCCAATGTGGACGAGGTCGGCTGCGGTGACATATGCGCTGTGGTGGGCATTGACGGATTCGAAATCGGAGACACCATTGCAGATTTCGACAATCCGGAGCCCCTGGCACCGATTGCTGTCGACGAACCCACGATGAGCATGCTCTTCATGATCAACAATTCGCCTTTCTTCGGGAAGGACGGCAAATATGTGACGTCAAGGCACATCAAGGAACGTCTCGAGAAGGAGCTTGAGAAGAATCTCGCACTTCGCGTGAAGCCGGGACTTACCGCAGATTCTTTCGTGGTCTACGGTCGTGGCGTGCTGCATCTTTCGGTGCTCATCGAGACAATGCGCCGCGAAGGCTTCGAACTTCAGGTCGGCCAGCCCAAGGTGCTCGACAAGACGATCGGCGGCCAGCGCTGTGAGCCTATAGAGGAACTTTCGATTGAAGTGCCGGAGCAGTTTGTCGGTTCGGCCATCGAAATCGCAACTCGCCGCAAGGGCGCGCTTCTGAGGATGGAGCCGCGCGGTGACCGTACACTCCTCGAATTCGAGATTCCCACGCGTGGACTCATGGGATTGCGTTCCAACCTCCTTACCGCAACTCAGGGAGAGGCAGTGGTCGCACACCGCTTCAAGGACTACCAGCCATACAAGGGTGAGATAGAGCGCCGCACCAACGGTTCCCTTGTCTCCATAGAGACAGGTACGGCGATTGCCTATTCAATAAACAAGCTGCTTGACAGAGGACGTTTCTTCGTCGAGCCTGGCGAGGAGATATATGCCGGCCAGGTGGTCGGTGAACACACGAGGGAGAGGGACCTCAACATCAACATCTGCAAGACCAAGAAGCTTACCAATGTGCGTGCTGCCGGTTCAGACGAGAAGATTGTCCTGCCTCCGGCAATCAAGTTCTCGCTTGAGGAAGCCCTGGAGTACATTCAGGAGGATGAACTTGTCGAGGTTACTCCTCATTTCATGCGAATCCGCAAGATTTTGCTCGATCCGCTGACAAGAAAAAGAAATAGCGACACTGAGGATTGACAACGAAAGAAATTTTTTATAACTTTGCAACCCTTTATAGTTAGTCTGATTGACTTGAAGCCGGGAGTGAGCCTCCATGAGTGGCACGCAGACGGCAAGTTCTTTGAAGATTTCGGCAATTCCGAGATTCTTGGGGCGGACATCAGGGTGAGTGCGCGGATCAGTTACCGCGGAGTCACTGCAGAGGTCTCCTGTGAAATCAGCGGCAGCGTTACGGTCGCTTGCGACAGGTGTCTCGAGGATCTTGAACTTCCGGTCGTGACCTCTTTTGAAGAGAGTTATGTCCCGGATGGAGCCGAACTGGACTTGAGTCAGGATGTGTACGACTATGTGTGCATCTCCCTTCCCCTGAAGCGGGTTCATCCCGACCAGGGCTGCAATCAGGAAACTGTAGGATATTTGAGTGAATAATAATATTTAAAAGATAAAGAAATGGCACATCCGAAACACAAACTTTCAAAGCAGCGCAGGGACAAGCGCCGTACACACGACTTCGCTCCCGTCCCTACTCTTGCTACCTGCCCCAATTGCGGAGCCACGGTGATGTATCATCGTGTCTGCCCTGAGTGCGGCTACTATAGAGGACGTCAGATCGTCGTAAAGAATGCTGAGTAGGCTTTTGCCGCTCAGATAACGGTCCCTTAGTTCAACGGATAGAACGGAGGTTTCCTAAACCTTAAATACAGGTTCGATTCCTGTAGGGACTACCAAAAGCCCTTCCGGTTTTACGGAGGGGCTTTTGATATTTTTTTTGTATCTTCGGGCATAACCGCAATTCCATGAACATGAAGAAGATTCTCTTGTCGCTGGCTGCTGCCGTTATGGCCGCGTCGTCTGCGCTCCACGCAAAAACTGATCTGCCCTACACTAATTCTTATGCATTTGGACTTGACCTTTCGTTCGTGCTCCAGGCCGAGAGGGAGGGAAAGCAGTATTATGACATCGACGGTACTCCGAAGGATCCCTGGAGCATCTTTCGCGGACACGGCTACAACTGGGCCCGCCTGATGATCTGCAACGAACCGTCTTCGCTTGGTCAGGATCTGGAATATGTGCTGGAGGGAGCGGCAAAGCTCAAGGAGCACGGGTACCATTTTGCCCTTGACTTCATGATGTCGGACGGTTGGGCCAATCCTATGCCCCAGCCCACGCCTGTGTCTCTGGCGGACATGAGCCATCAGGAGCGGGTGGCTGCTTTCCGTGAATATGTTCATGGAGTCATCAGGGCTCTTGAAGATGCCGGGACGCCTCCTGAAATCGTCCAGATCGGCAATGAGATCAGCAATGGAGTCTTTTGGCCTGACGGCAGGGTGTTTTATGGTGAGGAGAAGCGCTCAAAAAGCAACTGGAAGGAACTCTGCGAGTACCTCAATGCCGGAGCGTATGCCGTAAGGTCTGTTGACCGCGACATCCGTATCATGCTCCATGTCGATTTCGGAGGTGATATGGAGATGAGCGGAATATTTTTCGACAATATGGAGAAATATTCCGTTGATTATGACATCGTCGGTTTTTCGTTTTATCCATGGTCGCACGGAAACCTGATGGATCTTCGTGACAATCTGTATTTCACGATCAAGAAATGCCGCAAGCCTGTCATGGTGATAGAGACGGGCTACTATTCCGTGCCTTCGCAGTATTTTGAGCTGAAGGGTGTCAAGGCGCCTTTCCCGGAGACTCCTGTCGGGCAGAAAGCCTGGTTCCAGGCGGTAAACGAAATAGTCATGAATGCGCCGGACAATATGGGCAGGGGAGTGTTCTGGTGGGAGCCCATGTTCCGCGGAAGGGGCTTCTTCGATGACGTGACCCTCAAGGCGAAGCCGATCGTCGGAGCATTCGAGCAGTATGCATATCCCCTCGAACGAGCCGACGGAAATCCGCGCATCTGGGACTTCGAATAGAGGGAGCAGGCTTATTGTGCGATGAACTGATAGATGATGTAGCCTTTTTCTTTTGGTGCTGCACCGCTCTTTGCCGAGAAGAGTGAAGCTTTGGCTGCCCTCACTGCAAAATCCCTTAGACATCTGTCCGATGACGAGGCTGCCTCGTCGATTTCTGCTGCGATGACCTTCCCGGAGGGATTAACCGTTATGATGACTTTTACCTCACCTCCGCCAAGGCACCTGTATGCCGGTATGCTAAGTCTGCTTGCCTTGCGGCCCGTGAGTTCGTATGCCACTACGGAAGGGCCGGTATAGCTGTTGTCCTGCCGTGACTCCGTGTCGGGTGCTGCAGTGGCCGGGTTTTCAGGTGCGGGGATCGCATAGTCGTCGCTGCCTCTCCGGCTTCCCTGCATGAGTTCCTGCTGCAGCCTTTCGGCATCGGCGTAAAGCTTTTCCGCATCAGTACCCCTGTCGTCAGCAAGTGCACCGCGGTCCACCGCAACATTCCTGACCTCGGATGATTGGGGAACCTGGACATCACCTCCGAGCTCTTCCTGTAGCTTGCGGCTGATCGCTTCCTTGAATTCAGCCTCCTGCTGCAGCTTTTCCGCGGCTTCCTGAAGCTTTTCCAGTTCGTCCTGATGACTGAAATCCAGCACAAAGCTGCTTTCTCCGGAGAGTGAATACCCCAGACCGCTCAAAAGCAGGACTATTATCACCGCAAGGTGTACGATTACGGTGAAATATAGTCCTGCCTTGTCAGATGCGGATATTTTCCTCACTTCTGAAGCTTCTTTTCCCTCAGGGATTTTTCTATAGTGTTGGTGATGATGTCAATTGCGACCTTGTTGTGTCCGCCTTGCGGGATGATTATGTCGGCGTAGCGCTTGCTCGGCTCAATGAACTGCAGGTACATTGGCTTCACCGTGCGTGAATACCTTTCTATTACCCAGTGCACGTCCTTGCCTCTTTCCGTGATGTCGCGGGCCATTACCCTCATCAGTCTGTCGTCATCGTCGGCGTCCACGAATATCTTTATGTCCATCTGGTCGCGGAGCTTCTTGCAGGTGAATATCAGGATGCCCTCGATGATTATGACGTCGGCCGGTTCCACGGTGACGGTCTCCGTCTTCGACCTTGAACAGGAGATGTAGGAGTAAACCGGCTGCTTTACGGTCTTTCCGTGCTTGAGCTCACTGAGCTGGGCGCACAGCAAATCCCAGTCGATTGCATTGGGATGGTCGAAATTGTAGGCCCTTTTCTCTTCGTCAGTCAGGTCGCTTGAATCCTTGTAGTACGAGTCCTGGGGAATCACGACCACCTTTTCTGTCTTGAGATTTTCAGTGATTGCCTTGACCACTGTAGTTTTGCCGGAGCCTGAACCGCCGGCTATGCCGATTACCAACATTGTTTAGAATTCTGCGTTTTTGGGTGTTCTGGGGAAGGGTATGACGTCCCTGATGTTCGCCATTCCGGTAATGAACAGCAGGAGTCTTTCGAATCCGAGACCGAAGCCGCTGTGAGGGCAGCTTCCGAAGCGTCTTGTGTCAATGTACCATTCGAGGGTGCGGCGGCTCATCTTGAGCTCAGTGATCCTGTCCTCAAGTTTCTTCAGGTCTGCCTCTCTTTCCGAGCCTCCGATGATTTCTCCGATCTTGGGGAAAAGGACATCCATTGCCCTGACAGTCTTTCCGTCTTCGTTCTGTTTCATGTAGAAGGCCTTGATGTCCTTCGGATAGCCTGTCAGGATGACCGGCTTGCCGAAGTGCTGCTCCACCAGGAAGCGCTCATGCTCGCTCTGGAGGTCTGCTCCCCAGAACACGGGATATTCGAACTTGACTCCGTTCTTGACGGCTTCTTCGAGTATCTTGATGCCTTCCGTGTATTCAAGCCTGACGAACTCGGTGTTCACTACTCCCTCAAGCCTGGCGATAAGCTCGTTGTCGTAGCGGTCGTTCAGGAACTGTATGTCATCCCGGCAGTTGTCGAGCGCATAGCGCACGAGGTGCTTGATGAAGTCCTCGGCCAGGTCCATGTTGTCATTGATGTCGTAGAATGCCATTTCCGGCTCTATCATCCAGAACTCAGCGAGGTGACGGGGCGTGTTGGAGTTTTCTGCACGGAATGTCGGTCCGAACGTGTAGATTTCTCCCAGTGAAGTTGCCCCGAGCTCTCCTTCGAGCTGTCCGCTCACGGTGAGGCTGGTCTGTCTTCCGAAGAAGTCCTTGGTGTAGTCGATCTCGCCTTTCTTGTTTTTCGGCACATTGTTCAGGTCAAGGGTAGTCACCTGGAACATCTGTCCCGCTCCTTCGGCGTCAGCTGCAGTAATAAGAGGTGTATGAAGGTATACAAATCCTCTTGAGTGGAAATATTCATGAATTGCGAAAGCCATCTGGCTCCTGAGCCTGAAGATTGCTCCGAAAGTGTTTGTTCTCGGGCGCAGGTGGGCTACTGTCCTCAGGTATTCAAATGAAGTGTCTTTCTTCTGAAGTGGATAGCGCACGGGGTCGCACTCTCCATAGACAGTGATTTCCTTTGCGCGGATCTCGACATCCTGGCCGCTTCCGACTGACTTGACAAGTTCGCCCTTCACTCCGATGCATGCGCCGGTGCTTATTTTTGAAAGCACTGCCTCTGTCTCGGCATTCTTGTCGACCACGACCTGAATGTTCTTGATCGTGGATCCGTCGTTGAGTGCTATGAATGCAATTTCCTTGTTCCCGCGCTTGGTTCTGACCCAACCTTTTGCCAGGACTTCGTGGCCCGCTTCGCTTTTCAGCAGGTCCTTTACTTTCGTTCGAAGTATTTCCGTCATTTTCTTTTCGTTTTGAAGCAGGTATGCGGGTGCTTCATGCCCGTTTGAGAGTTATTTTAAATGAGGGTGACCCAAAAGTAAACTTTTGACCACCCTCATTCTGCTGTTTCGGATATATGGCTTTGCGGGACTTTTTGACGGCCTCGCAGGCCTTTTGTTACCGTTTGGGAATCAGATTATTCCGACGGCTTCCTTGCCGAATACATGATGTTAAGTGCGGAGCAGCGTCTCAGCTCCTGCTTTACATCAGTGATGATACCCATTCTGACGTTCTGGTCAGCCCTGATGCTCACGGTCATGAACTGGCGGTCTGCCTCACTTCTGGACTCACGCTCTGCAGCGATGAAGTCGCGGATTTCAGAAGTGTTCCTGAAAGAGTCATTCAACTGTATACGGGGCTCATTACCGTACTGCGCCTGCAGTGAGCGGATAGGAGGTCCGATATTGATGTACGAGTTGAGGTCCTTTCTTGCGAGCTTGACAACTTCTGATGCTTCGGGCATATTGACCTGCACCATGTTTTCAGTCTCACGGAGCTGTGTGGTTACCATGAAGAAGAACAGGAGCATGAACACGATGTCGGACATGGAGCTCATTGAAACTCCACCTGCTGCATCTCTTTTGCTTTTTTTGAATTTAGACATATTCGTTCCTCCTATTATCTTCTGCTTCCGATATCAACGGGTTCTGCCTCGGAAATGTTCTGGGGAATTGCGTCCTTGACGATTTCCTGGGTGTCCTCATCAAGTGCAGTGAAAACTTTGCCGTAACGGGCGAGCGAGAATTCGTCGCGGAGCTCGTTGATGGCCTTTACGAGTTCGTTCTGCACAGCAATATATGCCTGGTAACTTGTACCACGGTCATTCTGAAGAGAGATGACGCCCTGTGAGACAGGATATTCTTCGCCGAGTCCCTCGATGGCGGTGAGCTTCCTTTCGGGAAGATCGGGGTCATTGTTGGGGTTGGTAAGGAATATCTTGATCTTGTCCTTGAGCTGGCTGATGTCAATAGGGTCTGATCCGGCAAAAAGTCTATCCGAAGAATTGATTCTCACAACAATGATGTTGCGGCGATTCACCTTCTGGTCCGTAAGCTGCTGGTCATCAGCAGGCATAGGCGGCAGACGACGTGACAATCCGGACTGTGAACCCATTGATGAACTCATCAGGAAGTAGCACAGAAGCAGGAATGCGATGTCTGCGGTCGAAGAGGAGTTTATTCCCGGTGTTTTTTTGCTGGACATGATCTATTTCCTGTTAGTGATTGACAAACGTACTTCTCCAACCACGATTGCAACTATTGCAAGACCGCCGAGGAGATAAATAAGGTTGAGTACAGTGTCAGTAAGTTTCAATTCTGACTGGGCATCCTCCCTTCCGGGGATAGGACTGCCGGATGCAATGAGGTAGGCCACGAGGCATACAACTACCAGGGCAACAACGCCGAGAGCAACGGTAAGCAGGCTCTTCGGGTTGTCCTTGGCCATCACCGCTCCGCCTATGATCACCCAAGCGACCACTGCGATGCCGATGAGGATGTATGCCCAGTAGAGCATTACGTCAATGGGCTGACCGTCATTGCTCTCGAAGCCTACTGCGGCTCCCCAGACAGCAAGTGCGGCGCTGATGACGATGAGCACTACCATGCACCATTTGAATATCTTGTTAAGTTTCATAATTGTTTGCTCAATGCTTTTCTACACTACTTCTTCTGAGAATACTTGGTGAGTACATCCACGAGAGAGATTGAAGAATCTTCCATGTCGATGGTGATGGAGTCAATCTTTGAGAGGATGTAGTTGTAGAATATCTGAAGAATCATGGCAACGATCAAACCACCTACGGTAGTGATCAAGGCGACCTTCATACCTCCGGCAACAACGTTAGGAGAAATGTCACCTGCAGACTGGATGGCGTCGAATGCCTGGATCATTCCGACAACGGTTCCAAGGAATCCGAGTGAAGGAGCGATGGAAATGAACAGTGAGATCCATGAAAGTCCGTTCTCCATTTCGCTCATCTGTACTGAGCCGTATGAAACGATGGTCTTTTCAACTACATCAAGACCCTGGTCGTAGCGGAGAAGTCCCTGATAGAAGATGCTGGCTACAGGTCCGCGGGTGTTGCGGCAAACTTTCTTTGCCTCCTCGATTCCTCCCTTTGCAAGAGCGGCCTCGACCTGGGCAACGAGCTTCTTGGTGTTGGTCTTTGAGAAGGTGAGGTAAAGGATGCGCTCGATGCAGAGTGCAAGACCGAGTACCAAGCAGAGTGCGATCATGGTCATGAATCCAGGACCACCGTCGATGAACTGGGTCTTCAATGCCTGGTGAAGGGGAACTTCAGGAGCTGCAGCGGTGAGGTCAGCAAGGCTGGTTACATTGCTGCTGGCAGGAGCTGTCGCGGTTGTCTCAGTTGCAGCGGGGGTCTGCTCGTCCTGAGCAGAAGCAACGTTGGCAGAGAAAGCCATTACTCCGGCAACTGCCAAAAACACAAGAAACTTTTTCATAATTGAATTTTAATAATGTATTATTAGTTGTAATATTATCGGCATTCAAAACCGGTGCAATTTAATAATAATATTTCATTTGACAATATTTATTTTGATATTTCACCTTTCAGGTTGCGCTCAAGAAGCTGTTTGACTCTTTCGTTGTCCACGTAGTTTCCCATCAGGTAGAAAAGTTTGCCGAGGGCGCTTTCGGTGGTGATGTCGTGACCTGAAATCACCCCGGCTTCCTTGAGGCTCCGGCCGGTTTCGTAGAGGTCCATGTCAACGTCTCCGCTGAGGCATTGTGTTACATTGAGCAGAATTTTTCCTCTTGATGTGGCTTCCTTCACGATCTCGATGAACCAGGGCCGGGAGATGGCATTGCCTGAGCCGTAGGTCTCCAGAATGACCGCTCTTGTTCCCGGTCCGAGGAGAATGTCACGGACGGCCTGCTCGGTTATCCCTGGATGAATCTTCAGGATTGACACCCTCGTGTCGAGAGCGTCGTGAATGCTGAGGCTCTTGCTCCGTGACGCGGGGTAGTGGATGAACCCGTTGTTGTATTTGATGTTGATTCCGGCGGTCGCCAGCGGCGGATAGTTTGGGGAGCTGAACGCGTCGAAGCCTGTCGCGTTCACTTTGGTGCTTCTGTTCCCCCTGAAGAGTTGCGAGTTGAAGCAGATGCAGACTTCCGGAACGACGGCACATCCGTAGGAATCTTTGGCAGAGGCTATTTCGACGGCGGAAATGAGGTTTTCCTTGCCGTCCGTGCGCGGTCTTCCGACGGGAAGCTGGCTCCCGGTGAATATCACGGGCTTGCAAAGGTTGTCGAGCATGAAACTCAGGGCCGATGCGCTGTAGGCCATCGTGTCCGTGCCGTGCAGGATCACGAAGCCGTCATACTGTTCATAGCGTTCCTGTATCAGCCTGGCAAGTGACTGCCACAGGGACGGCTCGACATTTGAGGAATCTATCAGGGGCGAGAACGTGTACGAGTCTATCGTCAGCCCGAACTTCCGCAGCTCCGGCACTTCTTCCAGAAGGCTGTTGAAGTTGAATGGTTTCAGGGCTCCGTCGACCGGATCCTCCTTCATTCCTATTGTGCCTCCGGTATAGATCAGCAGGACAGAGGATGTTTTCGTGGTCTTGTCCCTGAAGATGTTGAAATTCATATTGCAAATAATTTTCTGGCGTTGGCGGTTGTGGCTTCGGCTACGGTTGCCGTGTCGGTGCCCATGCAGCGCGCGACTTGTGCGGCTATGAACGGAATCATGGAACTTTCGTTCCTTTCGCCCCGGTGCGGAACAGGCGTGAGGTAGGGGGCATCGGCCTCAAGCAGTATCCGGTCTAGCGGAAAGCGGTGCAGTTCGGCGGCAATTGATGCTTTCTTGAAGGTGACCGTGCCTCCTATTCCGACGTACCATTCTCCTGACCTGCAGAGCCTGGAGAAAGTTTCGAAACTGCCGCTGAAGGCGTGAAGGTTCCCTCTGAGGTGCAGGTGCCTGCAGTCCTCGATGATTTCAAGGAAATCCGCCGTGGCGTCACGCAGATGCACGTTTACCGGAAGATTCCATCCGGCCGCCAGCTCAAGCTGGACCCGCAGTGCCTCCTTCTGTTGTTCAGCATATTCTTTTCCGTAGTGGTAGTCGAGTCCGATTTCGCCGACTGCCACGGCGTCAGGAGTGTAGGCGTTCTCAAGCTTGCGGATCTCGTCTTGCCAGTCTTCGTGAACCGAACCGGGATAGAGTCCAATCATGTGCTTCAGCTCTGCGGGATGCCTTGCCGTGAGCTCCAGCATCCTGGCCCTTTCGTGCGAGTCTATGTCGGCCTGGAGCATAAGGCTGACGCCGGCGTCTTTCGCCCGCCTGATGACTTCTTCCTCGCAGCCGTCGAAGGCTTCGTCGTAGATGTGTGTGTGAGTGTCGATAAACTCCATATTTCACAAAATTACACAAATTTGGAGTTTGTTGTACATCTTTGGAGCATATCCGTCCGGATGAATCCCGCACCCTCCAGCATGCCTGCCAGCCTGGCTATTTCCCGGTACGGCAGTCCGGTCCTGGAGCACAGTTCGTCGTAGCATATGCCCCTCGTGTCCCGTATCATGTCGTAGAGGCCGACTATCCGATTCGTCTCTTCCGCGTCAAGCTGTGAAGAAAACTCCCTCCTGACGGCCTCCGATGGCTGTTCCGTATTTTTCCGGGTGCTTCCGAGGCCCAGAAGTTCCGGAAGATTTTCAGGCGATATGAGAGGCTCGGCGATGTTCTCCGCAATCAGCAGGTTGCACCCGGCGGAACGTGCGTCGTCGATGCGCCCCGGAAGCGCAAAAACTCTCCGGCCGTATCCGGCGGCGAGTCTTGCAGTCATCATGCCCCCGCCCTTTACCTTTGATTCAATCAGGATCGTCGCCGACGAAATTCCTGCTATGATGCGGTTGCGACGCAGGAACACGTACGGCATCGGGACAGTTCCGGGCGGGTAGTCGGTGATGATGGCGCTGCCTGGCGCTGCAGCCATTTTTTCGGCAATGATCTCGTGGCGGCGGGGATAGACGCCGTCGATTCCGACGGGACTCACGCCTATGGTGGACATTGAATGACCGAGCGCGGCGAGGTGGGCCGTGACGTCGACTCCGATTGCCAGGCCGCTGACGATGACCGGAGGGTTTCCTGACTTGCCCAGGGCTCCGACTGTGCGCACGCACAGGTCGCTTCCGTACATGCTGATGTCCCGTGTGCCGACGATGGATATGGCAGTCCTCCGGTTGAAAATCTCGTCTGCCGGGGTCGTGCTGCGGACATACAGAAGTACCGGGGCGTCAGGACAGTCAAGAAGAAGCTGCGGGTATCCCTTGTCGCATATGCTGAGGAAGGAGCATCCCCCGGAATTCAGGTTGTCGTATGTCTCGGCGGCCTTGTCCAGGCATTTCCGGCTGATTTTGCCGCGGTATTTGCTGAAGGGCCCGAAAAGTCCCGAGATGTCCTTCTCCGGGAGTTCGAAGATCGCGTGGGTTGAGCCGAGCGAGTCAATGATGTGTCTTGCAATTTGCGGCTCCTGCCCGAAAATGTCATTCAGCGCGATGGCGCCTATGACTGAAAGTTTGTCTTTGTCCATTTTTCACAGTTCAAGTATGGACAAAGATAGTCACATGTTCAGCAAAAAAGAAGGCCGTCCTGCAGAAAGTGCAGGGCGGCCTCATGATTTTCAGGGCTTTGTCGCCTAGATGATCAGCATGGCGTCTCCGTATGGACCGAAGCGGTAGTCTCCCTTGAGAGCCTCGTCGTACGCCTTCATGACATTGTCGTATCCGCCGAAGGCTGCCACGGTCATCAGCATGGTTGACTGCGGCATGTGGAAGTTTGACACGATGGCGTCGGGAACGGAGAAATCGTATGGAGGGAAAATGAACTTGTTCGTCCAGGAATCGTTTGGCCTGACTTCGTTTTCGGTCGTGACGTAGGTTTCGAGCGCGCGGATCACCGTGACGCCAACTGCGCAGATCTTGTGTCCGGCCCTTTTTGTCGAGTTGATTTCCTGGGCGGCCTGTTCGCTGATTATGAATCTCTCACCGTCCATCTTGTGCTTCGAAAGGTCTTCAACGTCAACTCTGCGGAAATGCCCGATGCCCATGTGGACAGTGATGAATGTCTTTTCGATGTCCTTGAGTATCATCCTGTTGAACAGCTCGCGGCTGAAGTGCAGTCCGGCTGCCGGGGCAGAGACGGCGCCTTCGTTCTTTGCGAAGATTGTCTGGAATTCCTCGGCGTCCTTTTCGTCGGGGTCGGTCTTGACCCATTCGGGGACAGGAGTCTTTCCGAGACTGAACAGGGCTTCCTTGAACTGGTCGTAGGGCCCGTCATACAGGAAACGCAGTGTCCTTCCGCGCGATGTGGTGTTGTCAATCACTTCGGCCACCATGCTGTCGTCGTCGCCGAAATAGAGCTTGTTTCCTATCCTTATCTTTCTTGCGGGATCGACGATCACGTCCCAAAGTCTCTGTTCCCTGTTGAGTTCCCTAAGCAGGAAGACCATGATGTCGGCTCCGGTCTTTTCCTTTTTGCCGAGAAGCTTTGCCGGGAAGACTTTCGTGTCATTGAGCACGAAGCGGTCGCCTTTCCCGAAATAGTCGATGATGTCCTTGAATTTGCGGTGCTCAATCTCGCCGCTGTCCTTGTGCAGAACCATCAACCTGCATTCGTCTCTCCATTGTATTCTGCCGTTCACTTCCGGCTGGAGTTCAGTTGCTATCTTTTCCTTTGGCAGGTTGAAGTTGAATTGTGAAAGTTTCATAATGGTTTCAGTATCGCAATACTTTTATTATACGGCTACTGACTGCAAAAAGTTTCAGGTATTTTGGGTATGAAACTCAAATTTTGGCTTCGCGGAACACTTCCTGGATCGAGGGGTACGTGTTCTTGAGAAAAGGGGGAAGGCTGGAGCGTGCGACCCATGCTGCCTTTGTGATGTCTTCTTCCCGCTGAGGTGTCAGGTCGACCGGGTCCGTGTAGAGCATGTTGTACCACCAGGTGTGCTTCAGGTGCCATATACCTGCGCGCAGGTAACAATGGTCCGTTATGCATATCAGGTTTCCGAGCTCCAGCTGCTCCACTCCGGTCTCTTCCTGCACTTCACGAATTGCTGTGATCCTTATGTCCTCTCCGCTTTCCCTGTGTCCTTTCGGCAGATCCCAAAGGCCGTTCCTGCTGATCAGCAGAAAGTCGCCCCTGCGGTTGGAAACCAGACCTCCGGCCGCGTCCACTTCCTTGAATTCGGCACATACCCTGCGGTACATCCATTCCGTGTCCTCGGTGGGGATATAGATGCGTGAAAGTGATTCCGAGGCTTCGAACATCGCGACCAGAGTATGTATGTTGATCTGGTCCCCGATGTGGAATTCTATTGAGTTCGGGTCTGCGAGGGCCTGGTCTGACGGGTCACATATAATGATGCAGCGCTTTTCGAAATATATCCTGTGCATAAGGAATTTTCTTATATTTGTATGATTGCAAATGTAGCAATTATACCTGATTTTTATGACAACACACTATTCAAGCAAGCATGGCCAGGTGGCCCGCAGGCCGGAAGAGCTTTATATGGTCTTCTGCGACATGCGCAATTTCTCGAAACTCGTCACCGGCAAGGTTGAGGCTGAAGTCAGTGCCGACTACGATAACCTGTGCGTGACTGTCCAGGGTTTCAAGATAGGGGTAAGGGTCGATGAGCGTATTCCGTACAGCCTGATCAGACTCAGCAGCGCCGATTCTCCCGTGGAGTTTGTGGCCGTGCTGCATTTCGATTCTTGCGAGGTCGCCGGAAAGACCGATTTCCATGTGGACATAGACGCCAATCTGAATCTGATGATGCGGTCTCTGCTGGGGTCAAAGATCCAGCAGGGACTGGACAAGATGGTTGACGGACTGGTGGCTGCGTCTGAAGGCAGGATGCCGGACATCCCCGAAGAGTTCCGCAAATGATCCCGGTTTCAGTCCGCCTCAATCCTTTCAAGGCAGAAGGGGTTCATCTTCCGATACTGGATGGTTCAGTTCAGGTGCCGTGGTCGCCTCATGGCAGGATTCTCAAGGAGCGTCCGGTATTCACGCTTCATCCGCTGTTCCATGCCGGATGTTACTATGTTCAGGACAGTTCGGCAATGTTCGTCGGGCATGTGTTCAGGAAACTGCTTCCTGAGCTCGGCCCCGGTGTGCGTGTGCTTGACCTGTGTGCCGCTCCTGGAGGCAAGACTACCGATCTTGCCGCTTCCCTGAGGGAGAAGTTCGGAGACGACTTCCTGCTTGTGAGCAACGAGGTCATGAAGGACAGGGCGAGGATTCTCGACGACAATGTGGCACGCTGGGGTGATCCCAATGTCGTGGTTACCAGTGTCGATCCTGCTGCGTTTGCGTCTTTGGGCGACTTCTTTGACGTCATCGTGGCCGATGTTCCGTGCAGCGGGGAAGGCATGTTCCGGAAGGATGCGCGCGCCGAGGAGCAGTGGAGCCCCGAGCTCGTGAGAATGTGCGCCGCAAGGCAGAAAAGGATATTGGCGGACGTGTGGCCGTCGCTGAGGAAGGGCGGATTCCTGGTGTACAGCACATGCACATACGAGGATGCAGAGAACGACGGCAATCTCGAGTGGACAGCCTGTGAGCTGGGCGGCGATATAATTGCTCCTGACGATGAATTCACGGATTCCGGAGTTGTGTCCACCAGACACGGATCGCTGCTGCGTGCCGGAGTTGTTCCCGGTGAAGGTCAGTGGGCCGGCGCATTGTGCAGGACAAGTGCTGCTGCGGCATCCGGCGGAGCCGGCCTGGATTCATTGAGGCCGCTGCGGAGCGGAGTCGTGAAGGGAAGAATGAAGGGAAAAGATTTTGTTCCGGATGCAGATTGGGCGCTCAGCATAAAATATGAGAGGGGCTCGTACCCTGAGGTCGAGCTTGACAAGCAGACTGCTCTGAAATACCTTCACAGGGACGTGCTGGTGCTCCCGGATGCTCCGCTCGGATATGTTCTGGTTACCTACCGTTCAGTGCCGCTGGGGTTCGTGAAGAATATCGGACCCCGATGCAACAACCTGCTGCCGAAAGGCCGCAAAATACTTATGAATGTATGAAAAAGACAGTTTCACTTATATTTTCGCTGTTTGCCTGCGTGGCTCTCTTCGCCCAGGAAAACGCCGGCAGTCTCAAGGCCGAGTATGAACGCCAGATCCGCTATGTGGGTGCTGCCGGTGTCGGAGTGGAGACCATAATCAACCGTTGGGAGGCTGCGGCTCCCGATGACCCGGAAGTTTATGTCGCAAGATTCAATTATTGGCTTGCCAAGGCTGCATCCCGCACTGAAGTTGTCGTCAAGCCTCAAAAGAAGTATCTGGGAGAGAATCCGGTTGTCACGCTGAAGGATTCCCTCGGAAGGGACGTCAACTATTTCGAGGACACGGTATACGACGATGCCGCGTTTGCCGAGGCCCTGACTGCAATAGACAAGGCAATTGCCCTTGCTCCGGATGAGCTTGAGTACAGGTTCAACAAGATTACGGCCATTCTCGGATATGAGAAGGAGAGCCCGGACATGACGGCTGACGAGATTCTTGCCCTTATTGACGAATACTGTTCAGGAAAGCACCGGTGGACATTCCGTGGAGGCGACGGCGGCGAGGACATATTCTGTCAGGGAATCGGGGAGTATTGCTACAATTTTTTCCAGATAGCCAACCCTCTGAGCTACGGGTATTTCCTGCAGATTTCCGAGAAGATGAACAAACTGTATCCGGACAACACGGTGTTCATCAACAATATCGGTTCCTATTGGCAGGTTGCGGAGGGCAACAGCAAGAAGGCGTTGCGCTACTACAGGAAAGCTCTGAAAATTGATCCCGAAGACTACGTTGCCAACACCAATGTCAGGATTATTCAGTCTTTACAGTCTCGGAAGGGTCGATCTTCGAAATGAAAAGCGAGGGAATCAGCAGCAGTATCATGATGACCGCAAAGGCGGAGACATCTGCCAGCACAATGCCGAGAGGATTGATGTCGACAGGCACGAATGAAACGAAATAGTTCTCCGGATTGAGCCGTATCAGCCTGGTTGATCCCTGAATCAGGCAGAAGAGCAGCGCGGCTGCATTCCCGATGAGCATGCCGATGCCTGCAAGCCGGGCAGAGACCCTCAGAAAGATTCCTGCGATTGCGCGGTCTGTCATGCCCAGAGACTTCAGAGTGCCTATTGTGGAGATGCTGCGGAAGAGCAGTATCAGCAGTCCCGAGATCATGTTGAATCCGGCAACTATCGTCATAAGAACGATGATGGCGTATACATTGTAGTCTATAAGTTCAAGCCAGTCGAACAATTGTGAATAACTGTCCGTCGATGCTGTTGCCGCGAGTCCGGTGCGCATTCCGGCCTCAGCCGCCTTCTCTCTCATCTCAAGCCTTGACCGGTTTTTCCCGTCGAGGATGAGTTCTATGGCTGATACTTCGTCGCTGCTCCAGCCGTTGAGTCTCTGCATGTCCCGCAGGGGAGCATCGATTATCAAGTATCCTCCAGTATCCACGGTGTTTTCATGCACAGATGCAATTTTGAAGCGCCTGGCTTTGACCCGGTCAGAAATGAAATATGCCGTTATCTGGTCTCCGGCCCCCTTGCCGAGGGATCTGGCCAGACTTGACGGGATACTTACCGCAAGAGAAGACGTGTCGGTGCTGCTCCCCTTGAAGAGGGCACCATAGATGTCGTTCCCTTCCTTGATTATTCCCGCCCTGTACACAACAGGTCTGGCGGCGGTAACTCCAGGAATCTTGAGTACAGAAGCTGCCAGCGAGTCGCATCCGGATATCGGGTCAGACTCTCCGTACCAGTCAGCTGCGGAATTTGACAGAAGAATGTCTCCCGTCATTTGTGAGATTGCGCTGCGCACCTCCCGGCTGAATCCGGATGAGATTGCAACGGAAATGATGATGATAAAGAAAGAGATGGCTATCGCAATGACAGCCATCCTTCCTTTGAACCGGAGGCGTCCGGCTATGAAGCCTTCGACCTTCATTTGATTTACCAGATGATTACTCTCTCGCTTTCGGGCCTCCACATCGGATCACCTTCGGTGATTCCGAAAGCTTCGAAGAAGAAGGGCAGGTTCCTGACGGTCACGTTGACACGGTTTTCCGGCAGAGAGTGCACGTCAAGCTTGGTCATGCGTGCCTTGTCCTCGTCGGTGGAGTTCTCTGCCCAAAGATGAGCATATCCGATGAAGAAGCGCTGTGCGGCGGTAAGACCGTCGATCGGTGCAGGTTCTTCGCCGTTCTTGAGAGTATTGTGATATGCGGTCCACGCAATGCTGAGACCTCCCTGGTCAGCGATGTTCTCTCCCATGGTGAGAGCTCCGTTCGCGTATACACCGGGCAGAATCTCAACCTCGTCGAACTGTTTGCCGAGAACGGCCGTCTTTGCCTGGAAGGCGGCTTCGTCTTCGGGTGTCCACCAGTTGGTCATGTTGCCGTTCTTGTCAAAGAGTCTTCCCTGGTCGTCGAATCCGTGTGTCATTTCGTGTCCGATCACGACTCCGATTGCGCCGTAGTTGACGGCATCGTCAGCATCGGCATTGAAGAACGGAGGCTGAAGTATTGCTGCAGGGAAGCAGATTTCGTTGGTTGTGGGATTGTAGTAGGCGTTCACGGTCTGTGGAGTCATGCCCCATTCGTCCATGTCGGTCGGCTTTCCGAGCCTCCCGAGATTGTCAGCAACATACCATGCGCTGGCGTTGCGGAGGTTCTCGAAGTAGCTGAGCGAAGGATCGACGCTGAGGTTGCTGTAGTCCTTCCATTTGTCGGGATAGCCTATCTTGATCTTGAAGTTTGCCAGTTTCTCGCGGGCATATGCCTTGGTCTCGTCGGACATCCAGTCAAGCGAGTCGATGTGCTGTCCGAGGGAAGTCTGGAGCTGGTGAACCAGGTCAAGCACCTTTGCCTTGTACTCCTCGGGGAAGTATTTCTTCACGTACATCTGGCCTACGGCCTCTCCGAGCACGCTGTTGGGCACGCTCATGGCGCGTTTCCACCTTGGCTGCTTCTCGGTAACGCCGCTCATCTGGGTGCTGAAGAAGTCAAATGCTGCATCGTAGTATTCATCCGACAGGCTTCCTGCGGCGCTGTTGAGAAGGCAGGCTGCCAGATAGTCCTTGATCTCGCCGAGCGGAACGGTTGAGAAGATCTTGTTGAGTCCGTCGAAATATGAGGGCTGCTGCACGATGATCTTGTCCTGGTCGGGAATGCCGAGGGTCTTGAAGAAGACGGCGTAGTCAAATGCCGGCCACCTGCTGCAGATCTCGGCGGTGCTCATGGGGTTGTACTGCTTCGTGTAGTCGCGGTTCTCGACGCTGGTCCACGAAATTTCGGCAAGCTTGTCCTCAACCTTGACGGCATTGGCGGCCTTCTGGGCAGCATCTTCATATCCGCTCAGGGAGAAGAGTCTGGTGAGCATGTCGGTGTATCCCTTGTGCAGTTCGGCGTTGGCATTGTCGACGTAGTAGTCACGGTCTCCCATTCCGAGCCCTCCCTGCGCAAGATAAAGAATCTGGGTCTGGCTGTCCATGAGGTCGGCCTGAACTCCCATGCTGAAGAATCCGCCTTCGCCGTACTTGTTCTGGTCGGCGAGTTCCTCGGCGAGTCCTTCCATGTCGCTTACGGCATACAGCTGGTCAAGATATTTCTGCAGCGGTTTTCCTCCTTCCTCGTTGAGGCGCACTGAATCAAGACCCTGCTTGTAGAGATCCACGATCTTCTGGTCAACGGTACCTGCTTCTGGCGACATCTCGGCCATCTCGGCAAAAAGGTCGTTGAGGCGGGTCACGTTGTTCTCGCGGAGCACGTCAAATGATCCGAAGCTTGCATATTCCGGTTTCAGGGGATTCTTCTCGATCCAACCGCCGTTTGCATACTGATAGAAGTCATCGCCAGGAGACACGGTGAGGTCCATGTCGGTCAGGTCGATGGCCGGTACCTTCTCTCCCTTCGGCTGGCATGCGGCCAGCATGGCGAGGGGAAGCATAAACACTAATAACTTTTTCATGATATAAAATGATTTCACGATTCACGATATTTTGCAAAATTACGGAAAAAGCCGATATTTGATTCCTTTTTTTGTAAAAATAACCACATTATGAGTTCAAGAACAGGCAATGTAATACTCAGATACACAATAGCAAGCATAGGCCTTTTCATGATTGCCTTTGCAATTGCCCTTGCAATCAAGTCGAATCTCGGGACGGCTCCTCTCTCCTGCATGGCGTATGTCCTGAACCTTGACATCCCCACGGTTTCCGTCGGCACTTTCACCTTCCTGGTGAACATGCTCTATATCCTGGTTCAACTTGCGGTTCTGCGCCGCAGGTTCAAGCCGGGCAACCTGATGCAGATAGTAGCCTCGATAGTATTCGGCTACATGATAGACGTCTCTTTGTGGATGGTCGAATGGATGGAGCCTGCCGGATTCGGAGCAAGGATCCTGCTGATAGTCGCGGCTGCAGCAATAACGGCGCTCGGGACCAGCATCGAAGTTGCCTCCAACGCATGGATGGTGTCGGCCGAAATGACCGTGGCCGCGTTCTCTTCAACATTCGGCAAGCCTTTCGGAAGGATAAAGATGATCATGGATTCAAGCGTGGTGGTAATTTCTGCAGTGATGGCGTTCTTCTTCTTCGGAAACCCTTTCGGCTCCGGTGAATTCACCGGAATCCTTGAAGTCCTGCTGGCCAGGACTCCAGGAGTCGTTATCGGTCTCGGAACCTTGCTTATGGCTTTTTTGCCCGGCTGGATGATGAGCCTTACAGATCCCCTGATTGAGGCGACGCTTCTCCGGTGGCTGCCTTCGCTGCGGAAATCCCCCGGCGGTGAAGGACGCTGATCCTATTGTCCTTCCGGACAGATCCGGCAGAATTCCCGGTATATGGCCATCACGTCGTTGACGTAATTGGTCGTCTCGACACCCTTGAACGTGCCGAGTTTCACCGCACCCGTATCCATGACGCTCTCTTCCCTCATTTCCGGGAGCACCTGGATCACGTCTTCCCAGTATCCGGAGTCCTTCTCCCGCAACTTGGCGAGATTCAGCAGGTCGTCGATCCGTCCTGCTCCGGCATTGTAGGCTGCAAGTGCAAATTTGTAGCGTTCGTTCTCGTCCGCAGCGATGCTCCTGTATCGCCTGATGAGTCCGCCGAAGAGTTTTGCTCCCGCTTCGATGTTGCTTTCAGGATCCAGTGGGTCTGTCACTCCGTAGTGGGCTGCTGTCGACGGCATCATCTGCATGAGGCCGCTTGCTCCACGCTGTGATCTCGCTTCTATGTGGAAGCGTGATTCCTTGTAGATGATTGCTGCGAGCAGTCTCCAGTCGACATCGATGGAGTCTGCATTGGCCTTTATCAGGCTGTCGTAGGGGCTGAGAATCTCTCTCTGGCGGCTTCTGAACACGTCATAGCGTTTGAGAAAACTGTTTTTGATGGATTCGTGCCTTTCCGTCTGTTCCCATTCGGCCAGCCACCTGTCGAAATCATCCATGTTCGTGCGGTCGTCGGCCCTCATGAGCCAGACGCTGAGGTTGTCGACGGGCCTTGAGACCAGCACGCTGTCGACGGCGAGGCTGTCGGTGTAGGGGACGGCAACCATGTCAACCTTTCCAGCCTTGAGGGAGTCAATCCATGATGTGTTTCTTCTGGCCATGCCTATCTCCACGGTCTTGGAACCATGTTCGGCATAGCTCTCAAGAAGAAAATAATTGTATCCTACGAGAAGGGCTCCTGCGCTGCTGCGCCTGTCGATCTGGATCACCCCTCTGATGTGTGTCCTGGGCGGTTCCTGCTCCGCGACACCGCGTTGTGGAACCAGTAGCGAGATTGCCAGTGTCGCCACAAGCAGCAATCCCGTAACGATAAGTGCTGTTCTTTCCTGTTTTGTCATTTGTTGGATGGCGGAGGACTCGCCTTGCCTCTCGGCTGGGTGTAGAATGGCCATATTATGCCCAACTTGAGTCCGTCAATGCCGTTTTGTGTAACGATGTAGCGGTCGGCGCTGAAGTAGTCGAAACTGTCCATCGGCCAGCCGCCGCCCGCATTCTGGTATTTGATGAATATGCAGGCCCTCTTCCACTGGACATTCACGAAAATGTCGAAGTACGGGCCGTTCGTGTAGAGGTTCTCGGTCTGATTGTGAAAAACGCCGAGATTGGGGTTCCACGCAGGAGAGTTCCATGCCGTGTTCCAGAAGGCATTGGCTCCTATCTGCATTACCATTATGTTGTTGGTCTTGGTTTCGTCACGCTGCACCACGAACTGCAGGTAGTAGCGCAGGTTGAAGGCTGCGGTCGGAAGCGGCAGAACCTCCTGGTTCGATGAGAACTGAAGCAGCACCTTGTTGTCCAGATGCAGCGGTCCTATCACGAAATCCTTTCTGAGCGATGCGCTCAGCACGCTCATTGCCTGCCCGTTTTGCCGTATGATGCCCTGGCTGTCATACCAGATGTTGTTCGCAAGAAGTGAATATCCGACGTCGGCATTGAATCTCCATCTTGGTATGCTGACGGTCCCGGTGACGGAAGTGTTGGATATCTTGCCGAACTCGTTGTCCCATTTGTAGTGGTTGGCGCTAATGTGCTGCTGGTACCATGTCGGCTCCAGCAGTGTGCTTTCAAAGTGAACTCCGATTGAAAGTGGACTCTTGCGCGCCCTGCGGAAAGGATAGAGGTCGAGTCGTCCGTTTGCCGACAGCTCATAGTCTCCGAATTCGTATCCCAGCAGGGTGTATTTTGCCTTGGCGTCCCAGAAGAAATTGTTGCGGAGCTGACCTTCGGCACCGGCATAGATGTAGAACGAGTTTTCCGTGTGGTTCTGCGGCCTTACGGAAGTGCTGTCGAAATATGTCCTGAGCACATCGCCCACGCCGACATCCAGCTTGGAGACAATTCCTTCGCTGGACCAGGGCTGCAGGCGTATGAAGAACTTGTTGTCGAGTTTCATCACCCTCATTGAGTCGGCGCTGGACGTGTTGTTGTAGTTGAACACGTTGTTGTAGAACTGCCTGCCGGTGTCGTCGGTGATGTTGTCCGTGTACTTGCGCGTGTAGGTCGAGAATTCCGTGCTGTGCCCTATGTATGCCGTCG
>CABUIX010000019.1 GCA_902491795.1 uncultured Bacteroidales bacterium | reverse complement strand
CCATAGAAGAAACTTTTGTCCCAGCGGGGATCAGTTTGAGAATAGTCCTCTGCCGCATTTGCCGGGTCAAAATCAGATTGACCAACATTGTATCCGTCAACGGAAGCACCTTTTTCCGCGTCATATTTTACTCCGAATATCTCGGCACAAGCCTTGGTAGAGCAGTTTCCGTTTCCACCGCTTCTCGAGGGGGTATAGAGAATAGCATGCTCAGAGTTGAATCCCCACCAGTGAGTGTGCTGGTTGAGTCTATATGTGGTGACATCGTTGGGACGTATGAAAATGTTTTCGACAGACGTCTCATTGCCGACATTGAATACTGAATTGAAGTCCGGGTCAAGATCATATCCGGCGGCTTTCAATTGATCATAGCAATATATTACAGTTTCCCATGCGTTCCGTTCGACTCCATCCAAAGTGATTTTTTGTTCTTTCCCTCTTTCAGTAACGACTGGCTCAACCTTGTCGAAACCTCCGATGTAGCTTCCGTCGTGCCAGTTGTCATATGCAAATACGGCTGCATTTGTCGCGAGTTTTGCCATCAGCGCATAGGCAACGGATTTTGTGAACCTCCCATAATATTCGCTGCTTTGATTCGAGCATTTCTCGTCGGAAAGCGAGGGAATTATTTCGCAGAGTTCATCGCGGACGAATTCATATACTGAGGCCCTTCCTGTTTGACTTACGCTGCTTACACTCTGGTCTCCGGTCTTCACAATAGGAACATTACCCCAGATATTGCAGGAAAGGTAATAGTAGTATGCCCTTATTCCGCGAAGTTCATTGATGTAGCTTTGAAAAATACCGTCATTGTCTCCCATTTCATCTATTATTTCCTGAATGGAGTCAATTGCTGTATTGCATTTCCCAATTTGGCCCCAGTTGTGGTTCCAGAGGTTGTTGAATACATTATATGAAGTTGACCATGTGTGCAGGAACAATGCTTGTCTTGCCCCACCATCCAACCAATCGTTGAATCTGGTAGGCATATATGCCAGGTCTGATGAAAATTCAGACAACAGATAGTAATTGTTGGTGTTGCTCAAGGCCATTCCTTGTTCCGCCATTCCGGAATATACAGCTTGAACTGTATTGAGATATACGAGTGTCGGGTTCTTAAAGGCTTCTTCTTTGCTGAAAGAACTGTAGGCCGTTTCTTCTAGAAAGCCGGAACAGCTGACAAGTAATGTTCCGCTTGCTATAATTCCTATAAGTATCTTTTTCATGTTGTTTTACAGTTTTTGGTGAATTAGAATCTGAGACTCAAGTGGAGAGTGAATGTCCTTTGCAGGGGTGTCACGTTTCTGGCGTCAATTCCACTGCTGTAGTCCGCAGAATTGATAAGAGGCGTAAGTCCGGAATAGCCTGTTATTGTGGCTATATTGTTGCATGAAAGTGCTACGCGCAGATTCTGGACGAGACTGCTGCTTTTGAGCGGAATAGTGTATCCTACAGTGATATATTCAATATGTGCATAGTCTCCACGTTCGAGCCAGTAATCTGTATTCTGCAGGTCATAAATATTCAGATCTTCAGCAGTTCTCAGAACATTATATAGCGGGAATTGGCTTAACGAATTCATGTACATCCCGGTGAAGTTGTAGATGTGATGTCCGAATGCTCCGTTTATTTGCATTTCAGCATCGAAATGTTTCCATCTCAGTCTTGCATTGAAGTTTGCCGTAAACTTCGGTACGACCTGTCCCTGGATTGCTCTGTCCCCACTGTCACCTACATCTATTCCTCCACTGTTGTCGAGGTCTTTCATCTTGTAGGTCTTGTGTCCATTTTCGTCCACGTTGAATCCGTCATGAACAGGAAGCCTGAATATTCCTACTGGGTATCCTTCGGCCATATATGTGACATTGTTGTTGCCTACCATGCCGGCTCCACCTGCTGATGACACTGCTATCCATTCTGCTGTGGTGAATTCTTCTCCTTGATATGTGCCGGTTAGGGATACTAGTTTGTTTTCGTTGTGAGCCACGCTGGCGGTCAGTTGAAGTCCAAGATCTTTTGTGCTTATTACTTCACCGCTCAAACTGAACTCGAAACCGTTGTTTTGCATCTCTCCGAGATTTGCGAGCAATGTGCTGTACTCGAAGGGAGGAACAGATACGGCGTATGTATACAGCATGTCTTTTGTGGTTGACCTGTAGTAGTCAAATGTTCCCTGCATTCTTCCTTTCCAGAGGGAGAAGTCCAGCCCGACGTCAAATGTGTGTTTTGTTTCCCATCTAAGGTCGGGATTGGCATTTGCAGTGGTGGCAAACGTAACCACGTTGGTGCCGTTATATTGGCTTATTCCGGACGGCTCCATGAGGTTGAGGGATCTTAGCGGACTGATTCCGCTTTGATTTCCGGTTACGCCGTATCCGACACGGAACTTAAGGTTGGAAATCAGGTCCTGACTCTTCATGAACTCCTCGTTTGATATTACCCATGCCGCAGAAGCTGAGGGGAAAAAAGCCCCATTTATAGTTTGCTCCAAGTTTGGATGAGCCGTCAGTACGAATGTTTACAGTGACAACATAGCGGTCATCGTACATGTAATTGATTCGGCCCATATATGACAGGATATTGCTTTTGGTCGCATAGGATGTAATGTCTCCCCAGTTGATTGTGCTCCCTGCCTGAAGGTTATACCATTTGAAGTAGTTGGTGTCGAAGCCCTGCACTGTAGAACCGGTATTGAAATTATATTCACTTTGCGCCTCAACAAGAGCAAGGGCATTTATTGAATGCTTGCCTATTTCTTTCACGTAGGAAAGTTGTGCGTTGCCAAGCAAGTCTCTTGAGATGTAGTGGTTTATGCTTGCCTGACCGCGTACGCCCTGATAGTTTGTTACGTCATTTGGATAATATGAGTAACCATTGTATGTCCTGTATCCAAAAGAGCCGAAAGCGCTTAAGGTCAGTCCTTCAATAATTGTATACGTAGCACGTCCGTTTGCCATCACCCTTACGGAATTATTCTGCATCTGGGTATCCATCAGTTCTCCTGGATGAGTGGTCATGGATTTTGCGGCCTGAACAATGTCCCACATTCCTGTATCTGAGTTGCGTTCTGAAGGGTATGTGGGGTTATATACCAATGCGCTGCTCCATACATTGGGTTTGCTTTCGCCTTCACGATAGGTCCCGGCCAGATTCATTTCAAGCAGGAGCTTATTGTTCAGTGCTCTTTGGGAGGCATTGATTCGCATGTTGTATGTTGTGTTCCCTGTTCCTCTTATCAAACCATTGCGCTGGTTAATGCCTAATGACGCACGGACATCGCCCTTGGTAGTGCCTTGGGTCAGTGAAATGTTGTGATTGTTCTGTGTTACCAAAGGATTCTGCACCCAGGTGTACCAGTTGGTATTTGCACCAAGGTCGTCGCCGGATCCATTGAATTTGCGCTCATTGAGATCCCTCCATTCGTCGGCGCTGAGCATCTCCAGTTGCTTATAAGCGGTGCTGACACCGAATTGCCCCTGATATGAGATGGAAGCGCGTCCTTCCTCTCCTTTTTTTGTTGTTACCACGATTACTCCGGCAGCTCCCCTGGAACCGTATTGCGCACTTTCCGATGCGTCTTTGAGCACTGATATTTCTTCGATGTCTTGAGATGCGATTTCATCAAGGGCGTCCAAGGAACTGAAACTTCCGTCAATGATGACAAGAGGATCGCTTCCTCCGGAAAGGGAAGTCGTACCACGCAATCTTACTGTAGGTGAGTCAAGACTTCCTCCGGCACTGCTTATTACGAGGCCGGGGACTTTCCCTCTAATTGCATCAATAGCATTGGCAACGTAGCCGGTATTCATGTCCTCGGCGGTTACTCTTTCTACGGCACCGGAAATTGAGCGCTTGTTGCCTACGGCGTAACCTACAACCACGACATCATCCAGGAGTTCTTTGTCTTCTGAGAGGACAATATTAATTGTAGTTCTTCCGTTGACCTGAATGGTTTCGGTTGAATATCCAATAGACGATATCTCCAGCGTGGCATTGGCGTCTACATCTAGTGAGTATTTGCCGTCCATGTCTGTTACAATGCCGGTGGTTGTCCCAGGAATCATTACGCTTGCTCCAATGACCGGGAAACCTCCTTCATCGGTTACTGTTCCCGATACATGGATGTTCTGGGCAAACATACTTACTGTGAGCAGTGTTGCCGCAAAAGAGCAGCACATCTTTAATAAGTAGTGTAATCTCATGTTAAGTAGTTTTGGTGTTATGTAAATGTTTTATGGGTCAAATTTAACATGGCTCTTTTTGTATCCTTGACACTATTTTTTCAAATTATCCCATCTTTATTGCAGAATATGATAATTGCGGGTTGTAGATTTTTCATTATTTTATTATGCTCCAGTTATTTGGTGTATTGTTTTATATAATCACTCGGCTTTTCTCCATAGTAGCGTACAAAAAGTTTGGTGAAGTATGACGGTGAGTTGAATCCGGTTTCGTAGGCGGCTTCGGAAATGGTTTTCCTTTCGTTGAGCATGAGGGAGACTGCCTTCCGCAGTTTTGTGAGATTCATTATGTCCACAGGAGAATAATCAGTGATTTCCTTTAGTTGCCTGTACAGTTTTGGCTTTGATACTCCCAGATGGCTGCAGAGGTCATCAATTGAAACAGGGGCCTGTATGTTATCTTCAAAGAATTGTCGGATTCTTGAAATGAATTCTACCTGCTGGTCTCCGTAAGTCTTGTTTGGATTGAACAGCGGATCTTTTTGTTTTTCGGTGGATTTGTCGTGCTTCTCGATCAGGTTCCTGATTCTTGCCTTCAGGGTGTCTGCGTTGAAAGGCTTTACTATGTAGGAGTCGGCACCTGCCTTGTATCCGGAGAGTCTTTGCTCGTCGCTGTCGTAGGCAGTGAGCAGTATGATGGGGACATCTTGAGTGATGATGTTGTTCTTCAGTTTGGCAGCGACCTCATAGCCGTCGGCCTTTGGCATCATGACGTCGGATATGACCACTGCAGGTATGTTCTTCACGGCCTTGTCTATTCCCTCCTGCCCGTCGGAGGCCAGCAGGACATTGTAGTCCTGGCACAGGATGCCGTGGAGATATCTGCGCATGTCTTCATTGTCCTCGATCACGAGTATCTTTGGCTTGCTGCTGTCTTCTTTTTCGAGGAAGTGTTCGGGGCTGTTGGCCTGTGGCAGCAGCAGGGCAATCTCCGTTGATGTATATTTGAATTCCCTTTCGTCCGAAGCACCTATGGCCGATTTGCTCACCTCCAGGTCTGTGGGCAAGGTGATTGTGAATGTTGTACCGACAAATTGTTCGCTCTCTACTTCAATTGTCCCCTTGTGGGTGAGTGTAAGGGCTTTTGCAAGGGCTAGACCGATTCCGGAGTTGTTGGTCTTTCCGTCAATGTGATAGAAGCGCCTGAATATGTCATTCTGCTTTTCCTTCGGGATGTAGGAGCCGCTGTTGAAGATTGAAAGTTTCACAAGTTTTCCTTTTGTCTGTTCATCATGTCTCAGGATTACTCGAATAATCCCTCCGTCGTTGGTGAACTTGAAGGCATTTGACAGGATGTTGAAATAGATTTTTTCTACTTTCTCGGCATCGAAGCTGAAGAAATAGTTATTGTCGCTCTCTGATTCTCCCGGTTGCGCCGAGAAACTGAGAGTTATGTGTTTCTGCGCCGCCAGGGGCTTGAACATGGTGTTTATGTTAGCAAGGAATTTGTCAAAATAGTCCATTTTGCATTTCAGGGTAAGCTGTTCGTGTTCGTAGGCCCTGAATTCCAGAATCTGGTTGAGAAGGCTCATGAGTTTCGCGCTGTTCCTTTGTGCGATTGTCAGCATTTCCCTCTCCTCAGGAACAAGGTTGGTGGATTTGAACAATTCTGCGACAGTCCCCATGATCAGGGTGATTGGAGTCTTGAATTCGTGTGATATGTCGGTGAAGAACATGAGCTTCGCGTTTGTCGCAAGCTTCAGCTGTTCTGACATTGTGTTCAGTTTGTCCTTTTGCTCGTTGAGTGTGGTGACTTGCCCCCTGATCTCTTCGTTTTGAGCCTGCAGTTTCATGTTAAGCCATCTGTTGCTTTTGTTTACCTTCAGCAGGATTGCAAACAGAATCAGGAAAAGGAACACGAAACATACCAGTATCCAGGTTATTGTCTTTTGTTGACGGAACAGGAACAGATTGTTGTTCAGCAGGCTTGAAAGCTGGTCAAGACTGCGCTGTCTCTGTGCAATCTGCTCTGACTGCAGCTTGTATGTGGTATAGTTCGAGCGGTCTATCACTCCGCTGTTCAAAATGTTTTCCCGCTCATATGGCAGTCCATTCAATATATTATATGCAACGTCAATAATCTTGTCGCCACCTGTCGGATATATGAAGCTTGCATCGATTTTGCCTTGGCCGATGTAGTCAAGACCTCCTCCGGGGACGGAAAGTCCGTCGATTCCGACTATGAACGGCTTCTTGCCCGGATTGTATGGCTGGATCGCGTCGTCGGCGCCAGCGGCCATCTGGTCGTTCATTGCAAATACCGCGTCAATGTTGTCTATCCCGATGTTGTCAATGATTTTCCCCATCTGGATGTTCGCCTGATTGCGAAAGTAGTTCGCGTGCCTTTCGGCGACTATATTTATGCCGGGACATTGCTTGATTGCGTCCATGAAGCCGTTGTACCTTTCGGTATCCGCAGTGGAACCGAGCAGACCGCGCAGTATGACCACATTGCCGTTTTGGTGTATGCGCTCCGCCAGATATGTGCCCAGCTGGTATGCCAGACGGTAGTTGTTGGCGCCAATGAATGCCGTGTAGTCATTGGTCTGGATTTTCCTGTCGAAGAGTATCACGGGAATTCCTGACTGGAAAGCCTTTGAGATTACTGGGGTCAAGGCTGATGACTCGTTGGGTGAAACCACGATCAGGTCCACTCCTTCCTTGATGAAGCTTTCGATGTCGGCAATCTGTCGGTTGGAGTCATCTTTCACTGATTTGATGATCAGATTAATGTCCTGCTTGAGCATGGCTTCCATTCGCAGTTCCTTGTTGACCTCGTCTCTCCAGATATCCTCCGAGCATTGCGATACACCGATTGTATATTCTTTCTCTTGCGAACAGGACAAAAGTGTCAGAATAATTGTTGCATTGATTAGTGGCCTGATTAGTTTCATGGTTATAGCTGCAGTGTTATGAGCGCAATATTCGTATTATATTTTCTATTTGTCAAAAATTTTGATCCGATAATCCGATAGGCGTAACAATTGTTGTATTCTTTGAAAGGAACTTGCTATGATGTAAATTGCCCCTCATATAACTTTGTGACAAAACTATAACCGATGAGCAAAAAATTCAGTGCGGTAATTGTCCCGGTAATGCTTTCTTTCTTCGCCATGGGCTTTGTTGACATGGTCGGGACTGCTACCAATTATATCAAGGCAGATTTCGGCTTGTCCGATGCTTTTGCCAATCTGTGCACCACCATGGTGTTTTTCTGGTTCCTGATTGTTTCAATACCCACCGGAGCCCTGATGAACAGGATAGGCCGGCGCAAGACGACTCTGTTGAGCCTTGTGGTGACGGCGCTTGCCCTGCTGGTACCAGTATTGAATTATTCCGCCGTTTCGATGACGATATCATTTTGTCTTCTCGGGATAGGCAATGCTATCATGCAGGTGTCGCTCAACCCTCTGGTTGCCAACATCGTTACGGGAGACAAACTTGCGAGCACCATGACTTTCGGCCAGTTCGTCAAGGCTATCTGCTCGTTCATTGCCCCTCTCGTCGCAAGCTGGGGAGCTTCCCAGTTTGACAACTGGCGTATCATGTTCCCGATCTTTATGGCCATATCGGTCATTGCTGTGGTCAGTCTCGGCCTTACCAGAATTCAGGAGGATGAATACAAAAGCAGCGGGGCGGGATTTGGAGCCAGCTTCTCGCTTCTGCGCGACAAATTCATACTGCTGTCGTTTTTCGGAATCTTGTGTCATGTCGGCATTGACGTCGGCACCAATGTGACGGCCCCGAAGCTTTTGATGGAAAGTGCAGGAATGTCATTGAACGATGCCGCATTTGCCACCAGCGTGTATTTCCTGTTCCGCACGGTCGGATGCTTTTCCGGATCCTTCATCCTTGCGAGGTGGAATCCGGGCAAGTTCTTCATTGTAAGCGTGCTGTGCATGGCTGCTGCCATGGTCGGACTGTTCCTGTTCGACTCCGTTGTGCCGATTTATGCATGTGTAGGCCTTATCGGATTCGGCAATTCGAACGTATTTTCAATAATTTTCTCAAAATCACTTCTGCATCAGCCCGACAAGCAGAATGAAATTTCTGGCCTGATGATTGCGGGCCTTATTGGAGGTGCCATTTTCCCTCCTGTCATGGGCGTTTTTTCAGATTTGTCAGGCACTCAGCTCGGAGCTGTTGCAGTAATGTCCGCAGGAGTGCTATATTTGCTGGGAATGTATATGGCATTGAGAAAATCTTATACGGAATGAAAAAGAAATATATTGCCGGTCTTGGAGAAATTCTTTGGGACATGCTTCCGTCAGGAAAGAAACTGGGCGGAGCTCCCGCAAATTTTGCCTGGCATGTTGCCGGGCTGGGGCTTGAAGGCATCGCTTTGAGCGCAGTTGGCCGCGATGCCCTTGGGGACGAGATAATCAGGACGCTGGACGGGGTGCACCTGCCTCATTCGCTTCAGCTTTCCGCCAAGCCCACCAGCACAGTGGAAGTGTCCCTGAACCCGGCTGGAGTGCCTCAGTACAATATCGTGGAAGGTGTGGCATGGGACGGCCTTCGTTTCGATGACGAGTTTGCAGGGATAGCTCCGGAATGCTCCTGCGTGTGCTTCGGAACCCTTGCACAGCGGAATCCTGTCTCCAGGGAATGCATACATGCTTTCCTTGACGCCATGCCGGCCGATTCTATTAAGGTGTTCGACATAAATCTCCGTCAGAGTTATTATTCTGAAGAGGTCATAAGAAAGTCTTTGGAAAAAGCCGATGTGCTCAAGATCAACGACGAAGAACTTGAGATTGTGTCCGGGATGCTTTCGTATGGCGACGCTCTTCCGATGGATGCTTGCCGCCGTCTGCTTTCTGAATTCGGGCTCCGTTTCGTGATCCTTACGTGCGGCACTGACGGCAGTTATGTCGTGACTCCGGACCGTGTCCTTTTCCGCGAGACCCCGATAGTCAAGGTTGTCGACACTGTCGGTGCCGGCGATTCTTTCACCGCAGCATTCTGTGCAGCTTTGCTCAAGGGAAAAAGTCTTGAGGAGGCTCATTCGGCTGCCGTGCAGATTTCTGCTTTCGTGTGCACCTGCAACGGGGCAATGCCTGAACTGCCTCCCCAACTGAAGTCACTGGTCTGATTTCATTCAGAAGATGTCGACATCGCTGTGGCCTTTCAGCAGAGTGATGTTCGTGTGATATTGTTCTTTAGTGAAATCATGATATCTTGGAGCCTTCACCTGTACCTCTGTGTCAGCGGGAAGGCTTATTGTTATCTCTCGGCCGGATTCTTCCATTTTCTGCCTGTCGTTCAGAACGGATGGAGAGAGAATGAGAGTTCCGTCGGAGTATGAGCAGAACTCCGGCTGCCTGTTCTTGCCGCTGAAGAATATGGTGCTTTCCTTGATCCTTATGCTGTCGGCTTCATCGTTGCGGTGGATTTTGATCCTGGGGTATAGGTAAACTTCGTCCCCGACTGTCATTACCAGTTCGTAACTGTCCTCGTCTCCGTTGAGGTAGATGTAGTCGTAGTCCATGTCGGAGTCCTCCATTTCGATCAGCAGCATCTGTTCTTGCGGGCTGACCGTCATGACGTCATACTGTCTCTCGCCGCTGTCGAATTCTATTGCGGCCCTGGTAACAAAGTATCCCAAAGTCAGCAGGCTGGCAATCCACAGCAGCAGAAGCAGGATTCCGGGTCTCCATTTTGGTGACTTCAGGCCGAATGCCATCTGGATGCCGCAGTACAGAAGTGATATGAACGGTATCCCGAGTGTGGCCAGCAGCGCAATGGTGCATACTGCCGTGTGTCCAGGTCCTATTGTGGAAGCCAGGAGAGTCGCTATGCTTACTGGCATGACTACGGTGGCTCCGGCCGCTGAGACCGCAAGCGCGAGCATTGCCGCGAATGCAATCAGGATGAATATTATGCCCACGAACACTGATACTGCTTTCATGATTGTCTTCAAAAAGTCCGGATGATTATTGTTGAACTGCTTTGCCGTGTTGCCTATTTCTTCTGCTCCCTTTTCGACATTTTTCATTATGCTGTCGAGGGTGTTTGTCTTGCCCCGCATCTGGTATTTCTGTCCTATTGTTTTTGCTTCAGGTATCACCAGCCACAGGGCCAGGTATGCCACGACAGGGACCCAAAGTGCCTGCCTGGCTTCGGTGAAGACGAACAGGAGGAAGATTCCTATGGCAATCAGGCGAAACAGGACAGGCTCCCTGTCGAAGTATGCGGCCATCCCGGAACATACGCCTCCGATGATTTTGTCATCGGGATTCCTGAAAAGTTTTCTTGCCTTTCTGGCATGTACATCCTTGTCGTTGGGCTTTTGCTCTTCTGCGGCAGCCTCTTCTGCCGATTTGTCGGAATCGATGTCATTTACCGAGCCGAGGGTGTCGCAGGCATCTCTTGCCGCCTGTTCGCTCACTACACCCGAGACACCGCATTTCTCGAACAGCAACTCCGCCAGGCGGACTTCGATTTCTTCCATTATTTCTTTTCCGGAAGGATTGCCGGAGAAATGTTGCTCAAGCGAGTCCAGATAGTCCTTCAGGATGCTGTACGCACTTTCATCAAGCGTGAATGCAGTTTTTCCTATGCTGGCTTTCACTACAGGTTTCATATCTGTCCGTCTTTTATTTTTTGGATTGTGCTTACGATTTCATTCCACGCAATGTCCATTTCCTGAAGCTGGGCTCTTCCCTTGTCAGTTATGGAGTAGTATTTCCGTGGCGGTCCCTGTGGGGATTCCTCCCACCTGTATGTAAGAAGCCCCTGGTTCTTCTGTCTTATGAGGAGAGGGTAGAGAGTCCCTTCCACGACTATCATGTCGGCCTTCTTCAATTCGGCAATCAGAGAGGAAGGATATTCGTCTTTTTTGCTAAGAATCAGCAGAATACAGTATTCCAGCATTCCTTTGCGCATCTGCGATTTTACATTTTCAACGTTTATCTTGTCCATGAATCGTCTATTTTGAGGTTGTGAAGCGGCGCAGGTTTTCGGCTGTCGGCATCAATCCGTACAGTTCGCATTTCTGACGTGGAGTCTCGGCTACAGGAGATATGAACCAGAGTATCAGGTATGCCCACAGTCCGCATCCTCCGCAGAAAACAAGTATTATGGCGATAACCCGCACCAGCATCACATCTATATTGAAGTACTTGGCGATACCGCTGCATACTCCTGCCAGCTTTCCGTCGTCCCTGTCTCTGTAGAAGCGGTGGACAGGCCGCTCACAAGCGGCATTTGATGTTCCGTTTTGCGGGTCACTGCCGTCGGGCATCCCGAGTTGCCTGATTACCTTCTGCACGAGATCGGTGTCAACGACATAATTCGGAACGGTAGAGGCTTCCGTAAATAGTTCGGCAATGCGTTCTTCTATTTCGATCATCACGTCATCGACCTGAGAGGCCGGCTCTACCTTTGATTTGAAGGCCGTAAGCCATGAGTCGAGCATTGAGTAGGCATCGTTGCTGATTATGAAGTTTCTGCCCCCGACAGCGACGTTAGTGATTTGTTTCATCGTGTTTCCAGTTAATTGTTCCTTTTTCTGCAAAGATATATATTTTTGATAGTATTATGCAATACAAGGTACTAAAATTTCCGAAAATATTGAAGGGGAAATTGTGGAGATCTTAGTATATTAGCAATTCATTATAATCATTCTTTTGACAGGTTCAAATTAGTCTTATGTACAGAATATTGACAAAGGAGATGCTGACTCCCGGAATCTGCAGGATGAAGGTCGAGGCGCCGCTTCTGGCAGCCTCGGCCAAGCCAGGGCAGTTCCTGATGGTGAGGGCCGACGAAAAAGGGGAGAGAATACCTCTGACAATCAGCGACTATGACGCGTCGGAGGGGAGCGTTACAATCGTGACGCAGGAGATAGGTGTCTCCACGGAAGATATTGTGTCCCATGAGCCTGGAGAATATTTCTGTGACGTGACCGGACCGCTCGGGATGCCGTCTGACTTTACTGCCATGGATCCGGCTGCCCTTGCCGCGCAGAGATATATATTCATTGCCGGAGGGGTCGGTACAGCTCCTGTCTATCCGCAGGCCAAGTGGCTGCACTCGCGGGGAGTTCCGGTTGACGTCATAATCGGAGCAAAGAATTCCGGCCTGCTGATATACAAGCGGGAGATGGCTGAAGTGTGCGACAATCTTTTCATCTGCACCGATGACGGGTCGGAAGGTTTTCATGGCATGGTCACTGTTCTTCTGGAGAAGCTTGTCAGCGAGGACGGCAGAAAGTATACGAGGGCAGTGGCAATAGGCCCCATGATCATGATGAAGTTCACGTCGCTGACGGCCAGGAAACTCGGGCTGCCGATCACGGTGAGTCTCAACACCCTTATGGTGGACGGGACGGGCATGTGCGGCGCCTGTAGGGTGACGGTCGGAGGAAGAACGCGGTTCGCCTGCGTTGAGGGGCCTGAATTTGACGGCTATGAGGTTGATTTTGACGAAGCGATGCGCCGCCAGGGCCAATATCGCAAGGAAGAAAAAGAAGAGCTTGAAGAGCACGACTGCAAAATAGGGAGGAACAAATGATGGCAAACAGAATTCCAAGGGTGCCGGTGCGTGAACAGGATCCCAAAGTCCGTGCGCACAATTTTGATGAGGTCTGCTTCGGCTATAATGAGGAGGAGGCTTTCCTGGAAGCCACGCGCTGCCTTCACTGCAGGAATCCGAGATGCGTGACGGCCTGTCCGGTGAATCTCAATATTCCTGATTTTATCGCAAAGCTTGTCGGGAAGGATATTCCGGGCGCGGCTGAAGTGATAGCAAGGGATTCATCGCTGCCTGCGGTATGCGGCAGAGTATGTCCGCAGGAAACCCAGTGCGAGGGGAGCTGCGTGCTCGGAGTCAAGGGAGAACCTGTCGCCATCGGCAAGCTCGAGCGTTTTGTGGCTGACTATATGCGTGAGCATGGAGGATCTGCCGAAGTTTCTCCGGCGGTGAACAACGGAATGAAGGTCGCGATAGTGGGCTCCGGTCCTGCGGGTCTTGCGTGTGCGTGCGATCTTGCCAAACTCGGTTACGATGTGACGGTGTTCGAGGCTCTGCACAAGCCGGGAGGAGTGCTTGTCTACGGAATTCCCGAATTCCGCCTGCCCAAGGACAAGGTGCTTGCCCGTGAAATTGAAGATGTGAGGAAACTCGGTGTCAAGATAGAGACCGACGTGATAATCGGCCGCACGATTACCGTGGACCAGCTCTTCGATGAGAAAGGCTTCTCGGCAGTGTTCATAGGCACGGGGGCCGGGACTCCTAAATTTATGGGGATACCGGGAGAGAATCTTTGCGGAGTGTTCTCCGCCAACGAGTTTCTGACGCGCAACAATCTGATGAATGCCTACAGGCCGGACTACCTGACTCCCATTCATGCCGGACACCGTACCTGCGTGGTTGGAGGAGGCAATGTCGCGATGGATGCCGCCCGGACGGCTCTGCGGCTAGGATCCGAAGTCCACATCGTCTATCGCAGGACCGAGGCTGAACTGCCCGCCAGAAGAGAGGAAGTGCATCATGCGGCGGAAGAAGGCATAATCTTCAACATGCTTTCCAACCCTGTGGAAATCCTCGGAGACGACAAAGGCTGGGTAAGGGGACTGAGATGCATACGCATGGAACTCGGAGAGCCCGACGAGAGCGGACGCCGCCGTCCTGTGCCTGTAGAGGGCTCCGAATTTGAGATAGAGACCGATACCGTGATCATGGCCCTCGGCACTTCGTCGAATCCCCTGATTCCCAATACTACAAAAGGCCTTGAGACTACACGCAAGGGCTGTCTTGTCGCTGATGAAAACGGGGCGACAACAAGACCCGGCGTGTTTGCAGGAGGGGATGCGGTTACAGGTGCCGCCACGGTGATTCTTGCGATGGGGGCTGGAAGGACTGCCGCCAGAGCCATCGACGAATATCTCAAGGGCCGGCAGCAGTAACGGTTAGCGGTCAGTTCTCTTCACCCGAGAGGTATTCCTTGCGGAACATGTCGACAAACAGAAGGAACAGCGACACAAGCAGGGGACCGAAGATGATTCCGATGAATCCGAACAGCGACAGTCCCGCTATCACGCCGAAAATCGTGATCAGCGGGTGAGTATTTGCCATTTTCTTCTGGAGAATGAACCTCAGCAGATTGTCGCTCTGGGATATGAATACAGCGCCGAAGGCAAGCAGGCCGGCAGCGGCGCCCCATTGCCCCAGCACCATGAAGTAGATTCCCAGCGGAACCCAAACCACCATGGTTCCGACTATGGGCACGACTGAGCAGAAACCTGTTGCAATCGCGGCCAGACCGGCATTCGGGACATTGAATATCAGGTATCCGATGAAGGCTATCACACCCTGAAGGATTGCCACGAGCGGGATGCCTATGGCATTCGACTTGACCATCAGGTTTATTCTGTTCATCGTCTCCTTCTTGTTGATGTTCTTCATGGGGATTATCGAAGCCAGATACTGCTCCCATTTCCTGCCGCTGTTGAGCAGGAAAAACAGCAGGATCAGAGCCACGGCCAGATTGATGAAGAAACTCCCGATGCTTCCGATTATCGACTGGCCGAGCGCCGTAAGCTTGCTCCCCAGGAATGTCAGTGTCTGCTGTGATGCGATGTCGATGCCGTATTTTTGCTTAAGCACGTCCGCCATCTGCATTGCCGGAGCCACGATCTTGTCGACACTCCAGTCGGCCTGCTCTATGCGCGAAACCACGAACCAGACCAGTAGCGACAGAGGGATGGCGATGAAAAGGATCACCGCCACTGTTATTGTCGCGGCTGAGAGGGTGGGCCGCCTTGTCTTTTCAGCGAGCCTGAAGGCAGGCTTCCTGAGCAGGATGTACAGGGTGAACGCGGAGAGAACCCCGCTGATGTAAGGCTGTGCCTGGCGGAAGAGCACAAGTCCCAGTCCAACGATGAGGACTACAAGGGAGTACTTCCAGATTCGTTCCCGACTGTTTGTCATTTTCCCGGTGTTTGAGTTGCAGTTGCAAAATTAGGCATTTTCCTGTGCATTGCCGCAAATCCGTCTATATTTGCAGAAGTTATGACAGTAGACAAGATCAAGGTCCGTGGCGCCAGAGTCCACAATCTTAAAGATATCGATGTTGACGTGCCGCTTGGAAAGAAAGTGGCGATAGCCGGGGTTTCGGGCTCCGGAAAGAGTTCCCTTGCGCTTGGTGTGCTGTATTCCGAAGGGTCCCGCCGCTATCTTGAGTCGCTTTCCACATATACCCGGCGACGCATGACTTCTGCGGCCCATGCCCAGGTCGACAATGTGGAGCACGTCCCTGCGGCAATCGCACTTCACCAGCGCCCGGGAGTGCCGAACATACGCAGCACCTTCGGCACTTCGACGGAACTTCTTAACCATCTGCGACTGATGTTCTCCAGGCTCGGCAGTCATCTTTGCCCAAACGGCCACCGTCAGCAGCCCTCGATGGACACGGCGAGGATGGCCGTGTCGAAATGCCCTGTGTGCGGAGCGGAAGTTGAGCTTCCCGGAGCCGAATCGTTTGCGTTCAACAGCGACGGAGCATGCCCTTATTGCGAGGGAACCGGTGTGATGCGCGTACCGGACGAGTCCACCTATGTCCCGGATCCTGCGCTTACAATTGAACAGGGAGCCGTCGCTCCATGGAACACCCTCATGTGGTCGCTGATGGTGGACGTGTGCAGGGCCATGGGCGTCAGGACGGATGTCCCTTTCAAGGATCTGCGGCCCGATGAGGTTGAGATCGTGTTCCACGGCCCTATGGTCAAGAAGCACATTCTGTATCGCCCGAAGAACGGGGAGATGGCCACAGAACTGGACTTTACCTACTACAGCGCAGAAAACACTGTCCTGAATGCCCTTTCCAAGGTCAAGGACGAGAAGGGGCTCGCGAGGGTGTCGAGGTTCCTGAAGACTGACGTGTGCCCTCACTGTCACGGATCACGACTCAGCGAAAAAGCCCTGTCCACGCTGCTCTGCGGGAAGAACCTTGCCGAAGCCTCGGCGATGACGCTTGACGAGCTGACGGCTTGGGTGGAAGGCATCCCCGGGACTCTGCCCGAAGAGATGCGTCCCATGGCCGGCGACATGGTGAAGGAATTCAGGGGAGTGGCGGCCAGGCTCATTGAACTCGGACTTGGATATCTGAGCCTTGACCGTTCGGCGGCGACGCTTTCGACTGGAGAGCGCCAGAGGGTGCAGTTCTCGCGGGCCGTGCGCAACAAGACCACCGGCATCCTCTACGTGCTCGACGAGCCCTCGATCGGCATGCATCCGGCAAACCTCAAGGGCCTGCTGGGCGTCATGGACGATCTTGTGGCCGACGGGAATTCCGTGGTGATGGTTGACCACGACACGCAGGTGCTGCGGCATGCAGACTACATGATAGAACTCGGGCCGAAGGCCGGAAAGGACGGAGGCAATGTGATTGCCGAGGGCAGCATAGCCGAGATCGAGGCGAATCCCGCTTCGCAAATCGGCCCCTACCTTTCCGGAGAAAAGGAAATACGCGTGCGCGGGCATGCTGATGACATCTTTTCAAAAGGTCGCATACACCTTTCGACAAATGCAATACATACCGTGCAGCCATTGGAAGTGGAAATCCCAAAAAGCCGGATGACTGTGGTAACCGGCGTGTCGGGATCCGGAAAGACGACCATGGTGCTGGAATGCCTGCTTCCAGCCCTTCAGGCCAAGATAAACGGCACACCGCTTCCTGAAACGGTGAGGGCGATTGATTCGTGCGGCATCAACAGGGCAAACCTGATAGATGCTACCCCGATCGGCATAAACGTTCGCTCAACCCTTGCCACCTATGCCGAGATTCACGACTATCTGCGGAAGACCTTTGCCGCAAGCGCGGAGGCAAAGGCCCTGAAGTGCAAGGCCAGCGACTTCAGCTACAACACAGGCAGCCTGCGCTGTCCCGAATGCGACGGCACCGGGCAGATTTCGCTTGACCTGCAGTTCCTCCCGGATGTGGACATCGTGTGCCCATCCTGCCACGGCTCCCGATATGCAAAGGCGGCCTTCGGAATCCATCAGCATGGTTTCACATTGCCGCAGATAATGGAGATGACGGTAGATGAGGCCGTTGCACGGCTCGGTGCGTTCAAGGGGGCCCTCCCGAAACTGCATACCCTGCAGGATCTCGGGCTTGGTTATCTTACTCTCGGGGAGGCCACCCCTGCACTTTCCGGTGGAGAGGCTCAGCGCCTTAAGCTCGCATCGGAAATCGGCAGGCGCCAGGATGACGCAGTCTTCATCTTCGACGAGCCGACCATCGGGCTGCACCCGTCCGACGTCAGGGTACTTCTCGGAGTCTTCCAGCAGCTCATCGATGCCGGAGCCACAGTCATAGTGATTGAACACGATCTCGACGTGATACGCAACGCGGACTATATAATTGACATGGGTCCCGGAGGAGGATATGCCGGCGGCCGGATCGTGGCTTGCGGGTCTCCGGAACAGATTGCGGCTTGTCCGGAGAGCAGAACCGGGGAGTTCATACGCTGAAAACAGGCACCCGCAATGCAAAAGGCGCAACGCTCTGTCGATGTGACAGGCATTGCGCCTTTTGTGATTCCGGCGCGATTCGAACGCGCGACCCACAGCTTAGAAGGCTGTTGCTCTATCCAGCTGAGCTACGGAACCGTCCTCCTTGTCGGCTCAAGGCCGTAAAGGATTGCAAATATATGCAAATTCCGGGGAATTTGCGAGTATAATTGACATAATTTGCCGAATGGCATGTCATATCGAACAGAAAAACGTCACCAGCAGCGGGGTCGCGATCTCCAGCACCACGCCGTTCACGAGTGCGGCCGGAACTGTCTCCATGCCGGAATATTTCTTTATCAGCGGCAGGGATGAGTCCATGGAGGTGACACCTGCTGCGGCAACCGGAGCCAGTTTCCCGAACAATTTGACGAACAGCGGCGCGCCGGCTAGTGCCATCAGCTCCCGCACTATATTTGTCAGAAGTGCGACTGCTCCAAGCGCGGCGGCCCCGTCGACTCCGAGTGTTGCCTGCTTGAGGTCCGAAATCAGTACCGACGACAGTGAATAGTAGCCGAATCCGCAGCCGAGCGCCATGCATTCCTGCATGTTCCGGTTCGGAATCAGGAAGCTGGCGACGGCAGTGAAGATGAGTGTGCCGGTAATGGTGCACAGGGGTACAAGCAGGACGGCTGGGTGCATTTCCTTTTTGAGGACGGAAAGCCCTCCGCTGCCGAGGCTCAGCCCGACCTGGATGACCAGCACGTAGAGTATGATTTTCGGCAGGCTTGCAACCGGCCATTCGGCAGGAACGATTCCGGTCAGCCCGACAATTGCTCCTGCAAGGAAGAGGAGCAGTATGATCAGTGAATTTTTCATTTCGCACCTCCTTTTCTTGACAGAAAACGATAAAGAAGATACACTGCAAGCATGCTTCCGGCTGTTCCGGCAACGGCAATCACGATTGCCTGCAGGCTGAATTCCCCGAGACGTGACATCAGCCCGCTGTCGGATCCCACGATTATTCCGAAGACGAACAGCATTGCGAAGACCGTGTACTGCACGGCTTCGCCGAATTTTGCTACAGGTTCCACCCTGCGCAGAAGATATCCCAGTCCTGTACTTGCGGACAGGAGAAACAATATTGTGAACATGGTTTTCCAGTGGTTTTGTTGTTGAATTACGGATTCACGCGACGGCACACCGATGCCTCTCCACGTAAGGGAGGCGTGTTGAAGTGAGATGTGCACAAATTGAGATTTTCTAGTGGACGAATCCGCTGAACCACTGGATGGACACGCAGTGCTTCCTTCCGGCACTAAGTGCCGAAGTTCCGGTCATCTGTATGCGCATCCTCTTGAGATTCATTGCCTGATGTTGTTTTTGCGCCGCGAATATAGCAAATATTCCGCTTCCCGCAAAATTCCGTGTATCAGGCGAGTTCTATTCCCGCTTCGGCGCAGGCGATGCGCATTTCTTCCGGCCAAATGCTGCTCTGTATTTCGCCGATGTGGGCCTTTCTTAGCAGGAACATGCAGAGCCTGGACTGGCCGATGCCGCCGCCGATAGTATACGGAAGTTTTCCGGCGAGAAGCATCGAATGGAACATGAGTCCGCGCTTACGGCTTTCGCCCCTTTCCTCCAGCTGAAGCAGCAGGGCCTTTTCGTCCACTCTTATGCCCATGCTTGAAAGTTCGAAGGAACTTCCGAGAACAGGGTTCCACACTATAAGGTCTCCGTTGAGACCCGGCAGCCCGTTCTCTCCAGGTGTGCTCCAGTCGTCATAGTCGGCAGCGCGGCCGTCATGAGGCTTTCCGTCGGAGAGCTTCCCTCCTATGCCTATCACGAAAGCCGCCCCGTATTTTTCTGCGATACGGTTTTCCCTTTCCTTTGGAGGAAGGTCAGGATAAAGCTGCAGCAGCTGCTCCGCATGTATGAAATGTATCTCTTCCGGAAGGATTGGCTCAATCTGGGGAAATTCCACGAAGATCCTGTTTTCCGTGACCTTGATTGCCTCGTAGATGCGGCGTACGGTCTGTTTCAGGAAAGCGATGTTCCTGTCTTCGCGGCGTATGACCTTCTCCCAGTCCCACTGGTCCACGTAGATGGAGTGTATGTTGTCGAGCTGTTCGTCGGGACGCAATGCGTTCATGTCGGTATAGATGCCGCGACCGGGCATGACGCCCATTTCGGCCAGCTTTAGTCTTTTCCACTTGGCCAGGGAGTGCACGACTTCCGCCTTGCGCTCACCCATGTCTCTGATCGGGAAACTCACCGGACGCTCCACCCCGTTGAGCTCATCGTTGAGTCCTGTGCCGGAAAGCACGGCTATCGGTGCGGTTACGCGCAGAAGTGCAAGTTGGGCGGACAGGTTCTCCTGGAACATGTCCTTGACGCTCTTGATTGCCTTCTCGGTGTTTTCCTGGTTCCCGAGCAGGTTGTGGTAGTCATGCGGTAGTGTCAGCTGCATTTTTCTTCCTTATGGTGAGTCTGAGGTATGAAACAAGTCCAACGACTATGATCAGAATGGCGTGAAGCTCATGGTTGAGAGTGGCCGCGAGTATGCCGGTCTCCCAGCTTGCGCCGTAGAGTGTCTGCAGCGCGAGGGCCACAAGATAGTGGTATGCCCCTATTCCTCCGGGGACGGGAATGACGGAGGCTATGTTGCCTATCGAGGAGATGAACAGCGCATCGATCATCGTCAGGTGCGAAAGTTCCGGCACGGACTGGAATATGAAGTAGCACATCAGCATGTACATTATCCAGATTCCGACAGTGTACAGGATGAATGCCAATTTGTTCCTTACTTTCGTTATGGAGGCAAGTCCGGTCCAGAGATTCGACAAGGTCCTTGCGTTTCGCTCAAAGAATCTGCTGCGCCCGCGAAGCCGGAACACCAGAATGAAGTATGCGGCGATGAGCAGCACGATGGCAGCCGCAGCCCACCAGAGCGAAAAGTCCGCTCCTGAGCCGAGGGGCTTCCAGATATTCTCCACGAAGAACTTGCCGAAGGTGCTCCATTGCGCGGCTATTGCGGCAATGAACAGCAGTCCGACCGCGAATATGTCCCATGCACGCTCGCTGACTATGGTGCCGAACGCCTTGTCGTATGTCATGCGCTTCGATGAGATGTATGCGCATCTGACGAATTCTCCCGCTCCGGGGAGCACCACGTTGGTCACGTTGCCCACGTTCGCGGAATCCCAGGTGTCGGCGCGCCTGACTTCGGGATCCAGCGGAAGCATCATTGACCGCCAGCGCTCAGCCCTGAACACCAGGGCCAGTATCGAAACGAGAAAGAAGAGTATTGCGTATCCCCAGCGTGTCTCCCTCAGTCCGGATGCGAATGCGCTCCAGTCGACGCTTCTGAGGGCAAAATATATCAGCACTCCAGCGAGCGCGAGTGAAAGCAGATATTTGATTGTCTTTGATGCTGTTCTGTTCATTCTTCAGTGTGCAGCGCCGGCTGCGGTTCGCGAATTTACGATAATTATATTAATTTTGTATCCATATGAAATCTATACTTGGCATAGGGAACGCCCTCACCGACATTCTTGCCGTCCTGCCGGACGACAGTCTTCTCACTACCTTTCATCTTCCCAAGGGGAGCATGCAACATGTTGACATGGAAACCGGAGACGGCATCTGGGCCGCTCTCAAGCCTTTGGGGGTAAAATATGTCGCGGGAGGTTCTGCCGCGAACACGATTACCTGCACGGCGATACTCGGGATGCCTTCGGGATTCATAGGCAAGATAGGCGACGATGAGCTGGGCCAGCTTTTCAAGAGCGACCAGGAACAGTACGGAGTCAAGACCACGCTGCTCAAGAGCCCGCGCTCCAGCGGGCGCTCCATGGTTTTCGTGAGCGGAGGCAATGCCGAAAGGACCTTTGCCGTCTATCTGGGTGCGGCTCTCGACCTTGTGCCGGAAGATCTGAAACCGGAGTGGTTTGAGGGTTACGACTATTTTCATATCGAGGGATATCTTGTCCAGAATCAGGGACTTGTGCGCCGTGCCGTGGAATATGCCCACAAGGCCGGGTGTATAATCTCTATTGACATGGCCTCCTACAATGTGGTGGAGTCGAATCTTGCGTTCCTTCATGACATTGTCGAGAAATATGTGGACATAGTCTTTGCCAACGAGACTGAATCCAAGTCTTTCACCAAGCTCGGAGACCCAAGGGCAGCGCTTGATGAGATAGCTAAAATGTGCCGGATAGCAGTCGTGAAGATAGGCAAGGACGGAAGCTGGGTCAAGTCTGGTGACGAATGCCATTTCATCGAAGCCTGGCCGGCCGATACCGTCGATGCCACAGGGGCCGGTGACACTTATGCGGCCGGATTTCTGTACGCGCATTCTCTGGGTCTTCCTCTCAAGGTATGCGGAGAGGCCGGGTCCATCATCGCGGCCAAGGTCGTGGAGGTGATAGGCACCAAGATTGACATCCCCCGCTGGAAGATAGCCAAGCGCGAACTGCGCGAACTCATTGCTTCTGCCGGACAGAAATGACAAGTCCCCTGAAATATGTGCTGAGGCACTTTGCCCTGAAAAAATCCGCAAGCAGGATGCCGCAGGGCATTGTCCCGATTTCGGGGATCAGGTCGGCGGCCGTTTTTGTCGACAGGGAACTCCCGGGTGCGCAAGCTGCGGAAGATGCGGTGCGGAAATTTTTCTCCGCGCACGGCATAGAGCTCTTGATACTGAGCCCGGAAAAGGATCAGTTGAACTATGCCGGCTTCATGCGGCGCAAGTTCAGGATGCCGGCAGGGGCCCAGCGGACGGAGGACCTGTTCGTCTGTCTGTCCGACAACCCCATGAATTTCGCCGCAGAATTCGAAACCAGGTGCAGTCCTGCCGGATTCAAGGTTGGCCGACGTCAGATTCCCGGAGATGTTTTTGACCTTGTGGTTTGCCCTCCATCAGGAGGGAAGGAAGTTGACCAGCGTGCGGCATTTGACGAAATTGCCGGATTCTTACTGAAAATTAAATGAAAAAATCGTTGAGCAGATATTTTCTTGTGGCCCTCAAAGGCATAGGCATGGGGGCAGCTGACGTGATTCCCGGAGTGTCCGGGGGCACAATCGCATTCATGACAGGAATCTACGAGGAACTTGTCGGTTCCATCAATTCCATAAACGGACAGGCTGTCAGGCTTCTTTTCGGCGGAAAGTTCCGCGACTTCTGGAAGCACATCAACGGGAATTTCCTTGTGGCAGTCTTTGCGGGTATCCTGATCAGCGTGATGTCGCTGGCCAAGCTGATGACCTATCTTCTGGCTTATCTCCCTGTCCCGACATGGGCTTTCTTCTTCGGGCTGATAGTGGCTTCGTCAGTCTTCATCCTCAGGGAGCTCAAGGACTGGAAGCCGAAGGACGGAGTGATGCTCGTGCTCGGAATCATTCTCGGCGTTGTCGTGTGCACCCTCTCTCCGACAGAGACTCCCGATGCTCTCTGGTTTATATTCCTTTCAGGGGCAATCGCGATCTGTGCCATGATTCTTCCGGGAATCAGCGGCAGCTTCATACTGCTTATCCTCGGCAAGTATGAATTCATGCTGTCGACGCTGACAAGGATAATGTCGGGTGACGGTGTGGCCCTGGACTACATGGTGCTGGTCGTGTTTGTGCTTGGTGCCGTGGTTGGAATATTGTCGTTCTCGAAGTTCTTGCACTGGCTCCTTGCCCGGTACCACAGGTCAACTCTTCTGGTCCTTGCCGGCTTCATCATCGGTTCACTCGTGAAGGTGTGGCCATGGAGCGACATGGCGACCGTTACGGAGGCCCAGCTTCTGCGCACCGGATCGATTGCCGAGATTGACATGCAGGTCCCGGCCGCTGTCATATGCTGCATCGCCGGTGCGGCGCTCGTGACCGTGCTTGAACTGCTTGCGCTGCGCAAGGACGTGAAGCAACACTGACGGCAGGCGTCACTCCAGGACCAGTTCCACAGGGCAGTGGTCTGAACCGAATATTTCGTTGTGGATTTCGGTGGAGACAATGCGGTCTTTGAGCTTGTCCGATACCAGGAAATAGTCTATGCGCCACCCGGCGTTGCGCTCACGGGCGCGCATTCGGTATGACCACCATGAGTATTTCACCTCGTCAGGATGCTGCCATCTCCAGCTGTCGCAGAAACCGGAAGCCAGAAGTTCCGTCATCTTGCCTCTTTCCTCGTCCGAAAATCCCGCATTGAAGTGGTTCGTTGCCGGGTTCTTCAGGTCAATCTCATTGTGGGCCACATTCATGTCTCCGCAGACTATCACGCCCTTTTCGGCTGCAAGGGAGTTGAGGTATTTTCTGAATGCGTCTTCCCACTGCATGCGGTAGTCGAGTCTTTTGAGCCCGTCCTGGGAGTTGGGGGTATAGACATTGACCAGATAGAAATCCGGGAGTTCCAGGGTTATCACGCGGCCTTCCCTGTCATGCTCGTCGATTCCGAGTCCGTAACTCGCACCGAGCACGGGGACACGGCTGTAGATGCATGTCCCGGAATATCCTTTCTTCTCGGCATAGTTCCACCATGAGCTGTAGCCCTCAAATTCGAGGTCCAGCTGCCCCTGCTGCAGTTTCGTCTCCTGCAGACAGAAAAAATCCGCGTCAAGGGCCCTGAACGCATCGGCAAATCCTTTTCCGGCGGCGGCCCTGAGTCCGTTCACATTCCAACTGATGAATTTCATGAGGCTAAAGTAAGCATTATATTTCTTATATTCGCAATCTAAGTTTTTCAGACATGAGAGATTTCAGACTTACAAATACCCTTTCCCGGAAGAAGGAACTTTTTGTGCCGGTGCATCCGGGCCATGTAGGCATGTATGTGTGCGGCCCTACCGTCTACGGGGATGCCCATCTAGGACATGCCCGTCCGGGCGTGACCTACGATGTGCTGTTCAAGTTTCTGCGTCATCTTGGCTACAAGGTGCGATATGTGCGCAACATCACCGATGTGGGTCATCTGGAACATGATGCCGATGAGGGGGAGGACAAGATTGCCCGCAAGGCGAGGCTCGAGCAGCTTGAACCTATGGAAGTCGTGCAGACATACACGCTGCGTTATCATGAGGCCATGAGGCTTCTGAATGTGGCACCTCCTTCGATAGAGCCAAGGGCCTCCGGCCACATTATCGAGCAGATCGAGGCAATAAAGAAGATTCTCGATGCCGGCTATGCCTATGTGAGCAACGGAAGCGTTTATTTCGATGTCGAGAAGTACAACAAGGACTACCATTACGGTGTGCTCTCGGGACGCAACCTTGACGATACCCTCGAGGGAACACGCAGTCTTGACGGACAGTCCGACAAGCGCCACGCCTTCGATTTCGCACTCTGGAAGAAAGCCGAACCGGAGCATATAATGCGCTGGCCTTCGCCTTGGAGCGTTGGGTTCCCCGGATGGCATCTTGAATGCTCGGTGATGGGGGAGAAGTATCTCGGTTCCGAATTCGACATCCATGGCGGAGGCATGGATCTGGTCTTTCCTCACCACGAATGCGAGATTGCGCAGAATGAGGCCTGCCGCGGCACACAGGGAGTCCGTTACTGGGTTCACAACAACATGATAACGATCAACGGGCAGAAGATGGGGAAGTCTCTTGGAAACTTCATCACGCTCCCCGAACTCTTCTCCGGCAATCATCCGAAACTCGAGCAGGCATATTCTCCGATGACCATCAGGTTCTTCATCCTGCAGGCTCATTACCGCGGGACACTTGACTTTTCGAACGAGGCTCTGCAGGCTGCCGAAAAGGGACTGAAGCGAATAATGCAGGCGGCAAGGGATCTCTATGCCATGTCCGGTTCCAAAATGCCTTGCTGGCAGTACGGAGAGGAGCAGATTCCTGTGGCCCCTGACAGCTGCAGTGCTGATTCGCCTGAGGTCAAGGCTGTCTTTGACGGTGTCTACGATGCCCTGTGCGACGACCTGAACACGCCTGTCGCCCTGGCCTGCATTTCCGAGGCAGTCAGGATCATCAACTGCGCAAAGGCCGGTCAGGCAAAGCTCTCAAAAGCCGACCTTGACACTCTCGTGCAGATCTTTGACGACATCGTATTCGGAGTGCTCGGCCTCAAGGATGAGGAACTTTCGGAAGGGAATTCCGGAAAGGTCATTTCGGGGCTCATGGACATGGTCCTTGACCAGCGCGCCAAGGCCAAGGCATCAAAGGATTGGGCAACTTCTGATCATATCCGCGACAGCCTGAAGGCTCTCGGCATCAGTGTCAAGGATACCAAGGACGGTGCCGAATGGAGCATGGACTGACAATACAGTAAGGCTGTTCATTCAGCCGACCATACAACAACAAACAAGAACGCCGGAGCATCTGCCCCGGCGTTCTCAGTATGTGTTGGGATGAACTGTCACTAGAGTTCGTTGAGCTCCTGTGCAAGTTCGTCCTTGCGTCCGACGATGATGTCCTGGTAGGCCTTGAGACCTGTTCCGGCAGGAATCAGATGTCCGCAGATGACATTCTCCTTAAGTCCTTCGAGGTGGTCAACGCGGCCGCGGATTGCAGCTTCGCTGAGGACCTTGGTGGTCTCCTGGAATGATGCGGCAGATATGAAGCTGTCGGTCTTGAGGGCTGCGCGGGTGATTCCCTGCAGCACAAGCCTTGCGGTAGCAGGTCTTGCAGGACGTACAGACATCAGTTCGAGACCCTGTCTGCCGAGAGATTCGTTTTCGCTGCGTACCTCGCGTGCATTGATGATCTGTCCTTCGCTGTACTTCTGTGAGCCACCGGCCGTGAGAACAACATACTTGCCGTAGATGTTGTCGTTGACATCCATGAACTTCCACCTGTCCACCATCTCCTCATCGAGGAATTCGGTGTCACCGGGGTTGGTGATCTCAACCTTGCGCATCATCTGGCGCACGATGATTTCGAAGTGCTTGTCGTTGATCTTCACACCCTGAAGGCGGTATACGGCCTGAACCTCATTCACAATGTATTCCTGTGCCTTTACAGGGCCAAGGATGTTGAGAATGTCGGAAGGTGACACGCCGCCGTCGGAGAGCCTTGATCCGGCCTTGACATAGTCGTTCTCCTGGACGAGAATCTGCTTGGTAAGAGGTACGAGGTAGTGTTTCTCGACACCGTACTTGTTGTGCACGATGATTTCGCGGTTACCTCTCTTAACCTTGCCCATGAGGACCTCGCCGTTGATCTCGGACAGGATTGCCGGGCTTGACGGGTTGCGGGCCTCGAAGAGTTCGGTGACGCGGGGCAAACCTCCGGTGATGTCGCTTGCCTTTCCGATTGCACGCGGAATCTTCACGATGATGTCGCCGACCTTTACCTTGTCGCCGTCCTCCATGAGGATGTGGGCTCCAACAGGAAGGTTGTACTGCCTGAGGCTTTCGCCGTTCTCTCCGGTGATGACGATGGTCGGGGTCTTGGTCTTGTCCTTGGACTCGATGATGACCTTGTCGGTAACGGTTGAGAACTCATCGGCACTTTCCTTCTGGTAGGTGCTTCCTTCGATCATGTTCTCGAAGTGCAGGGTACCTGCCGTCTCCACGATTGTGGTTGCGTTGTAGGGATCCCAAGCGCAGATCAGGTCGCCTTTCTTCACCTTGTCGCCATCGTTCTTGTAGAGCACTGCTCCGTAGGGAACGTCGTACTGGGAGAAGGTGATTCCGGTGTTCTCGTCGATTATGCGGAGTTCAGTCATTCGGCTGACAACCACATTTTCTGTCTTTCCGTCATCGGTGATTCTTTCGATGGTACGCAGTTCCTCAAAGTTGAGAACTCCGTCGTACTTTGACTCGATTGATGAGTCGGCGGCAGATGAAGATGCGGTACCTCCCACGTGGAAGGTTCGGAGGGTAAGCTGTGTACCGGGTTCACCGATTGACTGTGCGGCGATGACTCCGACGACTTCGCCCCTTTCAACCATACGGCTGGTGGCGAGATTGCGTCCGTAGCACTTCGCGCAGACGCCCTTGCGGCTCTCGCAGGTGAGCACTGACCTGATCTCGACCTGCTCGATGGGGAGAGAGTCGATGAGGTCCGCTTCCTTCTCGCGTATTTCCTCGCCTGCCTTGATTATGAGTTCACCGGTAAGCGGGTTGAAAATGTCGTGCACAGAAGTGCGGCCGAGAATCCTTTCGCCGAGAGACTCGACAACATCGTCCTTGTTCTTTATGGCGGTCGCGATAAGTCCTCTCAGTGTGCCGCAGTCCTCTTCAGTGATGATCACGTCATGTGAAACGTCCACGAGCCTTCTGGTAAGGTATCCTGCATCGGCGGTCTTCAGCGCGGTATCAGCCAGACCCTTTCGTGCACCGTGGGTGGAGATGAAGTACTCGAGCACTGTCATTCCTTCCTTAAGGTTGGAGACGATAGGGTTCTCGATGATGTCCGCTCCTGACGCACCGGCCTTCTGCGGCTTTGCCATCAATCCACGCATTCCGCAGAGCTGCTTGATCTGTGTGGTTGAACCACGGGCTCCGGAATCCAGCATCATGAACACGGGGTTGAATCCCTGCTGGTCTGCAGAAATCTGCTGGGTCACGATCTTGGTGAGCTTGTTGTCGACTGCTGACCAGAGGTCAATGACCTTGTTGTAACGCTCGTTGTTGGTGATGAAACCGTTGTCGTAGTCGTCACGTATGCTTGCAACCTGCTTGTAGGCTTCTTCCACGAGGGTGGTCTTCTCCTTCGGGACAATCACGTCTCCGAGGTTGAATGAGATTCCGGCGCGGAAGGCCTGGTCGTATCCGAGGTTCTTGATGTCATCGAGGAACTTGGCCGTGCGGGTCACACCGGTGTGCTTGATCACTTCGGTGATGATCTTGCGGAGGGCCTTCTTGCCGAGAAGTTCGTTCACGTAAGGCACCTCATCGGGCACGAACTGGTTGACGATGATTCGTCCGGCAGTGGTCTCGACGAGTTGTGTGCCTTTCGAGGGATCCTGCTTGTCTATCGGCAGGCGCACCTTGATCTTTGCATGCATCTCGATGGCCTTCTCGTCGTATGCCACGATCACTTCCTCAGGCGAGTAGAAGCATTTGTTCTCACCCTTTGCGCCAGGACGGATCTTGGTGATGTAGTAGAGTCCAAGCACCATATCCTGCGAAGGCACCGTGATAGGCGCTCCGTTGGCAGGGTTGAGGATGTTCTGTGAGCCGAGCATAAGCAGCTGTGCCTCCATGATGGCGGCATTTCCGAGAGGAAGGTGCACTGCCATCTGGTCTCCGTCGAAGTCGGCGTTGAATGCCGTACATGCGAGAGGGTGCAGCTGTATGGCCTTTCCCTCGATCATCCTGGGCTGGAAAGCCTGGATACCGAGACGGTGGAGGGTAGGTGCACGGTTGAGCAGTACCGGATGTCCTTTCATGACATTTTCAAGGATGTCCCAGATCACCGGATCCTTGCGGTCCACGATCTTCTTGGCAGACTTCACGGTCTTGACTATGCCGCGCTCGATGAGCTTGCGTATGATGAACGGCTTGTACAGCTCGGCTGCCATGAATTTGGGCAGACCGCATTCGTGCATGTTGAGCTCAGGACCAACGACGATAACTGAACGTGCTGAATAGTCGACACGTTTTCCGAGGAGGTTCTGGCGGAAGCGTCCCTGCTTGCCCTTGAGTGAGTCGGAGAGGGACTTGAGTGCCCTGTTGGATTCGCTCTTGACTGCAGACGACTTCTTTGAGTTGTCGAAAAGGGAGTCTACGGCTTCCTGGAGCATGCGTTTCTCGTTGCGGAGAATCACTTCAGGGGCCTTGATCTCAATGAGCCTCTTGAGGCGGTTGTTCCTGATGATCACCCTGCGGTACAGGTCATTGAGATCTGAAGTGGCAAAGCGTCCGCCGTCGAGGGGCACGAGAGGGCGAAGGTCGGGCGGAATAACCGGGATGACATCCATGATCATCCACTCCGGACGGTTCTTTCCCTTTGACTCCTGGAACCACTTCACGACCTGCAGGCGCTTGAGTATCTCTGTCTTGCGCTGCTGGGATGTCTCCACGAGCATTCTCTGGCGCAGCTGCTTGCCGAGCTCGTCCACATCTATTTCCTTGAGAAGGTCGTAGATTCCTTCGGCTCCCATCTTTGCTATGAACTTCTCGGGATCAGAATCCGGAAGATTCTCATTGCCCGGAAGTTTTGCAAGCACGTCAAGATACTCGTCTTCTGAAAGCATGGCCATCTTGTCGAGTCCGCTTGCACCAGGCTGTACTACTATATATTTCTCATAGTAGATTACCGATTCAAGTTTTTTCGCAGGAAGTCCGAGCAGTGCGGATATCTTGTTGGGGGCAGACTTGAAGTACCAGATATGGGCCACGGGAACGGTCAGTTTGATATGACCGGTCCTTTCGCGGCGCACTTTCTTCTCTGTGACCTCGACTTTGCACCTGTCGCAGACAATTCCGCGGTAGCGTATTCTCTTGTACTTTCCGCAGTAGCACTCATAATCCTTGGTAGGTCCGAAAATCATTTCGCAGAACAGGCCCTCGCGCTCAGGCTTGTAGGTCCTGTAGTTTACGGTTTCCGGTTTCAGGACCTCTCCGCAGGAGCGCTCCATGATGTCCTCAGGAGACGCAAGCGAGATGCTGATTGTCTGGAAATTGCTCTTTGTCTTGTTGTCTTTGTTATTGAAAGTAGGCATAATTCCTTATCGTTCAAACAATTAATCCAGTGTAACCTTGAGGCCGAGTCCACGGAGTTCGTGGAGCAGCACATTGAGTGACTCCGGAATGCCTGCGGGCGGGATGGGATCTCCCTTTACGATGGCTTCGTAAGTCTTGGATCTTCCGACCACGTCATCTGACTTGACGGTCAGAATCTCCTGAAGAGCATTTGCAGCACCGAACGCTTCAAGTGCCCATACCTCCATTTCACCGAAACGCTGTCCGCCGAACTGTGATTTACCGCCGAGCGGCTGCTGTGTGATCAGAGAGTAGGGACCGATTGAACGGGCGTGCATCTTGTCGTCAACCATGTGTCCGAGCTTGATCATGTAGATCACTCCCACTGTGGCCGGCTGGTCGAAGTAGTCTCCGGTGCCGCCGTCACGGAGGTTGGTCTTGCCGAATCTCGGAACTCCAGCCTTGTCGGTGTAGTCACAGATCTCGTCTATGCTTGCACCGTCGAAGATCGGGGTGCTGAACTTGAGGCCAAGTCTTGCGCCTGCCCAGCCGAGAACGGTTTCATAGATCTGGCCGAGGTTCATTCGGGAAGGCACTCCAAGAGGGTTGAGCACGATGTCCACCGGTGTTCCGTCCTCAAGGAAAGGCATATCTTCGCGGCGAACGATCTTGGCTACGATACCCTTGTTTCCGTGACGTCCGGCCATCTTGTCACCGACAGTGATCTTGCGCTTCTTGGCGATGTAGACCTTTGCAATCTGCATTACTCCGTTGGGAAGCTCGTCTCCGACCTTGATGGTGTCCATCTCGCGCCTGCAGTTTGCCTGCTCTGTCTTGAGGGCGATGCAGTAGTTGTTGATAAGGTCTCGGATCAGCTCGTTGGTCTCATCCTCGGTTGTCCACTTGTTGGAGTTGATGTTGTTGTAGTCTATGCTCTTGAGCACTTCCACAGTGATCTTCTTGTCCTTGGGAAGAATCTCGACTCCATAAAGGTCAGTAATGCCTGCGCTCTTCTTGTTCTTGGTCAAGATAGTGAGCTTCTGGATGAAGTCGGAGTAGAGTTTCTCGGCCTTGCGGTCGTAGTCTGCCTGGCGCATTTCCAGACGTGACTTCTGCTCGTTCTTCTGTGTGCTCTTCTTCCCTGTCTCCTTGGAGAGCTTGGTGTAGAGGGCTGTCTTGATCACTGTTCCGCTGAGCGAAGGATTTGCCTTGAGTGAAGCATCCTTCACGTCGCCGGCCTTGTCGCCGAAGATTGCCTTGAGGAGCTTCTCTTCAGGTGAAGGATCGCTTTCTCCCTTTGGAGTGATCTTGCCTATCATAATGTCGCCAGGCTCAATATGCGCGCCCACGCGGACAATGCCGTTCTCGTTGAGGTTCTTGGTGGCATCTTCGCTGACATTGGGGATGTCGGCGGTGAGTTCCTCCATTCCGCGCTTTGTGTCGCGAACCTCAGTAAGGTATTCGTCGACATGGACGGAAGTCAGAACGTCCCACTTGACCATCTCCTCTGAAAGGACGATGGCATCCTCGTAGTTGTATCCCTTCCAGGGCATAAAGGCCACCTTGAGGTTGCGTCCCAGCGCGAGTTCTCCGTTTTCGGTCGCGTATCCCTGGGTGAGAACCTGTCCTTTTTCGACTTTCTGTCCTTTCCTGACAATAGGAGTAAGGGTGATCGTGGTGCTCTGGTTGGTCCTGCGGTATATCGGAAGCTTGTAGGTCGTCTCTTCGGGAGAGAAACTTACGAAGTTCTCGTTCTCCGTGCGGTCGTAGCGTACCCTTATTTCGTTTGCGTCAACGTAGGTGACTTCACCGCTGCGCTCCGCAATCACCTGTGTGCGGGAATCGATGCAGGCTCTTTCCTCCAGTCCTGTGCCGACGATAGGGGCTTCAGGCTTGAGAAGAGGAACAGCCTGGCGCATCATGTTCGCGCCCATCAATGCACGGTGTGCATCGTCGTGCTCAAGGAAGGGGATCAGGGATGCCGCAACTGAAGCCATCTGGTTAGGTGCAACGTCCATATAGTCGACCTCATCCTTGGTCACAACAGGGAAATCTGCTTCCAGTCGGCACTGGATGCGGTCTTCCAGGATATTCCCGTCATCGTCCATCCTCACGTTCGCAAGAGAAACGAGTTTGTTCTCTTCCTCCTCGGCGCTCATGTAGTGGCAGCCTTCAGGGGAGAGATCAACCTTTCCGTTCTTCACGTCGCGGTAAGGAGTCTCTATGAATCCGAGGTCATCGATGCGTGCATATACGCAGAGCGAAGAGATGAGTCCGATGTTCGGACCTTCAGGTGATTCGATAGGGCAGAGCCTCCCGTAATGGGTGTAGTGCACGTCCCTGACTTCGAAACCTGCCCTGTCTCGGCTGAGACCGCCAGGACCGAGTGCGGAAAGACGCCTCTTGTGGGTGATTTCCGCAAGGGGATTGGTCTGGTCCATGAACTGTGACAACTGACTCGTTCCGAAGAATGAGTTGATCATTGACGACAGGGTCTTGGCGTTGATCAGGTCAATGGGATTGAACTGTTCGCTGTCGCGCACGTTCATCCTTTCCCTGATAGTGCGGGCCATTCTGCTCAGTCCAACGCTGAACTGGTTGGCCAGCTGCTCTCCCACCGTGCGGACACGGCGGTTTGACAGGTGGTCAATATCATCGACAGTCGCCTTTGAGTTGATCAGCTGAATAAGGTACTTGATGATCTCGATGATGTCTGTATTGGTGAGCACACGGACGTCAGGATCAATCGACAGATTGAGTTTCTTGTTGAGACGGTAGCGGCCCACGTTGCCGAGGTCATATCTTTTTTCGGAGAAGAAGAGTTTGTCAATGACATCCCTTGCCGTGCTTTCATCGGGCGGTTCCGAGTTGCGCAGCTGCTTGTAGATGTAGTTGATCGCTTCTATCTCTGTGTTTGTAGGATCCTTCTGCAGGGTGTTGAATATGATTGCGTATTCATTGGATCCCACTTCGTCCTTCTGCAGGAGGATAGTCTTCTCGTCTGTGTCGAGGATAGCCGCGATCGTGTCATCATCGAGGAACTCGCCTCTCTTGACGATGATCTCGATTCGCTCAACGGGGGTGACTTCTCCCGTATCCTCATCTATGAAGTCCTCAAACTTGGTCTTCAGTACATTGTTTGCAAGTTTGCGGCCCTTGTTGGCTTCAAGTTCTTTTGCGCTGACGGTGATTTCGTCGGCAAGATCGAAGATGTCTATGATGTCCTTGTCAGAGTTGAAGCCTATTGCCCTGAGCAGCGTTGTGACCGGAAGCTTCTTCTTGCGGTCAATATACGCGTACATCACATTGTTTATGTCGGTTGCAAACTCTATCCACGAGCCTTTGAAAGGAATGATTCGGGCTGAGTAGAGTTTTGTTCCGTTGGCGTGCATGCTCTGGTCAAAGAACACGCCTGGCGACCTGTGCAACTGTGAAACGATAATTCTTTCAGAGCCGTTGATCACGAAGGTCCCGGCAGGTGTCATGTACGGAATGTTTCCGAGATAGACGTCCTGAACCCTGGTGTCGAAATCCTCGTGGTCCGGGTCTGTGCAGGAAAGACGGAGCTTTGCCTTGAGGGGCACGTTGTAGGTAAGGCCTCTGTCGAGACATTCCTCAATCGTGTACTTTGGAGGATCTATGAAATAGTCGATGAATTCGAGTTTATAGTTGTTCCTCGTATCCTCTATGGGGAATATCTCCTGGAATACCTTGAAAAGGCCTTCGTTCTTCCTGTTCTCCGGTGTGGTTTCGAGCTGGAAGAAGTCCTTGAAAGACTTCAGCTGCACTTCCAGAAGATCAGGATATTCCAGAATCTTGGAAGTAGCAAAATTTATTCGCTTGTTGTTGGTCTTTTTTGACATATTCTGCCTTTGGAAATAGAGAAAAATTAAATACGGAAAAAAGGTTTAGAGCCTGTTATCCCGGCTCTAAACCTGTTTGTCCCCTGGCAGGGAGAGGAGAAATTATTTAATCTCAACCTCTGCACCGGCTTCCTCAAGAGCTGCCTTGAGTGCCTCTGCCTCTGCCTTGGAAATTTTCTCTTTCACCGCTGCAGGAGCTGATTCAACAAGATCCTTTGCTTCCTTGAGTCCGAGTCCGAGCTCTGCCTTCACAACCTTGATGACGTTGAGCTTGCCCTGACCGGCTGACTTCAGGATAACATCGAATTCTGTCTGCTCTACCTCGGCGGCTGCGCCTGCTCCGGCATCGCTTGAAACTACAACTGCAGCAGCTGCAGGCTCAATACCGTATTCTTCCTTAAGAACTTTTGCAAGTTCCTGAACATCTTTCACAGAAAGGTTTACCAACTCTTCTGCGAGGGCTTTTACATCTGCCATAATTTTATATGCTTGTTTAATTGTTAATATTATTCTTTTGTTGCTTCTGCCGGAGCCGCTGCTTCCTCAGCTGCGGGGGCCGGTTCTGCCTTTACTGTCTCTGCTGCGGTTGCAGTGTAGATCTTCTCGTCTTCCGCCTTGCCTTCCGCTGCATTTTCGAGAGCGGAAACAATGTTGCGAACAGGACTCTGGAGGAGACCGATGATGTCGCCGATGAGTTCTTCCTTGGTCTTGATTGCTGCGAGCTGATCAAGTTTGTCCTCACCGATGAAGACGCAGTCCTGAACAAACGCTCCCTTTACGACCGGTTTGGTGAAGCCGTCTTTCTGCAGTTTCTTGATGATCTTTGCAGGTGCAGCAGGTGCGTTTGTATACATGATTGCGGTATTTCCCGCAAGAGTTTCTTCGAGTGTCTTGACTTCCTCGTTCTCAAGTCCTTTGAGAACATGAGCAAACAGGGTGTTCTTGACAACAGTGAGGACTACTCCCTCATTGAAGCACTCGCGACGGAGTTTGCTTGTCTGTCCAGCATTCAGGCCTGCAATGTCCGTGATGTAGAAGTTGGGATATTGCTTGAGCTGCGCTGAGATGCTTTCAATAATCTGACCTTTAAGTTCCTTTTTCATAATATTGAATTTTTACTCAGCACTGTTGAGAAATGCCTTGACGTCAATTTTGATTCCGGCGCTCATCGTTGAGCAGAGTGAAGCTCCAAGCATGTAGGTGCCCTTGAGAGCCTGAGGCTTGAGCTTTGCGATTGCATTGATCACCTCAGCCGCGTTCTCATATATCTGCTGTGCGCTGAAAGATACTTTTCCTATTGCTGTGTGGACGATTCCGGTCTTGTCGACCTTGAAGTCGATCTTTCCGCCCTTTGAAGCCTTGACCGCAGCTCCGATTTCCATTGTCACGGTTCCGGTCTTGGGGTTAGGCATAAGTCCGCGGGGACCCAGAATCTTTCCGAGAGCACCGATCTTCGGCATGACTGAAGGGGTGCAGACAATAACGTCGACATCGGTCCAGCCTCCCTTGATCTTTTCAATATACTCTTCAAGTCCGACATAGTCGGCACCTGCTTCCTTTGCTTCGTTCTCCTTGTCAGGTGTACAGAGAGCGAGAACCCTAACGACCTTTCCTGTTCCGTGGGGAAGGGTAACAACTCCACGTACCATCTGGTTGGCCTTGCGGGGATCAACTCCGAGGTTTACTGAAAGCTCGACTGAAGAATCGAACTTTGTGAAGGTAATGTCCTTCACGATCTGGCTCGCCTCCTGGAGTGAATACAGCTTGTGAGAATCAAACTTCTCCGCAACTGCCTTCTGATTTTTTGTCAACTTGCTCATAATGCGTGTAGGGTTTAAAGATTCTCAGGGAATTCTCCGCTGACGGTGATTCCCATGCTTCGTGCCGTACCTGCTACCATACGCATCGCTGAAGCGAGCGTAAAGCAGTTGAGATCCTGCATCTTGCCTTCTGCTATTGTCTTGACCTGGTCCCAGGTAATTGTTGCGACCTTCTTGCGGTTGGGCTCTCCGGATGCAGTGGTTATCTTGGCTGCTTCCTTGAGCGATACCGCTACAGGCGGCTGCTTGACTTCAAATGTGAAGGACTTGTCTGAATAGACGGTAATGACAACAGGAACAATCTTTCCTGCCTGAGCCTGCGTGGCTGCATTGAAAGCCTTGCAGAAGTCCATGATGTTCAAGCCTTTGGAACCGAGGGCCGGTCCTACCGGAGGTGCAGGGTTTGCAGCTCCACCTTTTATCTGGAGCTTGATGAATCCGGTAACTTCTTTTGCCATAATACTTAAACTTTAGTTACTTTAGTTACTTGTGTAAAGCTGAGTTCGACCTGAGTCTTTCTTCCGAATATCTCGACTATGACCTTGATCTTGCTCCTGTCCTCGAGAATTTCATCAACAACTCCGGTGAAGCCGCTGAACGGACCACCTGTGATGCAGACTGATTCTCCAACTTCATAGTTGACGACAGTTTCTGCTGCGCTGTCCACGTTTTCGTCCTGATTTCCGAGAATTCTCTGGACCTCTTCATCGCGGAGAGGCACGGGAATCCTTTCAAACTGGGCTCCATTTGCCGATTTCTTTTCGGTAAGGAAACCGGACATGCCGGGGACCAGATTGCGGATGATGTTCTCGAGCTTTGCGCTCAGCTCAGCCTGGATAAGTACATAACCGGGAAAAAGCAGCTTGTCCACTGCCTTCCTTTTCCCGTTCTTTGTAATTATCTCTTTCTTTACGGGAACAAGCACCTGTGCAACTTCGTCCTGAAGACCACTCCTTTCTATCTCTTTCTGGAGATATTCGGCGGCCTTCTTTTCCTTAGTTCCTGCTGTGCGCAGGACATACCATTTCATTTCGCCCATTTGAATCTAAGATTTACAGAGTGTAAATTCCGGTCATCAGAGATTGGAACGCGAAGTCAACAACCCAAAGCAATGCCGCCAGAATGACGGTTGCAAGCAATACCAAGAGAGCGGAACTCTGAAGTTTCGCCCATGTAGGCCACGTCGTCTTTTTGGTCAGTTCTTCGAACGACTCCTTGCAGGAATTGATAAACCTTCTCATCTTTACATTTAATGGATGCCGCCCGAATGGAAGCAGAAGTGCAGCATCTGTTAAACAATTACCAAATCGTAACCTTTGATATTTTTGCAGGGGAAGCAGGATTCGAACCCACATCGACGGTTTTGGAGACCGCTGA
>CABUIX010000018.1 GCA_902491795.1 uncultured Bacteroidales bacterium | reverse complement strand
ATAAATTTGGATTTCCATTCTCCACTAAACTCCGGGAATCTCAAAGCCGGGACATGAAAATATTATCTTTCTCATATTATTTCAATAATATTTACGATGGAACAAAAAACAATCAGAGAAATCGCAACTGCATGGAAAGACCACAAGCGGTTGTTTGTGAAGCAGTCCACTATTGCAACTTACGCGCTCGCACTTGAGAATCACATTCTGCCCGCTTTCGGGGACAAAGACTCCCTCCCGGAACAAAGCGTCCAGTCGTTCGTCCTCCAGAAAATCGAGGACGGCCTGAGTGTAAAAACGATCAAGGACATAATGATCGTGCTGAAAATGGTGATGAAATTCGGAGTGAAGAATGAGTGGATGAGCTACTATGAATGGGATATAAAATATCCTGTGAATTCAACCAGGAAGGAACTCGAAGTATTGTCGGTATCCAACCACAGAAAGATTTTGAATTATATTCAGACCCATTTTACTTTCCTCGGACTTGGCATATATATAAGCTTGAGCACAGGACTGCGAATAGGGGAGATATGTGCCTTGAAATGGAGCGATATAAATACCACGGACGGAACAATCAGCGTTAACCGGACCATCGAACGGATTTATATCATAGAAGGGGAGACAAAACACACCGAACTTGTGATCAATACTCCAAAAACAAAAAATTCGTGCCGCAAAATACCTATGAGCAAAGAACTCCAGGCGATGATAAAGCCGCTCAAGAAGGTCGTCAATGAAGATTTCTTTGTGCTGACAAATAACGACAGGCCTACTGAACCACGGACTTACCGCAATTATTACATGAGCCTGATGAACAAGCTGGAAATTCCAAAGCTGAAATATCATGGCTTACGTCACAGTTTTGCAACGCGTTGCATAGAAGCCGGCTGTGACTATAAAACCGTCAGTGTCCTACTTGGGCATTCCAACATATCTACTACGCTGGATTTATACGTCCATCCGAACATGGAACAGAAAAAGCGCTGTATATCACGCATGTTCAAGTCGTTGGGTAGATGAGTCCCTGACGTACGAGCGGAAGCTTGCAAGAACGGGCCTCCATCTTGAACCTTGTCAAACGCCAAAGTGCACCTGCAACGAAACAGGTAAATAATTTGGGAACAGCCTGCCTCGTCACAGATGCACTTTGGCATCTTTACGTCCTAGAAATGCCTGTACCCCTCGAAATCTCGGTCCGTGCCTGCCCAGACCAATTGACCGGAGCCGGTAATCCGTCCTATGACAGTGTGCTTGACATCGATACTTGCCTCCGGGGCTGCGGTGAACAACAGTTCATAGTCTTCGCCTCCGGTGAGGGCCAGCTCCACAGGATCCCATCCGTTCCTGCGGCAGCAACGCAACATTTCGTCCGAAAGGGGCAGGGAAGCCACATCTATTTCAGCCCCCTTGTGCGACGCTTCAAGTATGTGCCTCAAGTCCGAAGCTATTCCGTCGGAAATGTCCATCATGGCGTGAACGCCTTCTGTCCCGGAAAGAACAAGTCCTTCGTCGACTCTCGGAATTGGCATATAGTGCATTGCAATCAGGGCCTGAGCATCGGAATTGCGGCGGGCATTTTCCAGTATGACCTTCAGGCCCGCACCGGCATCCCCAAGATAGCCTGTAACGCAGATTTTGTCACCTTCCTGCGCTCCACTGCGCATTAGAGCCTTTCCGGAAGGGCATTCACCGATAATTGCGACATTGATGCAGACCCGGTCCGGCGAAGCTGTCGTGTCTCCACCCAGCAAAGGACAATTGTATCGCTTGGAGATGTCCGTATAGCCGCTGAAGAATTCGTCAACCCATTTCGTGTCTGTCTTCTCCGGAAGTGCGAACGACAGGAAAGTGGCCACTGGCCTCCCACCCATCGCGGCTATGTCACTAAGATTTACGGCTGCGGATTTCCATCCAAGCCTGTAGGGATTGATGTCATCCAGGAGGAAGTGCGTGCCCTCAATCAGCATGTCAGTGCTCACCAGCAGATCTTTGCCGCCTGCCTGCGGGATTACGGCACAGTCATCCCCGATTCCGAAAACTCCGTCGGGAATATCAATGCCGGCCTTTATTCTGTCTATGAGGCCGAATTCGCCAAGTTCCTTGAGTGTCATTTTTCTTTCAGATATGAGTAGTCGGACGCATCTCCATGATAAGCGTAATCCCAGAATGCGTATTCGTGGCGCATGGCCGAGATGAAGGCCCGGTCCATCCGCGCACGATCGGAGGAAGTCGCAGCAGCAGCCAGCTTGTCAGCGATTGCCACCATGCGCATCACTGTTTTCCCGTATTCTTCGTTCCCGTATTCGCTTATCCATTCACGGTATGGATTGCCGTCCATGCGGGCGATTCCTGCAATGTGGATGCCAACGTTGTTGTAGACCCATGAGCAGGGGAGCATCGCAGCTGTAGCGACGGCGGCATTACCGGAGCGGACAGCGTCTTCAAGCGTGTTTAAGTATGATGCGGTCACCACCGAAGGCTGCACGTCGGTGCAGACCGAAAACCTCTCTATCAGCAATTTGTGCATTGCCTGCTCGGATTCGCCCCCGGCATCGGCGAACCCATGCATGAATGCCTTGTCTCCGCTTTCCGGAAGCATTTCGGCCAGACGGTGCATGAGACTGCAGTACATGGGAACATACAGCTCGTCCTGCGCGAGATATCTCGCGAACTTTTCCGGCTTAAGGCTTCCGTCAGCAAGTCCGCAGATGAACGGGTGCTGCAAAATACGCTCATATTGCGGTCTTTCGCATTCCCATATATTATCAGACCACGACATCATACTATGAATCCTGCAATCAGCTGAATGCACAATATCAGCAGCACCATGGCGATAGGGTAGACAGTTGCGTATGCCACTCCGGGGATGTTGCTGTCGACCATCGAATCAGTCACGGCAAGACCCGGAGTGCTGGTCATTCCTCCTGTCAGAGTGCCGAGCAGGTCAAGCATCGGCACTTTGAAGCAGAAGATGCCTATCAGCGTGGCGGTGATCATGGGCACAAGAGTTATCACGGCTCCAACGATGAACATCGACCATCCGCTCGTCTGGAATGTGGCCACGAGATTCTGTCCCGCCGAGGTTCCGACTTCGGCTAGGAACAGCAGAAGTCCAATTTGTCTAAGCAGTTGGTTCGCCGAGCCGGAGAGGGTCCAGAGTATCGGGCCTGTCTTTCCTATAGCACTGAGTACCAGCGCAGTGATCAGTACTCCTCCGGTGAGTCCGGGAGAGAAGTTCAATCCTCCCGGAAAACTTATGTTGAGCTTTCCCACCAGGACGCCGAGTACTATGCCCAACGCGATCGGAAGGAAATCAGTGTCGGATAGGCTTTTGGCGTTGTTGCCGAACAGGTTGACTGCTCCCGTAATGCCCTCGGTCTCACCCACGACGGTGAGCTTGTCGCCGAACTTCAGGGCAAGGTCGGGCGAAGGGGTGATATCGATACCGCTTCGGCGCACCCTGGTTACTGTGCATCCGAAGTTCTGCTGGAGATTGAGACTGCCGAGATTCTTGCCGACCAGATCCTTGCGGGTGACGAGAATGGACTCCACACTTTGCTGCTTTGTCAGAGGAAGTTCCCCTGCGCTGCGTTCACCGATAAGCAGGGAGAGCTGGTTCAGCGAGTCTTCCGTACCGACTGCCTGGAGCACGTCGTCTTCCTTTACCACATAGCCCGCGTAGGGCATGAGTATTCGCTCTCCGCTCTTGATGCGGGAGATGACAGCCCCTGTGACCGCCCTGATGTTGAGCTGCGCCAAAGTGCGGCCGAAAGCCATTTTATTGGTCACCCTGAATATGCAGGTGTTCAGTTCCGGATACTGTCCGCTCCGCTCTTTCTCGATGCGTTCGGCCTCTTTTTCAAGATCCACGCGGAATATCCTTGGAAGCAACTTGACGAACAGTATGACTCCTAAAACTCCGAAAAGATATGCAATTCCATAGGCAATCGAAGCCAGCGAGGATCCGGTACTGTCGATGGCGACGGCAAGACCTGGCGTGCTTGTCAGGGCCCCCGCAAGCAGACCGACTGTGCTCGGAGTATCGAGATGGAACAGGTACTTCATCGCAACCGCCGAAAGCGAGGCGGTCCCTATTATTATCACTGTCAGGATGATAAGCACCTTGCCTTTGCTCTTGAAAGAACTGAAGAATCCTGGACCTGCCTGGATGCCAATCGTGAATATGAACAGCACCAGGCCGAGGTCACCGAATTCCTTGGGGATGACGACCCCGAAATGTCCGAAAGCAAGCGCGACGAATATCACGGCCGATATGTCAAGCGACAGGCCCTTTATCTTGATTCTTCCAAGAAGGAAGCCCAGCGCTATTATTGCGAACAATGCAAAATAGGACGACTGTAGAAGCTCTGCAAACATCTGTATCAGGTGTGTTGGCTGTTGACTTTGGTCTGATAAACTTGAATCGGGCGGGGGAGAAGATCAGATGGTGGCGTATTTGCGGCCGTATTCGAGCATCTGTCCGAGATAGTCATCGGGATACTCTACCTTGTAGTCCACGATCTTGCCTCCCTTTGTCACAGGGATAATTTCCGGATTGACAAATCCTCCGTAAGGCTTGAGTCCAAGTGCGTCATATCTCGCCTTTACTTCCTTGTGGAGTACCGGGTCAATGTTGACGGCATAAGTCTCGACAAGCGCCTTGCCGGCCTCATAGTCGCCTTCTGACTTGATGCGCTGGATCTCGGCAAGAAGTTTCCCGAACAGGCCGCGCAAAGCCTCGTAGTCGTTGACAACAAAATATGTCTTGCCGTCGCGGACTTTTTTCTCTATCACATTGTCTGCGAGACCCTGCTCGTAGCACCACTCTGCAATCAGCTTTCGGTTCTGCATGTGGGCTTCGGTGTTCTTGCGCCCGAGTTCAACGCGGCTGAACTGAACCATAAGGCCATTGCGGATATAGTTCGCATACTGGGCCTTGTAGGCTTCCATGTCCGGGAGAATGCCGAGTTCGACAAGCTTGGGATCTGCCATATAGTAGAGACCGAAGAGATCCGCACGTGTTTCCTCGAGGGTGGAGCTGTACTCCTTGAGCGCATTGGGAGAAACTCCGGGGAGAGTCTGTCCCGAACCATGTCCAAGGCATTCGTGAAGGTCAGTATGGATCTCGTCGGTTATCGCGAGATACTTCTTTGCCATCGCGATTTCATTCTCGTCCCATGCGAACTCGTTCAGCGTGCTCTTGGGGGATTCCTGCGCAGCGAGATCGTATGCATGGGTGATGTTTGCGATGGTAACGGACTTCGATCCGTGCTCCTTGCGTATCCAGTCAGCGTTCGGAAGGTTGATTCCGATAGGGGTTGAAGGGTAGCAGTCCCCGCTCAGGGTGGTGGCGTTTATCACCTTGGCGGAAATGCCCTTGACTGACTTCTTCTTGAAGCGGGGATCAACCGGGGAGTTGTCCTCAAACCACTGGGCATTCTCGCTGAGTATCTCAGTCCTTTCGGAAGCGGCGTGATCCTTTATGTTCACAAGCCCTTCCCAGCTGCCCTTGCGCCCGAGGGGATCGGTATAGTCCTCCACGAAACCGTTGACGAAGTCGACTGTCCCGAGAGTGTCCTGAACCCACTCAATGTTGTACTTGTCCCAAAGCTTGAGGTCGCCGGTCCGATAATATTCTATCAATGTGCCGATGTACTGTTTCTGAAGGTCGTTTTCGGCAACTGCGGCAGCCTTCTCCAGCTCTTCGACAATCTTCTCGAGGGCAGGGGAGTAAATGCCGCCGATTTTCCACACTTCCTCACGGACAACCCCGTCGTCACCCTTGACCACCTTGCTGTTGAGTCCGTAGGATACCGGCTCAGGATCATTGGGGTCCTGGAGGTCATGGTAATATTTCTCAACCTCCTCTCTTGTCACGTTGTCATAGAAGTTCACGGCCGACAGGGCCACGAAGTCCCCGCTGGTGTCGTTGGACTTGCGCTGAGGATATATGTCAGGGTTATAGATGACCTCAAGCAGCATTGACGACTCGGAAGGGTCAATGCCGACCGCATCCATCAGAGAAGCGAAATATTCTCTCGGACAGTCAGGAAAGAACTTGTCCTCCGCATAGTGATGGTGAATTCCGTTGCTGAAGAATACTCTTTTCGCGTAAACCGTGAAGTCCTGGAAGTCCTTGCATCCGCGGTCACCCTTATAGTTCTCGAGAATATTCTCGATTGCCTTGCGGACAGGAAGGTTGGCCTCGCAGTGCTGGTCCCAAAGGATGTCCCTGCCGTACTTTGCCGCTTCTCCCAGATGATACACATATTCCTTCTGCTGAAGCGTGAGGCTGTCCCAGTCGGGTATTCTGTAGCGCATTATCTTGAGATCGGCGAATTCGTCGATAAGATACTTGAAATCCTTGTCCTGCTGCGTCGCGGCATCGTTTCCGCATGAAACCGCAACAGCCGTCAAAGCCGTAAGAGCCGTCATTTTGAGAAATTTGTTCATTTGCCGTAATATTTTATGGGCCGCGAAAAATTCGCAGCCCATAAAGTTAGCAATTTTTGCATTAAACTTCCCCGGCCGATACACGTTATTCCGAGAACAGGCCGTTATAGTCTTCCTGTGAGCGCCTGATCACCTCCTTTGCCTCATCGGCCCCGTAGATGCTGATGAATTCCATCCGCCTGGTGTTGTCTCCGGGGATATCCTTATATGTTGTGAAGTAGTGGATGAGCCTGCGGATTATGTCTTTGGGAAGTTCATCAATGTCATTGTATTCTCCGTAGACTGCATCGTTCCTCAGCACAGCGACAATCTTGTCGTCGGCCTGACGGTGGTCAAGCAGCCTGAGCCCTCCGATGGGACGGGCTCTCACGATTATGTCTCCGTGTGTCACGTCCTTTTCGGTGAGCACACAAATGTCAAGAGGGTCTCCGTCTCCCTCCACATCGTATCTTGCAAGTGCACGGTTCGTCATGTCCGCCATCTTTGCTCCGCAATATGTCCTGGGGAGGAAACCGTACAGCGATGGGACAATATTGGAAAATTTCTGCGGTCTGTCGAGTGACAGATAACCGGACTCCTTATCAACTTCATATTTGACAGTGTCGGTGGGCACGATTTCAATGAATGCCGTGACTTCGTCCGGCGCATTCGGCCCCAGACTTATGCCATGCCACGGATGGGCTTTGTGGTCAGCTGGTGTTTTCATATCGTCTTTAGTTCAACTATTGCAGGTTCATGCCGTACGGCAGGAAGAAATATTTCCCTGAAATCCTTCATACGCAGCTTCAGGGTTGCAGTATTCACGCATGGGTGACAGCCGAATTCCTGACAGGACAGAAGCTCACGGTCCATTATCAGCTGAACACGGCACGACCTGTCGTTCATCAGCCCCATCGGAGAAACGGCTCCGGGATGAATATGAAGCAACTCGGTCATGTCTTCCTCGCTTGCAAACGAGAGTCTCGAACAGCCTATCTGGGATGAAAGGTATTTGGTCTTGAACGGCTTGTCGGAGGGAAGCATCAGCAGATAGATTCCTGACTTGTTGTGTGTACACAGAAACAGGTTCTTGCACACCGGGGCGCCTATGCGACTCTCGATTGCAGCGCACTGCTCCATGGTGAATGCCGCTTCGTGACAGGCTGTCTGATATGTCATGCCGAGACGGTCCAGAAGGTCATACACTGCCCTTTCCGCCTCGCTGCGTCCGTCCATACTGTCAGGACGGCCGTTGAAAATCCTGATTTCTTCCATTTCCATGTCTTCAGGCGAGCTCTCATTTCATCCGGCCGTATTTCATCTCGTCCCCGTTGCCGTCATATTGCTTGCGCTTCCCGGAAGGTGGCTGGGAAAGCCTTATCCGGACTACAGCCGTACGGTGCATGCTTCTTGCGGCAGCTTCCTCGAACGCATCCATATGCGAAGGGAGGAAACGCTGGCTTATCGCCCTGAGAGCCTCCTTCTTCTCGTTTTCGTCAGTCACGATTTCTGCCTTCCCGAAGGCAATCGCCGAACTGTACTGGAGTGTGAAACTGCCGTCTTTAGGACCCACAGTAGGAGTGCAGCGCGAGACTGCACTCAGGCACACTTCGGGATGCGACGCGATTGCCTCAAGCTTGTCTCCTTCCGGAGCACAGTGGAAATACCAGGTCATGTCATCAGTACAGGCCAGCGAAAGCGGTACTCCGTAGGCCGTTCCGTCAGGACGCACAAAACTCACCGTTATATATGGCGCCCTGCGCATAACATCAGCTGCCCAGGAGCTGTCCATTTCTCTGCTTTTCTTTCTCATGTTCCGACAAATGCTCCCGATCCTTCCGCTAGAGGCGGCACGGGAATCACTGTTGCAAAAGTAACAAAATTCAGACAAATGGAATCTGTTCAGAATAATTGCTATATTTACATATCAAAAATTCCAAAGCCATGAAAAAGCTTATTTTCCCGGCTGTTGCAGCCATTCTGCTTTCAGCCGTTTCATGCACCGGCAAAGCCGGGCATGACAGCACACCGGTCGCCCAGCTCGACCTGCAGCGTTTCCTCGGCACCTGGTATGAAATCGCAAAGTTCGACCACACCTTCGAGAAAGGCATCGACAACGCCACGGCCGAATATTCCCTCAAGGATGACGGAAAGATTCTTGTCGTCAACTCCGGCTGGAAAGACGGAAAGAGGGAAGTTGCTGAAGGCAAGGCAAAATGCCCTGACCCGGTTGGCAATCCTGCCCATCTCAAAGTTGCATTCTTCCTGTTCTTCTATGCCGACTACAATGTACTCTATCTTGATCCGGACTACCAGTATGTGTTGATAGGCAGCAAGAGCGACAAGTATCTGTGGCTGATGTCCAGGACGCCGCAGCTTGATGAACAGGCCAAGAAAATCCTGCTTGACGAAGCTGAAAGGAGGGGATATGATACCTCGGCCCTCATTTGGGTAGACCAGTCCCGCAACATCAAATCCTGATATTGGAAAGAATATCGGCGGAATTCATGGATTCCTGTCCAAGTGCCAGGGCAGCCTTGTCACCGGCAACTCCGTGGAACCATACTCCCAGAATTGCGGCGGATAGTGAATCATAGCCGCGCGCGGCAAGACCGGCAACCAGACCGGCGAGCACATCTCCGCTGCCGCCTTTGGCCATTCCGGGATTGCCACTCATGTTGAAGAAACATTTTCCTTCAGGGGAGCATACCATAGTGTGTGCTCCCTTTACTATTGTCACGCAGTTCATCCTGCTGCAAAACCGGCGGACAAGGTCTATCTTGTGAATGTCGTTTCTCCACGGATACTCGCCGGCATACTCCGCTGCATCTTTCTGCTCATCCGTGATCAGACCGCTGTCGAGTGCAGCCCTCAGAAGCCGAGCCAATTCTCCAATGTGCGGAGTAAGCACGGATCCCTCCGGGACGAGGGAGAACAGTTCTGGATATGACGAAAGCATGTTAAGTGCGTCTGCGTCCAATACCAGTGTCCGCTTGCCGGTGTCTCCCTTCAGACGTTGAAGAAGCATCTTGAAGGCAGCAGCAGTCTCCGGAGCCTTTCCGAGCCCCGGCCCGACAAGGATTGAAGTATAGCGCTGCAGGTCATCAGGAACGTCGGAAAAGTACGGTGCCGGATCAGGCAATATGATTGCCGAAGGATACGAGGTCAGCATCGCCGAAACCCCGGCTTCGGGAACATGTGCGCTCACGAGTCCGCAACCGGAGCGCAGCGCGGCTCCCGTGCACAGCATGGCGGCACCCATATACCGTGCACTGCCGGCAATGATCAGGACATGCCCGAAACTGCCCTTGTGGCCGAACTCGGGTCTGGGCAGCCTGAGGGAATCGGCGTAATTCCCGTCAACGGCTTCGAACATTGACTTCCGGCTCTCGATGAAACTGCGGTCAAGGCCGATGTGCACCACTCTCAGCTGTCCTGCGAACTCTCCGGTAGATGGGAGCAGCAGCGAGAGTTTCGGGAATTCCACAGTAATGGTAATGTCGGCCCTGACGACTCCGGATGATTCTCCGTACAGACCGGACCTGGTCGGAGCCGGCTCTGTGGGAAGGCCTGAAGGCATGTCAACCGAAATTACGCAGCGGCAGTCTCCGGCAATGGAATTCAGAAATTCAATGGCTTCCGCCGCCCGGCCGTGCACTGTCCCCGAAAGGCCCGTGCCGAGTATTGCGTCCACGACAACTGTGTCCTTTCCGCAGACGGATCCGCAGTCAACCGTCGTTCCTTCCTGCTGCAGTTTCCCGTTCTCAAAGCTCAGCAGTCTCACTGCAGACGGGAGCCGGTCGAAATTGGCCCGGCAGTCCTCGCTCATTTCGTCCGGTGAACAAATGCACACTACGCATATCCTGGCATCGCAATTTCGCTCATGGAGCAGTCTTGCGACCGCAAGACCGTCGCCACCGTTGTTTCCCTTTCCGGCAAACACCAGATAATCGGCATTGTCCCCGGCCGCCGACAGAATTTCTTCAGCCAGCGCGCGCGACGCCCGTTCCATCAGGTCTATGCTTCTGACGGGTTCGTGCACAATCGTGTAAAGGTCTGCTTCGCGTATGTCCTTGCCTTCAAGTATTATCATCGGGGATACAAATTATTTTCTGAAAGTCCGGCAGGCATGGCGGACTGCATCTTCCAGAGAGGAAAACATCGGAACTCCGTATTTCTCGCAGGTAATCCGCACGTTGTCGTGGCGGTAGAACTCTTCCGGACACACGACCAGCAACTTGCCGCTGCGGGCATGCAGACCTAGCTCAAGAAGAGTTATCGGAGACTGGCTGCCAGGAAGGAAGTTCATGATTATGCAGTCCGCTTCCTCGAGGTGTTCAAGTTCCCAGTTCACCTGGTAGTCCATCTCTCCGGGCCTTGACGCGTCCCAATTCTCCTGGCGGGGATTATAGAGCATATACCTTCCTCCTCCCGTGCACGCGGCAAAAAGGGAATCGGCCCTGGCCTGCCAGTCAATGCTGTTTCCCATGTCGATGGTTCCTGCCAGGAAGACGGTTGTTCGGCCGGACTTCTCGGAATATTCCAGCGGCTCCTCGTGAGGGTGGACCATGACAACGGAACTGTCCCCGGTGCCGGAAGGACGGATTTTCCTGCCCAGTCCGACATACATGGAAACTATCAGCACCGGCAGCAATGTCGCGGCCAGAGCAGCCAATACGGTAATTAAGGTCCGGCTTTTCATGATTTTGTAAAGTTAACCATTTTTTCCGTCACAATCGGGAATTAAATTTGCATATTTGCCATGTGATGAAACTGCGTGCATTTGTCTTGAACCTTGCTGCCGTATTCCTTTCGGGAATGACGGCTGCTTTTGCGCAGGATGCTCCTGTCCTCCATGCCGACGGAGACGATTATGCCGCCGACAGCCTGTTCCTTTCCGAGCCGCTGCTTCCGGCGCCGGTCTTCCGCGCTCCGATGCTTCCTTCGCTGCTGAGACCGCAGATGCCGGCAACCCGCGAGGAAAAAGCCGCGTATGTCAATGCCCTTGTCCACTCGAGTGTGATGAAGTCGGTCGACGGCAATCTGAAATATGTTCCGATGGTTGACATCGATGCCAAAATAGGGTGGAAACCTTTCGGCAATCCCTTCGCAATTCCGTACGGCTATGTCCCCATGGGCAACTCATCCAACCCGTTCATTGTGGCCCTGATTCCGGGATGGGAACCGGAACCGGACAAATACAGCCCGGAAGCGATTCCCCAGTGCATAAGGCTCGAATACGACTTCGCCACAGGCACATACAGGCAGGTGATGGTGGACTGGGATGAATACAGCCGGCAGATGTCAGGTTTCCCCACAAATCTCCAGACTCAGCCCGTACCCTCAATAGCTGTCACGCCTGTGGAGCGGGCAATGAGATGATCAGTCGTTCTCGTCCAGACTGAATATTTCGTCCGTGGGTTTGCCGAAATATCTTGAAATTTTCAGCGCCAGGACTGCTGAAGGGACATATTTCCCTGACTCTATCGAATTGATGGTCTGTCGGCTTACGCCCACTGCCCGGGCAAGTTCCTGCTGGGTAATGTCCTTGACGGCACGCTCGACTCTTACCGTATTCTTCATTTGTCCGCCCTCCTCGCAGCGTGCATTGTCAGGTTGAACTTCAGGATGTAGACGACAAACACCAGGAAAACGGCCACAAATGCGAAATACGCGAAGAGCAGGCCATAGATGAACAGGATGCCAAGTGCTAGTATGGCAGCTGTCACCCAGAGACTCCAGACAAAAGACTGCATGCGGACAAATCCGGTCATCTCGTCCTCATCTTTCTCACGCGAAAGTGCAATGAAACAAAGCGAGACAAGCAGGCCAAGCATGGCAATCTCATCAACGGGATCATTCTCGATCACCGAAAACCAGCCGGTGGAAACCCCGTCGGGGAAAATTGACAAAGCGGGCCATTTGAGCCAGCCCTTGTCCATTCCGTCAAAGGCAAGCAGCCAGATGCATATTGCACAGAATGGGAAGAACATCCAGATTCCGATTTTCTTGAACCTGTAGGGAAGCAAATAATTCTTGTTCATGGCTTGATATTTTTTAAGTCCATGACAAAGTTAAGTTTATTTTTCTAAAAGACAAATAAACTTGACATTTTATCAAACAAACTAAACATTTTTAATAGCTCCCTATTTCCCGCAGATAAAGTTCTGTCTGCGGCAGCGGCCGCAGGAAGGAAATCTCCGGCAGGCTTCCGTCATTTTGCCTCGGCAACATAAGCTGTTCGGCGGAGAGACTCTCGAAATCTTCCGGACTCATATCGATGTCGGTCATGAAACTGTTGTTTGCGATCACGCATTTTGAGGCATCTGCATCGATGATGTCCTGACCAGGGTTGCGCGGCATGAATGAGAGATTGTTCGCAAGTATGTGCCCGTAGCCCGGAACATCAACCGCCTCTTCCGGACTTTTCCGGTTGAGAAGGCAGAAATTCGACGGATTCATGCATGCGCTGTTGCAGGCGAAGATGATGCCTCCGAGGTGGTGGTTGGCGTAAAAGCCCCGGTTCCTGTTGTAATAGGCTATGCAGTTTGTCACGATGTGCATCGGGATTTCCTCCGGGTTGCGGGGACGGGAACTCATGCCGTAACCTCCGGACTTGAAACCGGAACCGTCGCCTGCACCTTTCATGGTCCCTGGCCGGTAGCCGTTGTAGAATGACCAGCAGTTATCTATTGTCACGGGGGCACTGGCGTTGATCAGATCGAATCCGTCGTCACTGTTCCACCACGCACGGCATCCCCTGAAAATGTTCCCGACACTTTCCGAGTCGCGCGGATGTCCGCCGAAGCCGTCCACATTCCCGCCCTTGGGCCCTTCCGAAAAATCGTCATAGTTCATGTATGCGTCGCAGTTGAGCACAAGATTATAGGCTCCTCCTGTAAGATAGAAGCCTATTGCCATGCCGTCGTGCATCGCGATGTTCTCATATATATTATGGTCTCCACCGTCATTGCGGAAGCATTCCGACTGGGTGTGCCCGCGCACGGTGACCTGCGTGCCGACAACTTCAAAGTTGCGGAAATGGTGATAGTCGCCGGTGACATGGAACACACAGACCCGCAACCCTTCCGGCCTGACCTGCGAAAGATCGAGCACCGGACGTTCATCCCGGTATCCTCCTATGAAAAGGCAATTCCCGTCTTCAGCCTTCCTGGACATCTCGAAGACATTGGCGTAGATGCCCTCCGTCTTCATGATCTGGTCCTCCGAAATGACGTAGGTGCCGCCGCGCAAAAAGATGGAATCGGCGTCTTCAAGCAAGTAGGCCTTGCCAAGAGTCGCAAACGGGGATCCGATTGTTCCGGGATTGGCGTCGCTGCCTCCGACGGCGACGAAATAATTCCTGGAATGCGCCATAACGGGAAGCAGCAGGAGAATTGCGGCTGCAAGGCGTTTCATCGTGTGAATGTGGGGCATACGGTCAAAATTTCTTGGCAATTTAGCGAGAAATTCCGAAATTGTGGTCCGGTTGAACCAAGATGACAATATAAAATGATGTTCAGATTCTTTGCCGCCGCAGCCCTGGCATTCGCGGCTGTGGCTGGTTCTCCTGCGCATGCGCAGTCACAAGAGCCATTTTTCCCTTCGAAGCCGGGTACAGTCCTGAAATATGAAGACAGGGATGCTTCCGGCAAGCTTATCTCCTCTTCCAGGGATTCGGTTGCTTCCTTCTCCGGAAACTTCAGCAAGGGACGCGCTGAGGTCATCTCGACACAGACTGTCCAGGACAGCGGCCAAAGCCTGACGGCGAAAGAACAGATGATCTTCGACGGAGGAGAAGTCATCGTGGACGTTGCGGCGATGATGCAGGAAACCATCAAGGAAACCGTCAGGATGTCTGTGGCCGCATCCGGCGCGAGCGAGGAGGACCTCAAGGAACTGGACGAAGTCATTGCCGACATGGAGGTCAAGGGAGAAAGCAGGGGAGTGCCTGCAAATCTTTCGGTCGGAATGCAGCTGCCGGACTACTCCGTATCCTTCAAGGTCATGTTCGTCAACACCAAGATAAACTGCAAGGACAGAAAGGTGACCGGACAGGAAAAGATCACGACTCCGGCCGGGACTTTCGACTGCTACGTGATCGAAGAGACCGTCAATGTCAAGTCGATGTTCATGAACGAGAAAAGCACGGTGAAGACCTGGTATGCCCGGGGAATAGGCTCCGTGAGGCAGGAAACCTGGAACAAGAAGAAGCTGGAAAGCGTCAGCGAACTGGTGGGGTTGAGCTGATGCGCGTGCCGCTGCGGCAGGAAACGGATTTTTCGCTATCTTTGCGGACTTGAAATACCGAAAGATTATGCCTGACAGCAACTTCATAGACTACGTCAAGATCTACTGCGCATCCGGACACGGGGGCGCAGGGTCGGTGCATCTGCACAGGGCCAAATATGTTCCCAAGGGAGGTCCTGACGGCGGCGACGGCGGAAGGGGAGGCCACATCATACTCAGGGCCAATCCTCAGTTCTGGACTTTGATACACCTCAAATACCGCAAGCACATCAAGGCCGACGACGGCGAGAAGGGCGGATCGGCCAACCGCACCGGAAAGAATGGTGCCGACATAGTTCTCGACGTGCCTGTCGGGACCGTCGCCAAGGACGCCGAAACCGGCGAGACCCTTTTTGAACTTGTCGAGGCAGGCGAGGAGCGCATCCTGTGCAAGGGAGGCAGGGGAGGACTGGGCAACAGCAATTTCAAGACCCCTACCATGCAGACGCCGCGTTTCGCCCAGCCCGGAGAAGAAGGCGAAGAGGGGATCTTCATCCTTGAGCTCAAGCTTCTGGCCGATGTGGGCCTCGTCGGTTTTCCGAATGCCGGAAAGTCAACGCTGCTGAGTACCGTGACGGCCGCAAAACCCAAGATTGCCTCCTATGCATTCACGACACTTGAACCGAATCTCGGAATAGTCAGCTACCACGACGGCAAGTCCTTCGTGATGGCCGACATCCCCGGAATCATCGAGGGAGCCCACGAGGGAAAAGGAATCGGCCTTCGCTTCCTCAGACACATCGAGCGCAATTCAGTCCTTCTGTTCATGGTCAGCGTCGAGGAGGACAACATTGCCGGGGCATACGAGACTCTTCTCCACGAACTCGAACTCTACAATCCTGAACTGCTCACGAAGGAGCGGGTGCTCGCAATAACCAAGTGCGACCTTATCGACAAGGATATAGAGAAGGAAATTGAACCGTCCCTGCCCAAGGGAATCCCGCACGTGTTCATTTCGTCAAGTACAGGCAAGAACATCGACAAACTCAAGAACATCTTATGGACAGCACTGCAGCAATAGGGTTCTGGGGACAGCTTGAACAGGCCGACAAGGCTGCCACCCTCGCAATCAATTCAGTACACTGCCCAGCATCAGACTTTGTGTGGCAGGTGTTTTCGGACAAGGAGATATGGTATCCGCTATATCTCATTGTGCTGATATTCCTTTTCATCCGCCTGGGCTGGAAAAAGGCGCTGGTGGTCACCCTGTCATGCATCCTTACGGTTGCGGCCTGCGACCAGCTCGCGAACTTCACAAAGGAATTCTTCGCAAGGTTTCGCCCGTGCTGGGACGAATGGATGATCAGCGGGAACCTGCATCTTCTTGAAGGCAAGGGCAACTACTACGGATTCTATTCCGCGCATGCCGCGAATGCCTTCGGATTCGCAATATGCTCATGGCTCGGCTTCCGCAATGACACCAGACTCAAGTGGAGAGGCTACGGATGGGGAATCTGCATCTGGGGCGTGCTGGTTGGAGTGAGCCGCATTTTCGTGGGGAAGCACTTCCTCGGAGACGTGATTGTCGGACTGCTCGTCGGTGCGCTGTTCGGCTGGCTGATGGCCACTCTTGCCCGTCTCGTGATCAGGCGTTTCCGCCTTTGACGACATTGATCTGGTGACCGGTGATCTCTATGGACATCGGAAGCCATCCCTCGATCTCGCCGTCCAGTTCGAATATGTCGCCGGACTGCTCGTCCATGGGCACGATCTGAAGCGACCTGCATTTTCCGCTTATCACGTATTCGGACTGGTGGAGCGTGCCGTTGAAAAGTCTGGGAAGTTCCCTGAGCACCTTGCGGATCGGCGCCTTGGGTATTATAGCATAATCGACAAGGCCGTCGTCCATTACTGCAAGGGGAACCTGGCGCATGCCGCTGCCGGAATATCTGCCGTTTCCGAATGCAATTGAGAAGCAGAGTCCGGTAAACACGACTTCCCCGTCAGCCACTACACTGATGTAGATGGACTTGAGGTTGAATATTGTGTAGCGCAGCGAATTAAGATAAATGAGTTTACCGCGCCGCCCGCTTTCCTTCTGCGTGTTCACCCGCTTGCACACATGTGAGTCGAACCCCACGCCTCCGATATTTGCCATGTAGGCAGTCTTGCCCCCGCTGCTCTTGACGCGCACGACATCCATCTTGCCGCGGCACTTGATGTCGCTTATCAGGTCAACCACTTCGGTGGTGTCATTGGGAATGTCAAGCGACCGGATCCAGTCATTGCCGGAGCCTATGGGTACAACGCCGATGAGAAATTCTTCGGTCGGAACGCCCGTGGCGGCACACCAGCGGCATATTCCGTTGAAAACTTCGTGAAGAGAACCGTCACCTCCGACGGCAATTATCTTGCGGTAGCCCTCGGCAGCAGCCTGCTGGGCAAGGGCTGTTGCGTGACGCTTGTGATCAGTCAACGCTATGTCACACGGTATCCCGAGCCTCTTGAGCTTGCGTTCCGCCGGCATCCATTCATACATGGTCTTTCCTGAACCGGCACGGGGATTCACGATGAAAAAATAGCAATCGCTTTTCGAATCTGTCATGTGTACGCTTTAAATTCATACAAAATTACCTTATAAAATTTATTTTCACAAAAACGCGGAATTCCCAGGCGGCTTTTGTGTTATTATTTTCTAAATTTGTAATCTGTGTTTATAGTATGGGAAAAGTAATAGCAATAGCCAACCAAAAGGGAGGAGTGGGCAAAACCACAACGGCCATCAACCTGGCGGCATCTCTTGCCGTGCTCGAGAAGAAAGTGCTCATCGTTGACGCCGACCCTCAAGCCAACACCACTTCAGGCCTGAATTTCTCACCTGACAACGATGAAGGCAGAACTCTATATGAGGCCCTGATAGGCCGCATAGACATAACAGATGCCCTCATCCAGACAGAAGTCGAGAACCTGCAGATGATTCCCTCCCACATCAACCTCGTCGGAGCCGAATTCGACCTTCAGGATGTTCCGGAGAGGGAATCGGTCATGAAGAAAGTGCTTGCGCCCATCAGGGACAAGTATGACTACATCGTCATAGACTGCTCACCGTCCCTGGGTCTGATAACGGTCAATTCACTGACGGCTGCAGATTCGGTGATGATTCCTGTACAGCCGGAATTCTTCGCCCTGGAAGGTCTGGGGAAGCTTTTGCAGACAATCCGCCTGGTGCAGGGAGGGGTAAATCCGTCCTTGTGCATAGAAGGATTTGTGGTTACAATGTTCGACGGGCGCACAAAAGTGCACACCCAGATATTGTCCGAGCTCCGCGACCACTTCAAGGACCTGGTGTTCAATACCATCATACAGCGCAACATACGCCTCAGCGAGGCACCTTCCCACGGAAAGCCCATACTTCTGTATGACATTATGTGCAACGGTTCCAGCAATTATCTCAACCTCGCCCGGGAAGTTCTGGAACACAATGGAGAAAATATATGAGCAGAGAACCAAGAGGCCTGGGAAAGGGACTGAGTGCGCTGCTGGGTGAAATACCCGATGCAGACAAACTCCGCAAGCCCGTAGGCTACGTGAACAAGGAGATAGTCGGAACGCGCGGCAAACAGGAGAACACTGCCGACATTCTGCGCATTCCGGTCGACATGATAGAGCCGAATCCGTTCCAGCCGCGAAGCTCGTTTGACGAGGAGGCTTTGCAGGAACTGGCTTCATCAATAAGGACACTTGGGCTCATCCAGCCCATTACCGTGCGCAAAATAACCGACAGCCGCTACCAGATCATAAGCGGTGAACGCAGGTACAAGGCATGCAGGCTTGCAGGAATGAGCACAGTCCCGGCATATATACGCGATGCCAACGACCAGGGAATGCTGGAAATGGCAATTGTCGAGAACGTGCAGAGGGAGAACCTCGACCCGATCGAACTCGCCCTGAGCTACCAGAGACTGTTGGATGAATGCAGGCTCACCCAGGACCAGCTCGCAGAGAGGGTCGGAAAGAAGCGCGCCACGGTGGCCAACACCATAAGGCTCCTGAAACTTCCCGCAAAAGTGCAGCATGACATCAAGGTCGGGCTTCTGAGCGCAGGCCACGCAAAAGCCATCCTGAGCGTGGAAGATCCCGAAGTTCAGGAACATCTTTGCGACCTGGTGATTCGTGACGGACTTTCGGTCCGGGAGCTCGAATCCGTTGTGCGCAAGCTTCTGGCCAATCCTGAAAGCACCCCCAAAAGGAAGGAGACTGGTCCCCAGCAGCTTACCGATGACTACTACAGGCTTCTCGACCGCATGGGCAAGTATTTCTCGAGCGAAATCTCGCTCAAGCGCAGTTCTTCCGGCAAGGGAACAATGACAATCCGCTTCAGTTCCGACGAAGAGGTGAAGAATTTCGTGAAGGCACTTGAAGACAAGCAGTTCTGATGAATCCACGGAAATACCTGATCTGTCTCGCCACTCTTCTGGCCGCCGCTGTTCTTGCGTCTCCTGATTGCAATGCCCAATTCAAGGAAGACGCATTCACGCAGCAGTACAACAATGACACCACTTCCACCGGTCAGAATGACTCCACGGACGTGATGTTCTCCTTCCGTGAATATTTCGGAGCGCTGGGACACAAGAACACGATGCAGATAGGTACAATGTTCGCCGGCTCAACAGTCTTCGTGGGAGGATGCCAGATCTACAATGGGCAGTATTGGAAACTGCCGCTTGTATACGGGGCCATCGGCGGAAGTCTGGGAACCGGAATCTATCTGAACACGACAGGCAACCACGAAGCGGCAAAATGGTGTTTCGTGGGTGCGGGAGTTGCATATTGGGCTACCCTGATGGACGGTGTGATCAACTTCAGCCCCTCGGACTACCCGCATGCCGGCAAGGCAACCCTTTATTCCCTGCTTGTGCCGGGACTCGGCCAGATCTACAACAGAGAGTATTGGAAAGTGCCGATTTATCTTGGTCTCATGGGCTTCGGCCTCCACTATTACTTCGACTGCGCAAAGAATTTCCAGCGTTTCCGCTCAATCTATCTGGAAGCCACCAACACGGAAGTTACCTATGACGGGCCAATAACTGCCGACCAGGCCCTGTATTACCGCAATCTCTACAGGCGGTACAGGGACTATGCGATGCTCGCCGTTGCCGCCGTCTATCTGCTCCAGATAATTGATGCCAATGTTTTTTCCTACATGCACAACTTCGAAGTCACGAATGACCTCTCGATGAACATGTCTCCCACAGTAATAATGCCCGATACGCACCAGTTTGCCTTAAACACATCTGCGCAGACTCCGGCAATCGGCCTCAGAATAGGTTTCAATTTCTGAAAATGAAAATAATCGCCATCACCATATTGTTGCTCCTTCCGGGCTTGCAGGTGCAGGCCCAAAGTTTTGCCGACTGGTTCCGCGGGCCGACCCGCAAAGAGATGAATGCCGAGAATGTCCGTCTGCGGGCAAGAATCGACTCCCTGCAGTTTCTTGTCGACAGCCTGGAGCAAAGCCGCAACGACATCGAAACAGAACTGCTTGCCATCATAGAAGGCAATTCCCCTGAAGCGGATGACCCGGAAATGCCCGAGTACACTCCTGAAGTCACCGACAGCCTGCTTCACCTATGGTACAAGAATTCATTCGCCGGTGATTTTGACGCCATCACCGAATACGACATGGATTCGGTGCGCTTCACCTCGGACATTCCCGACAGCGAGATAGAGAAGCGCCTTGCGGAGATGAATTCCTTCATATCACTGCCGTACAATGACGTGGTGAAGAACTATATCATTCTCTATTCCGAGAAGATGCGGACCCAGATGGGCAGGGTCATGGGGCTGAGCCAATACTATTTCCCTCTATTCGAGGAGACTTTCGTGCGCTACGGGATTCCTGTTGAACTGAAATACATGGCAATAGTAGAGTCAATGCTCAATCCTGTTGCACGTTCGAGGGCAGGTGCCAGCGGAATGTGGCAGTTCATGTACAGCACCGCACGCAGCTATGGCCTCGAGATAAATTCCTACGTCGACGAACGGCTCGACGTTGAAAAGTCAGTCGATGCCGCCGCACGTTACCTCCGCGACGCCTACAAGATATTCGGAGACTGGACACTTGCGATCAGCTCCTACAACTGCGGTGCCGGCAACGTTTCCAAGGCCATACGGCGCGCAGGCGGGAGCCGTGATTTCTGGAGCATATATCCCTTCCTGCCAAGAGAGACGAGAGGCTATGTTCCGGCTTTTGTCGGGGCCATGTATGCCATGACGTATTACAAGGAATACGGGATAGTCCCACAGGAAGTAGGGATGCCGGCCAAGGTGGACACGTTCGAAATCCGCCGCAACCTCCACTTCGACCAGATCAGTGCCGTTGTGGGTGTGCCAGAGCAGGATCTCGAGAACCTCAATCCGCAGTACCTGCATGACATAATTCCAGGAAGCAGCCACAGCTATATCCTCAAGCTGCCGTACATCTGGACCGGAGCCTTTGTGGAAACTGACAGGGATTCGCTCTACAGCTACAAGGCCGATTCTCTGATGAGCAGCCGCATCCAAAAGGAAGTGTCGGCCGCGGTGAAAAACAACGGACGAGTAGCCTATCGTGTGCGCAGCGGAGACTACCTGGGCAAGATTGCTAGCAGGTACGGTGTCACTGTGAGCCAGATCAAGTCGTGGAACAACCTCAGGTCCTCAAACATCAGGGTAGGGCAGATCCTGTACATATATGCGCGCAAGACTCCTGCTCCGGAAACATCTTCCGGCTCCGCGTCCGCGCCAAAGACCACAGTGAGCCCTTCGGATCCTTCGACCTACACCGTTTATACCGTCAAGAGCGGAGATTCGCTGTACAACATCGCCAAATTGTATCCCGGAGTAAGCGCCGACGACATCAAGGCCGCCAACGGGATGAAAAGCAACAGGATAATGCCTGGACAAACCCTGAAGATTCCTGTCAGGAAGTAGCGGTCCGGCGTCTTGCGCGCTCCACGCGCCAGCAGACATAGACCGCAACCGTTGTCATCACTTCGGAGACCGGCATGACCAGCCACATGCCCGGGGTACCTGCAGCTATGGGCAGAATATAAAATAGCGGTATCAGGAACACAAAACCGCGCAGCAGCATGAACACAGTCGACTTGCGTATCCTCTTCACGCTCTGGTAATATCCTATCAGCGCAATGTTCAGGATGTAGAACAGTGCCCCCGTACCGAAGTAGGGCAGGCCTTCAACCGACAGGATCCCGGCCGGGCTGTCGGCATCCACAAACAGACCTGTGAGAGCGGCCGGAAATACTATGAAAAGCGCGGATACGACCACGCCGAACACTATGGCCGTACGAAGCATGAGATTCCTTGCTTCTACCACCAGAGACAGTCTCTCCGCTCCGTAATTGTAGCTGATGATAGGCTGCGCTGACTGGGCGATGGCGTTGCCTATCATGAAAAAGAACGGGGCATAATAACATGCTATCCCGAACGCGCCGACTCCCGTGTCTCCCAGATGGCGCATGAACTGCCAGTTCCCCACAAATATGAATACTGCCATGATCATTTCGCCGAGCAGCGACGAGGAGCCGATTCTGCACTGATATCCTACGTTTCTTGCAGCCAGGCGCAGGCTGGTGAGGCTCATTTTCAGCGGAATCAGCCGCATGGTCCCGGCAGCAAACAGCAGATACGACAGAGCCATTGCCCCGCCGGAAATTATGCTTATCGCAGTGGCGATCGCGGCACCCTTTACCCCCATGCCTAACGGGAAGATGAAGAGCCAGTCCAGAATGACGTTCATCAGTGCCGGAATCATATTGCACCACATCGCGTACCGCGGAGCACCGTCAAGTCTGATAATGAACAACCCTATCAGAGACCACATCTCGAAAAGAAAGGCCGGCATGATCCACCTGAGGTAGTCCACCACATCCGGAAGCAATGTCCGTGAAGCTCCCAGAATCCTTGCCGTCCGCTCGGGGAATGCAAGAACCGCCGCAATGAGCAGCAACGACACAAGTGAGGCGAAAAGCAGGGCCTGGGATACATTGATTCTGGCGACCCTGGCGTTCTTGCGCGAAAGATGGATGGAGGCAACGACCGAACAGCCCGCCCCGACCATAAGACCAAGGCCAGCCATCACCTGATATATCGGGACAACGATGTTGACTGCGGCAACTCCGTCGGCTCCTACTCCGTGTCCCACGAAAATGCCGTCTATGGTACTCACTGCCGAAAGGGCTATTGAGCCCAGCAATGTCGGGATCAACAATTTGCGAAACAGGGTGAAAACACTCTCTCTCTCGAAATCTATTGCATCTCTGTTCATGTAACCCGTTCAATTCATAAATTGCGGGCAAAGGTAGGAAGTTGTTTTGACTCCGGCAAAAAACTGGCAGGACAAAGAGAGCGCCTACCTGAGCACGCGCCTGATCAGGGAGATGAATCGGTACGGCATGTACCTGAATGGAGGATCGATCCATACAGGAGTCATGGTTATTGCCCTCCGGTGAGAAAATGCTTCGAAGCTATATTTTCCGTGATACGCGCCCATGCCCGAATTGCCGACCCCTCCGAAAGGAAGACGATGGTTCACTATATGCATTATACAATCATTGATGCACGCACCGCCTGAACAGCAAAGGCGTGCAGTCTGCAATCCCTTGTGAACGTCCCCGAAGTAATAGAATGCGAGGGGCTTCTCGCGGGAGCGGATGAAATCAATCATTTCGTCCTGCGTGCGCCATGTCATTATTGGAAATACTGGGCCGAAGATCTCCTCCCGCATCACGGGGGCCCCCTCAGGGACGGAATCAATCAGCGTGGGCTCAATAAAACGTCTGTCAGCATCGAAATGTCCTCCGGCAACGATTTCCCCCTGGTCAAGGTAAGAGACAAGCCTGGCGAATGCCTTGTCGCTCACAATCCTCGCATAATGTTCAGAAGCAGCGATATCCGGCCCGTGGAGTTCTTCCAGAGCAAGCCTGAACTCCTCCACGAACCTGTCCTTCACTGACTCATGCAGCAAAAGATAGTCGGGGGCTATGCAGGTCTGTCCGGCATTCAGGGTCTTGCCCCACGCAATGCGGCGTGCGGCCACCTTCAGATCGGCATCCGCATCCACTATGCACGGACTCTTTCCTCCCAGTTCGAGTATCACGGGAGTCAGATGCGCGGCGGCAGCCTTCATTGCAACCTTGCCGAGCGACGGGCTTCCGGTGACAAAAAGCAGATCAAAATTCTGCGCAAAAAGCTGTTCGTTGACATCCCTGTGTCCTTCGACAAGTGCGACATATTCCGGGTCGAAGCAGCTCTCGACCAATTTTCGGAGCACTGCCGAGACCTCGGGCACGGCAGGGGAACACTTCAGGACAGCGGTGCAGCCGGCGGCGATGGCTCCGGCAAGCGGGATGAGCAGAAGCTGGACCGGGTAATTCCAGGGAGCGACTATCAGAACCGTACCCAGAGGTTCAAAAACCTCATAACCCCGGCAGGGGAAATGCGCCAAAGGGGCCGGCCTGCGCCTCATGCGCATCCTTGAGTGCAAATGCCGCAACTGATCCCTTATCTCGCAGCGGACCATGCTGATCTCCGTCATGTAGGACTCCTGTGCAGACTTGTGCAGATCCTTCTTCAATGCATCACACAATGCCTGCTCCCATTCATACATGGCTGCAAGCAGTTTTTCCAGCTGCCTGCGGCGGAAAGCGTCAGACAGTGTCACGCCGGTCCTGAAGAATGCCTTCTGGGCCGCGACAGTCTCGGAAACGTTCATTTCTTGGGGTAATATTTTGGCCAGCAGGCCTGAAGGTAAGATTTGAGGCTGTCCTCGTGCCTGTTGGACTGCGGTTCATAGAAAACCTCCCCGCAGAAGCCCTTCGGAAGAAATTCCTGGTCCACAAAATGCCCAGGATAATCGTGGGCATACTTGTAGCCGTCGGCATAGCCAAGCTCTGACATCAACTTTGTGGGAGCGTTGCGCAGATAAAGCGGCACTGCCGCCGACTTGTCAGACTTGGCAGCTTCCAGAGCCTTGCCGATTGCCATATAGGCCGAGTTGCTCTTGGGTGAGCTTGCCAGATATATTGCACACTCGCTCAAGGGGATTCGGGCCTCCGGCATCCCTACCGAGTGCACAATCCTGAATGTCGCATCCGCGAGCAGAAGCGCATTGGGATTCGCAAGCCCCACATCTTCGGCTGCGAGAATGCACAGGCGTCTGGCAATGAACAGCGGATCCTCTCCTCCGTCAAGCATACGTGCCATCCAATACACCGCCGCGTTGGGGTCGGACCCTCTGACGCTCTTGATGAAAGCGGAAATGATGTCGTAATGCATCTCCCCGTCCTTGTCGTATATTGCAACGTTGTCCTGCAGGCATTCGGTTACGGTACGGTTGTCGATCACAATGGGATCGCTGCCAAGGTTCGCATCAACGACTATTTCAAGAATGTTCAGAAGTTTGCGGGCATCGCCGCCGCTCTGGCGGAAAAGCGCCTCCTTCTCCCGTATCTCTATGTCCCTTTCCTTAAGGACAACATCTTCGCGGACAGCACGCTGCACAAGAATATCAAGATCCTCGACATCCAGAGACTTAAGCACAAAGACCTGGCAGCGCGAGAGAAGGGGAGTGATGACTTCAAACGAAGGATTCTCCGTCGTCGCGCCTATCAGCACTACCGTTCCGGCTTCAACTGCACCGAGCAAGGCATCCTGCTGGGCCTTGTTGAAACGGTGGATTTCATCTATGAAGAGTATCGGGGCACCGCTGCTGGAGAAGATGTTCCTCTTGGCGGAATCTATCACGTCCCGAACATCCTTTACCCCTGCACTGACTGCTGAAAGCGTATAGAATTCCCTCTTCAGTGTATTGGAGATTATCCTGGCGAGCGTTGTCTTTCCCACACCCGGAGGGCCCCAAAGAATAAAGGAAGAGAGATTGCCGGAATCTATCATGTTACGCAAAATGCACCCTTTCCCGACAAGATGCCTTTGACCGGCATATTCCGACAAAGTCTGAGGCCTCATTCTTTCCGGAAGAGGAGGTAACATTTTTGTTATAGATTCTGACATTTTTGTTAAATCCCCTAATAATCAAGCTTTTTGATATAGGAGCGGCGTCTTTTGTTGCATTCGGGGTTGTAGTCCTTGAACTGACCCTGGTTCTTGGTGTTCGTCTCAAGGATTGCATTGGTTTCGGCCCATTTCACGCCGAACTGGGCATATTTCCTGAACATGTCTGCCTGGATCAGAGAGTTGATGCCGCTGTTCTGGTATTCAGGCATGACACCTACAAGCAGCATCTCCACTCCCTCCTCGCGCTTCCAGAATAGTGACTTGAGAATCCACCACCATCCGAAGGGGAAAAGTTTGCCGCGGCTCTTCTGGAGGGCTCTGACAATGGAAGGAATCGTGATTCCGAATGCCACCAGCTCATTCTTCTCATTCTCCACAACGGAAATATACCTGAGGTCAAGTATGCTCAGATAAAAGTCCAGATACTTTTCGGCCATGTGGTCAGGCAGGACAGTGAAATTGTAGAGGTTCTTGTAGCACTCGTTGATCGCCTTGAAAATTTTGTGGCCATAGTCTTCTTCCCTGACTATCTTACGGGTGATCTGCCTCAGGTGAACATTGTATCTTTCCTGGGTCAGGGTCATTATCCTGTCAATCCTGTCCGGGAGCTTCTCGGGAATGTTTATCTTGAATTCTATCCAGTCAGCATCCTTTGTGAAACCCATATCCTCGATGTACTTCACGTAATACGGATGATTGTAGATCAGCGCCATTGTGCTCAGGCGGTCAAAGCCTTCGACGAGGAGTCCTTCGGGGTCAAAATCGGTGAATCCGAGCGGTCCGACGACAGACTCCATGCCGTACTGCCTTCCGAACTCCTCCACCTTGTCCATCAGAGCGCGGGCAACTTCAGGGTCATCGATAAAGTCATACCATCCGAAGCGAACTTCCTTGTGGTTCCACTGCTTGTTGGCCAGCCTGTTGACTATAGCGGCTACTCTTCCAGCCAGCTTTCCGTCCTTGTAAGCAAGATATAGTTTCGAGTCGCAAAACTCCTGTGCGGCCCCCTTTTTCTGGTCCAGAGTATCCATCTGGTCAAACACAAGGGGTGGAACATAATATGGATTGTCCTTATATAATATCTCGGGGAAATTCACAAATTTGCGCAACTCGCGGCGTGTCTTTACTTCTTTGATTTCTATTGACATTTCAGGCATCAATTTTAGTTAACACGGCAGCGAAGATAGTGTTTTATAGGAAAAAATCAAAAAACTGCCTATCTTGGCAAAGATGTTGAAACGTTGTATAATTTTTGTCCTGTGCCTTACTGCCGCCTTCGCCGAACAACAGTCCGCGGCCAAGGAAGTGAGCGCAGGGCTCTCCAGCTCTCCTACCGGATATGGCGTCATGATTCATATAATGAACCCGGAAGGCAGCGAGTTGGACATACTCAACATTTCCACTGACTTGTACGGACTTGTGTCAGGAAGAACCGACGACATAGGCTTCAGGTTAGGATATTCTCATGACTATGTAATCAACCGCTTTGAGTATGCTGATTTCAGTATGGACATCCATGCCGGGGCAGGACTGCTGACAGGCTTTGTCCACGACCACGAGAGCGGAATTTTCTTCGGAAACAGGAATCCGCTGGAAAAGGAGATGGGCTTGATAGCTGCACTTTCGTGCTCTGCGGGCCTGAGGTTTGACTTTTTCGCACGCAAAGTCGCCATTGACCTCGGCTTTTCCGCAAATCCTGGAGTGCATATTCGCATGGACAAGGAAAACGGATCTATCTATATGTCGTTCTACAAAAACGGGATATACCAGATCCTTTATCCGAAAATCAGCATAATGTACAGATTCTGAAACAACTTGCAATGGTAAGACCCGCAAACATGACCATCCGTCTCGCAATGACCGTCCTGCTTTGGGCTCTGGCCTCCGCGGCATCATGGGCTCAGGAAACAGGCGGCAACATTCCGGGAACTGCAAGAGTGATCGACAGGTTCCGCTTTTCCTGCGAATGGGGTTATGTCCAGTCCCTGTATCATGACTACCACTACAACATCCTGAGCGTCGAAGGATACAGAATCAACGAAAGCTACTATGGTCTGGACCCGGCCGCAAACGGTCTGGTTCTTATTGGTGCGGGCTTTGTGTTTCCAGGAGACAAGATGATTATATCTCTGCACGGGGGCTATTCGGGCATCAATGAAGCGAACAGGATCATTCCGGCCATTCTAAGGTTCAGTTTTTGCCCCAGGACAGTTTCCAACGAAGGCGTCTTCTACTATGCACAGGCCGGAACAGGTTTCCATGTGCCAAGCACACTTGAAACAAGGGTGAGCCTGCTTTCAGGACTCGGCGCTGGCTACCGCTTCCCGCTGACAAGAAGATGCAGCATCGACATCATCCTTTCGGCAATGGCGGCTTTCAGCAAACCGCCCATACCCAATCCTGACGGGCCAGGTTATGTTGCTGAAGAAAACATACGCAGCAACAAAGCCTCATACGGGGCTCTGAGCCTCACGATAGCGGTGAACCTCTGATAGCACAAAGGGAGGCCGGACGTTCAGTCCAGCCTCCCTTTGTCCAGCCTCATTCGCCGACAGACTCAGAAAAGACTGTCGACAGCAGCAATTATTTCCTCCTCGGGAAGATCGGGACTGAGGATCAGGTCAGGCTCCTTGAACACAAATCCCTTGCTCATCGAACCGAGAAGTCCGCCTCCCGTGCAGTTGAGCATGATATAGTCGTCCTTGCGGACCTTGCCCTCCTTGACAGCCACCGCAAGCGCTTGAACGGCGGCGCAACTTGCGGGAAGAAGATCATATCCCTCAAGATTGCGGAACATGAGAAGCCAGTACATTATTGCGTCATTGGGAACGGCGAAAGCGTCACCGTCACTCTTGGACAGCACGTCAAAAAGACCGCCCGCAATACTGTAAGGGGGCTGACGGTTGGCAAGCACCTTGGCAAGAATGATCTCCGCCTGCCTGCGGCCAACTTCCGGAGTGAGTTCGGCCAACTGACGGGTACGGGCCTTCCACGAGTCGCAAATCAGAGTAAACGGAGCATTTTGAGCTACGTACACATGCATCCTGTTCTCTCCGAAACGGCCGTCTTCGGCAAGCCTTTCGGCGTTCTCCCATGCGGCAATGGCACCTGTACCGGAGCCGACAGCCTGGAAATACGCATCAGGAATTCTTCCTGTAACTTCCGCAAAACTCAAGAGAGTGGTTCCCATCCCGTCACGCCTGGCAACGTTCTTGGCCCCGCCCTCCAGGAAGAACCTGGGATTCCTGGCAAGTTTCTCTCCAAGATGAATTGCATCATAGTAGTCACATCCGTGCGGCACGGCAAGAAGCTTCACGCATTTGTTCAACTTCTTGTGGAACCACAGGTCATGCTTGCTGTCTTCGGGAATGCAGATCACCACAGGGATGTCATTGTCGGAGCATATCTGGGCAAATGCCCTTGCGGTGTTGCCTGCAGACTGGACAATCAGCACGCGATCTTCCTTCTTTGACATTCTCGCGCACACGGAGAAAGCCTCCGTCTCCTTGAATGAACAAGTCTGGAACCTTGCGCCGACCTTGGGATAGTATCCTGAGAAGGTGATGTAGAGATTCTCAAGTCCAAACAGCTTTGCCAGCCCCTTGGACTTGTAAGTCGCCGGTGCGCAAGAGTTCTTCAATATGCGCTGGACAGGCATCCAGTCGGCGTAACGGTAAATTCCCTTGAGGTCGTCGCGGGGCGTGAATTTCCTGTTGGCATATACAGCCCTGACAAGCGAAGGCTCAGGACTCTGAGGATCGGAAAGAGTCCATCCCTCATCGTCGAAGATGCGGCCGGTCGCCACATTCATCAACTTGTATTCTGTCGGTTTAAATCTCATATACACGGTTATTACGTGACAAATTTACTCAAAATTTCAAAATGGGATTCACTTATGCCTGAGGAGCACACAATTTTCCACGTGCGTCGTGTGGGGGAACATGTCCACAGGCTGCACCTCAAGGATGTCGTAATCACGGCACAGGACCTCAAGATCCCTGGCCTGAGAAGCCGGATTGCAGCTCACATAGACAATTTTAGAAGGAGCTGCCTCAAGAATAGTATTCGTGACGTCAGGATGCATTCCGGCCCTTGGCGGATCGGTAATGATGACGTCCGGCCTGCCGTGCTCCCGTATGAATGCTGGAGTCAGTATGTCCTTCATGTCTCCGGCGAAGAAACTGCAGTTCGTGATGCCGTTGCCGGCAGCATTGATCCTGGCATCGTCAATTGCCTCCTGGACATATTCAATTCCTATAACCTTTTTTGCGCCGGCACTGACAAACTGCGCAATGGTTCCCGTTCCTGTATAAAGGTCGTAGACAGTCTCGTTTCCGGTCAATCCGGCAAATTCCCTGACCGTTCTGTACAACTTGAGAGCCTGGCCGTTGTTGGTCTGGTAGAATGACTTCGGTCCTATCTTGAACCTCAGGTTCTCCATCTTCTCATATATCGCGTCCACACCTCTGTACAGCACGCACTCCCTGTCGGCAATGCTGTCGTTGAGCTTGTCGTTGATCACATAGTACAGCGAGGTGATCTGCGGGAACCTGTCCGCAATGGCGTCAAGCATTGCAGAGAGACCGTCGAACACTTCGGCGAAACATACGATCACCATCACTTGCCCGTCATCGGTGTTCCGGACAAACATATTGCGGAAAATGCCCCGGTTCTCACGGATATTGTAGAAGGGAATCCTGTGGCCTACCGAATACTCCTTTATGAAAAGACGTATTTCGTTTGAAGGTTCAGGCTGCAGCCAGCACTTGCGGATGTCCAGGACCTTGTCGAAAAATTTGCCCACATGAAAACCCAGTCCGACCCTTTGCTCGGGGGAGAGACCCTCGAGTTCCTCATCCGGCAGAATCCACCTCTTGTCCGAAGCACTGAATTCCAGCTTGTTGCGATAGAATCTGATATTGTCGGATTCCAGAATGGGACGGACAGCGGGCAATTTCAGGTGCCCTATCCTTGATAGCTGGTCAATAACCTGCCTTTCCTTGGCTTCAAGCTGGATACGGTAGGGGAGAAGTTGCCAGCGGCAGCCTCCGCATATGCCGAAATGCTCGCAAAAAGGTTCCATACGGTCAGGGGAGGGTTTCACAATGCGGACTACCCGCCCTTCGAGATATTTCTTCTTCTTGGCGGTAATTCGGACATCGACAATATCGCCCGGTACGGCATATTCAATGAAAACGACCTGACCCTCTTCCGTATGGGCAACGGATTTGCCTTCTGCGGCAACGCTCTGGACAGTCAGGTTCTCTATGATGATTTCTTTCTTGAATCTCGTCATTTCAAATGCACCTCACGGAATGTGGGTGACAAATTTACAATTTGTTTGCCACAGCCCGAAAATTTTTTTCAAACTTTGTTTGTTCTTTGATTATCTTCGCCTGACAAAAGAATTTCAATATGCTGAAAATCATTTTCGTCTGCCACGGGAACATCTGCAGGAGCCCAATGGCGGAATTCATCATGAATGATCTGGTCAGGAAATCAGGACTTTCGGGAAAAGTCTCAATTTCTTCAGCTGCAGTCTCATGCGAGGAAGAAGGCATGCCAATTTACCCTCCGGCAGCCAGAATTCTCCAGATGCACGGCATTCCTTCCGACGGTCATCATGCCCACAAGATAAGCGGACAGGAGGGAGCCGAAGCCGACATGATCATCATTATGGACCATTCCAACGAACGTCTGCTGAAACGCATCATTCACCCTGAGGATTTCGGAAAGATTCACTACATGATGGAATTTGCAGGGAAACCCGGACAGGATGTCGCTGATCCCTGGTACACCGGAGATTTCGGACGCACATTCGACGATCTGTACTCAGCCTGTTCGGGACTTGTGAGCCTGATCCGACAAGGGGATTGATTTCATACTGTCTTTAACTTAACATAATATAAATTGTATAACAAAAGCAACAGACAAAAATCAGGCTACAACATATTAAGATAATTTAAAAAAAATTGGCATTTAAAATTTAAAAAACTAAATTTACGAAATCAAAAAAGTGTTGCACAAATGAAAAAAATCCTTGTAACCTTAATTCTGTCAACTTTTTGCTCAATTTTGCTTTTTGCCCAGCCAAGACACGTGCGCTGGAGTTACGAATCGAAAGCAATTTCAGAAAACACTTACCAGATTTCAATAAAGGCTGAGCCCGAACGCGGCTGGCATGTGTATGATACTCTGAAGACCGATTTCGGCCCTACAGCCACAAGCGTCGTGTTCGACACCTCAAACGGTACTGAGCTCGTCGGAGGAATTGAAGTAGCCGGAAATCTCCATAAATACTATGACAAGGACTACATGATGGAGGTCGGATATTTCGAAGGTCCTGTCACTTTTACTCAGAAAGTCAAACTCCCCTCTTCGTCTGACAATGTTTATGTGGACATCGAATGGATGTCATGCAACGACGTCAATTGTGACAGACCGGCGCAGGAGAGATTGAACATCACTGTTAGATAGTGTACAAATTCTTATAAATCAAAACATTATGAAAATTTTCATCAAATTTGCCGCCTTTGCAACACTTGCATTGGCCGCCTGTACTGAACTCGAGACGGGCAAAACTCCCGGAGAAGGAGAAGGAGGAGAACCTTTGAGCGGTGAAACCGTATTTATTTCATGCGAAGCGGCTTCAGCTGCTACCCTTGACATCAACCCTGATGACAATTGGCAGATTGTCAGCAAAATAGATTGGCTTTCCATATCACCGCGCAGCGGATTCTCCGGAGAAAACCAGATAACCATAAAAGCGACTTCATCAAATACTGCCCTTGCTGAAAGAACCGGAAGCTTTGAAATCAATGTAAACGGCAGTGAACCCGTAAAATACTATGTGGCCCAGTACGGCGTCGAAGGAATTGAAGTTCCTTCCAATGAAGTCAGCGCAAACGGAAATGGCGGTGAGACATATGTTTATGTGAACGCCAACACTGAATTCACTGCAGCATTCGACCAGAATTGGGCAAGTGTCAAGAACATAGAGTACAACCTCTCTTCCAACACCCTTGAAGACGGCGTCACCCTCTCAAAACTTCAGACAGCCCGAGTTGTGCTTGATGTCCAGGAGAATCCCGACGGCAATCTCCGCAGCGGCAACCTGACAATAAGCTGCGGTGGCAAGGACTATACCGTCACAGTAAGCCAGAGCCTTTCAAACGATGCCGAAATCAGCGATTTCGAGACACCGTTCCTGCGCAGGACTCTCGCAATGCGTTTTACTGCAACGTGGTGCGGCTACTGCCCTCAAATGGCTGAGAGCTACAAACGTGCGGCAAAGGCTGAACCGGACAGGTTTATCCCCATGTCGATCCACAGCGGAGATTCTGACGTATATTCCGAGTGCGGCGATGATCTGGCAATAATGTACAATGTCAGCGGTTATCCCACCGGACTCGTCAACGCATATGGCCTGATTCAGAATTATGATCCAAGCATAGCAGAGACAATGCTGACCGGACTTGTCGACGAAGCAGCCAAGGAATTGCCTGCAAAGACCGCCATCTCTACAGTCAGCGAGACGACTGACGGAGTGTTCAAGCTCCTCTGCTCTGTTGCAACCAAGGAGGCAAGGCCATACTGGATCAATGTTTTCATCCTTGAAGACGGTGTGGTAGCCGAGCAGCACTCATATCTCACGGAGTATCCCGGAGGAAGTGACTATGTACACGATTACGTGGAGCGCTGCGCTGTCACCGGAACAGAAGGTGCACCGATATATGGAGTTCCGAACGGAATTGTAAACTATTCTCTCGAATACAAGATTCCTTCAAACGTCATTGAAAATATGGACAATGCGTATGCGGTGGTATATGTCACCTACGAAAATGAAGAAACATTCCGTGGCTCCGTCACGAACGTAATATACCAGAATCATGGGCAAATTGTAGACAACGTTGTCAAGATTGGCCTTAATGGAAGCACCGGATATGAATATGCGAATTAAATTGCTCCTCTGCACGTTACTGTGCATGATTCCCCTGCTGTGCTCCGCACAGAAGACTCTTCCGGATGTCGAGGTCAAGGATATCGACGGGCAGGCATGCAGCATACTGTCAGCCCTTGACGGCTCGACTCCCGTAATACTGACATTCTGGAGCACGACCTGCAAACCCTGCCTTCAGGAACTCGGAGCAATGAACGACGCGTACGTAGACTGGGCCGACGAAGCCGATTTCAAGATCGTTGCAGTGGCCCGCGACGATGCAAGGTCATCTTCGAAGGTTGCACCTATGGTAAAAGGCCGCGGATGGTCCGACTTCTCATACTACCTCGACGAGAACGGCGACCTTGCAAGAGCGATGAATGTCCAGATTGATCCTACGGCTTTCGTGCTTGACAAGGACGGCAAGATTGTCTTCACCCACATAGGATACACACCTGGAAGTGAAGAGGAACTCTTCGACCAGATTCTGAAACTTCAGGAATAACAAAGGAGGAAACATAATGCACAGACAAACAATAGTCTCTGTATTCTGCCTGGGGCTGTTGACCGCACCTGCGGTCACAGCCCTCGCAGATTCTGACAACGGCGGCAGCCTGTCAGCCAGTTTCGAGACCAATACAACCTACTATTTCAACGATCCTGAAACCGGCGCAACTGTTCCGGAAGGACGTTTCGGCTCCAACAATTACCTTAAGCTGGACTACTCCAACGGAGGATTCACCGCCGGAGTCCAGCTTGAAGGCTATCTTCCTGCAGTTTCGGGATATTTCGACGGACAACTTTCGTCCGAGAATTTCCTCAGTTATGACCTTTATGCAGGATTTGCATCCAACGGCTGGGACATAAGGGTAGGAAGCCTTTACGAGCAGTTCGGCAACGGTCTTCTTTTCCGTACATACGAGGACAGGGACCTCGGAATCAACAACGCACTTCAAGGTATCCGTGTGGGATATACTTTCGGTGATTTCCTGACCGTCAAAGGCCTGTACGGCCGTGTCCGCAACGTTCGCGAATACTCGAACGCCATGGTTTCCGGCGCCGACATGTCATTCTCTCTCTCAAAGCTTCTTCAGATGAACAAGATGGACATCGTGCTTGAAGGCAGCGTGATCGACAAATACGAGGCCCAGCCTTCAAACGCGGATCCATCATGGTCGGCACACAGTCCCGGATACTCCGGCCGTCTCATGTTGGGATATGAGGGATTCCAGCTCAAGGGAGAATATATGGACCGCCGCAGCGATCCCGCGTTCTACAATAACCTTAACAACGGACGCAGCAAGGCTATCCAGGTTGATTTCAGCTACACGGGCAACGGCTTTGGCGGACTGCTTACCTTCCGCAAGCTTGACAATCCCTTCTTCCAGGGCCTGAGGACAGAAAGCAGCATGTACACCTACATCAACTATGTTCCTGCTCTTACGCAGCAGCACACTTATCTGCTCACTTCACTCAATCCATATAGCGCGACGAGCGACGAAATTGGAGGCCAGGCTGACCTGTACTACAACTTCCGCAGAGGAACCGCTCTTGGAGGGAAGAAAGGCATGAAAGTTCATGCCAACTTCTCCTCATATTACAAGTCCGGGAGCAAGGACCTCCTTTTCAGGGATCTCACCGTAGATTTTGAACGCTGGTTCGGCAGTGACTTCAAGATGATATTGCTCTACACCTGGCAGACGTCAAACGAACTCGCCCAGCAGACCGGAACCGAAGTTCTGGTTTCACATGCAATTGTAGCGGACATGACCTACAAGTTCAACCGCAAGAATTCCCTGCGTATGGAGCTTCAGCATCTGTTCGGTGACGAGAATGACCATGGCAACTGGGCAGCAGCCCTGCTTGAATACAATTTGGCCCCCAGATGGAGCGTATCGGTTCAGGACATGTGGAACTACGGAGACACCGGAATCCACTACCCCAGCGGAAGCGTAAGCTATTCTTACGGCAAAATACGCTGCGCAATCAACGCAGGACGCTTCAAGGAAGGCTATCTCTGCTCAGGAGGAGTCTGCAGAATGACTCCGGCTTACACCGGAATCAATCTTTCCCTGATAGCAACACTTTGACAAAGCACAAACAATCAGCGAGGCCGGCCAGTTTAGTTTGGTCGGCCTCGCTTTTTTGAGTCCAATTCCTGGAATACAATCAATGGCGTACAAAGAAAAAGGGCTGGCCAAATGGCCAGCCCTGATGCTTGATTTCAGAAATTATTTTCTGATTCCGCAGAGTCTTGAGTTAATGTGTGCTTCTTTGCCCGTAAAGTCAGGTGTCTTGAAATTGACGGGACGTACACATATAACCTCACCTCCCTTGTTGGATGCGGCAATCTTTGCAGGTGCAGCAGAAGGAGTGAACCTCTCAACGCGTGAAGCAGAGTTCATGCTCGTAAAGCTCCTGTTGTCCTTCGAAGCGCCAAATGCCTTCAAAGAGGTTGTGGAAGATGACGGGTACAGATAATCAACGAAGTCCTGAGGATCGGATACACCGTCTTTGGTCAAGGTGAATGGTTCGCTTACCCAAACAGGGCCGGGCTCTCCGGTATCATCGAATGCCACGCCGACAGCAAACAGAGGCATGTCGTAATAGAGGCTGTAGTATGCAGAATCGCTGGAGCTTCCGTAATACTGGAGATAGGTGATATATTCATTGGGATCATCAGTATGATTGCCCTCGACATCTTCGAAGATGGCATAATAGAAAGTGCCGACCTTAGGTGTGGTCACTGCCTCTACAGGCATCAGAGCATCGATTCCAGCCTCTACCATTGAATCGAAGTATTCAGCATCATTAGTGTAACCGGCAGAACGCAGAGCATCCGCTGTCGCTACTGCATCATAGTATGCATCGAACTTCAGCTCGAAATCAATGCTGCCAGTGACAGGATCAGCAGTCGTGAATGTATACTTGAAGAGATCAGTTGTGGGAACGCCCGCCTGATAACCGAATGCAACCGCAGTATATGAAGTCTGAGGCTGAATTCCTGTGAGCTTGCTGCTGAAGTAGCCGCTAGTTTCATTGGGGCTGTTGGATGCGCACATGCTGAGTATCTCGCTGTCGCTCAAGCCCTCAAAATTCTCTGAAGGATAAACGTCGAATGCATAGGGATCGTCATTGCTTGGATTGAAGGCCACCATAGCGCTGGTTCCCGTTATGTCAGTAACCTCAATCGTAATCACGTTGTCTGAAGCTTCAACAGCTCCGGTGGTAACCTCAAGCGTAGAAGGATCTGAAGCAGCAAGAGCCTTGTCATTAACGGCAAATACGGCAATCGTGTAAGCAGTTGAAGGATCCAGCTCAAATGATATTGTCTTTTCTCCCTTCAGGCAGTTCATCTCAAGAGTCTCCTCAGCCGTGTAACCGAACATCTGGAAGATTGAGAGGATGCTGGACCAGTTCTCGTTGCAGAGATCGTAAAGTGAAGTCTCGGAATCAAGAGATGAGGTCTCAAACGCATAGGCTGTCCAGTATCCGTCATAATTGTCCGGCGTAACCGTTACCGTAACGACGGGACCATTGACTTCAGGTTCACTGAATGAGAAGCTTGCGTCAATCATTTCCACGGCGAGAGTCGTGAATCTTGCATAAACAATGTCCGTCAGTCTGGCATGCGTGTCAGGATTAACTCCATAGGCATATACAACATATTCGCTGTTGGGCATCATTCCGGAAACAGGACTGTCTATCAGCTCTCCGGTAGCAGTGAAATCTTCGAAAGAATAGCCGTAGGCAATCTGGCTGTCGATATATTCCATATCGTCAGCATAAAGCGCATCATCGGTAGTGAGCCCGTTGAAGTCAATATATTCCTGAGATGTGGCAAAACAAACATATGTCATCTTGGGATCATTGGGAATGATGTCATATGTGGCCGTGGTCTCCGTAATGTTCTTGACAGTGATCACAAACGGAGCAGGCTCACCTGCCTCCTGTGAAATCGTGAATTCTGCATCAGGTTCGATTCCAGGATAGGAAACAGCGACTTTTGCCGTTCTGGCTTCCGTCGTCTCGTTCTTTGCAACATCAAAAGTGATGTCGCTCTCACCGACAATGACATTCGTCACCCAGTCAACTTCAGGAGCCGCCACCGTAACTTCGGCTCCATCCTTGGGGTTGGTAACTTTGAAAGCGACAGAATAAGTGCCGCCTTCTGCGGGTACTGCGACCTCGGTCTGGCTCAATTCCAGAGTGGGGTCGGGCTGCACCGGCTTCTGGCACCCGTTCACAAGGAACAGGACAGCCATGCCGAGCATCGAGTAAAGTACTTGATTTCTCATGACTTTAAATTTTTGGTATAAGATTTTTTAACGACCTAAATTTAAAAAAAATTATCAAGACATTGGCTATGAACATCAAATAATCTGAAAAAAAAAGGCCGGCCCTTATGGGACCGGCCTAAAATCATGAAGCGATCGACAATTATCTTGAACTTCTGCAGACATAAGGAACTGCGAAGCCAGATTTGACGGAATTCCTTGAAGCAGAGAAACGTGAAGGCTTGGCAACGCTCTTGACAGCGGTTGTGCCTGTTTCGGCCGTCTTTGTCATGGTCATGGGCAAAGAAGGCACATCGCCCACGAATGTCCATACATAGTTGCTTTCATCGGAAGCGACTGCCATTACCTCCATGCTGGCAATGTTCACCTTCTTGTAGCCCTGAGATGTAAAATCGTATGAAAGGCCAGTCACATCCGCTGAATTTCCGTCGGAAGAAAGAACGGCAGTAGCCATATCATATCCAGGCCACATGTA